>JAFEFW010000298.1 GCA_018240405.1 Pseudomonadota bacterium
GCTGGACTTCACCGTCTCCCGCGTGAACGCCAACACGATGGAACCGCGCGGCGCCTGGGCGCGCATCGCCGAGGACGGAAGGATCGAACTGCATGCCTCCAACCAGTCGCCGTTCAATCTGCGCAACGGCATTGCCGGACCGATCTTTGGGTTGAAGAACACCGATATCCGTGTGCTGCCGGGCGATGTCGGCGGCTCATTCGGGATGAAGTCCGGCGTCCACCTGGAGCCGATCCTGGTCGCCTGGGCGGCGCGGAAATACGGCAAGCCGGTGCAATGGATTTCCGATCGTACGGAAGGCTTCCTGACCGACGAGCACGCCCGCGAAATGCAGATCCACGCCTCGCTCGGCCTGGACAAGGACGGCAAGTTCACCGCGCTGAAGTTGCGCTGGAACGTGAACCTTGGCGCCTATGTGTCTGGTCGCTCGGGCTGGGGCGTCGGCAATGTCGGCGGCATCGCCGGCACCTATCTGCTTCCCTATATCGCCGCCGAGGTTTGCGGCATCCTGACCCACACCGTGCCGACGGCCGCCTATCGCGGCGCCGGGCGGCCGGAAGCGACCTACGCGATCGAGCGGCTGATTGACGTCGCTGCCCGCGAACTCGGCATCAGCCCGTATGAACTGCGCCGCCGCAACCTGATCCCGCCCAGCGCAATGCCGTACAAGACGGCGCTGACGTTCACGTATGACTGCGGTGAATTTGAAGGAAACATGCAGGAGGCGGCGAAGCTGGCGGAACTCGACGGCTTCGAGCAGCGGCGGGCGGAGGCAAAGGCGCGTGGCAAGCTGCGCGGCATCGGGCTGTGCAACTGCATTGAGGTGGCCGGTGGCCCGTTCCTGCGCCCGGCGAAGGACCTCGCGGAACTGCGCCTGGCCGCGGACGGGCGACTGATCCTGCGGTCGGGCTCGATGTCCGTCGGCCAGGGTCTTGAAACGACCTTCACCCAGTTGGTCGCCGGCCGTTTCGGTATCCCCGAGGAGCAGGTGATCTGGGAAGGCGGCGATACCGACCTGCTGGCCAGCGGCAAGGGCAACGGCGGCTCCGGCGCGCTGTGCATCGGCGGGTCGGCGGTGACCCTCGCGGTGGACAAGGTGATCGACAAGGCCACAAAGTTGGCAGCCGACATGCTGGAGGCCGCCGTCGCCGATATCGAATTGTCGGAAGGCCGGTTCCGCATCGCCGGCACCGACCGCTCCGTCAGCCTGGCCGATATTGGCCGCTGGGCGCATGACCCGAAGCATATTCCGCCGGGCGAGGAGGGCGGTCTCGTGGAGTCCGGCGAATTCACCCCAACCGCCGTGACCTTCCCGAACGGCACGCATATCTGCGAGGTCGAGATCGACGCAGACACCGGCGAGACCGAGATCGTCCGCTACAGCGCGGTGGAGGAACTCGGCCGCGTCTTGAACCCGATGATCGTCGCCGGCCAGATTCATGGCGGCGTCGTTCAGGGCGTCGGCCAGGCGCTCGGCGAATTAATCGTCCACGACCCGGACTCGGGTCAGCTTCTGACCGCGTCCTTCATGGACTACCAGATGCCGCGCGCGCACGAATATCCGGACTTCCGACTGGCCACGCGCGAGGTTCCGACCGCGGTCAATCCGCTCGGCGCCAAGGGCGTGGGTGAGGCGGGCACGGTCGGGGCGCTGGGCGCGGCGATGAATGCGATCAACGACGCGCTGGCACCGCTGGGCATCCGGCACTTCGACATGCCGGCGACACCCGGCCGGGTTTGGGCGGCGATTCAAGGGGGACGCGGATAGCCGGAAAGTCGCGTCGGCGGCCTGCAAACCGAGCGCCGTTGGGCAACCGCCGCGGCGCAACCGGTGGGTGGCTGCGGCGCTCCGTCGCCGTCGCGGCCAGTCCCATGCCATCGGCCTGGCGGCCGGGCGCGGCGATCGCCCCCTGTCATGGCCCGGCTTGCCCCGCGATCTCCGCCGACGGGGCCGCCGGCGTGCCGGCGCCCCCAAATCGGCCGATCGCTCAGTAGTCAGCGGCGTTCGGATCGAACTCCACCACCGTGTCGCCCGGGTGGACCGAGAAGTCACCCGCGAAGATGTCGCGGTCCTTGGTCTCCGGCAGGAAGAAGAGGCCGATGACTGCCGTCGCCGCCGCAATGACGATCGGATACCAAAGTCCGAAGTAGATCGAGCCGGTCTGTGCATTCATCGCGAACACGGTTGCCGGCAGCAGGCCACCGAACCAGCCATTGCCGATGTGGTACGGCAGCGACATCGATGTGTAGCGGATGCGGGTCGGAAACAGCTCCACCAGCGTTGCGGCGATCGGGCCGTAGACCATGGTGACCAGGATCACCAGGAACAGCAGACCGCCCACCAGCATCAGTGGCTGCGCGCGGAAGATGTCGAACGGGTGCGCCATCTTCACCACGGACGGATTGGATGCCGCCGGATAGCCGACCGCCGCCAGTTCGGCCGCGAGATCCCGGCTGAAATTGCCGGACTTGACCTCCAGCACCTTGTTGCCGATCCGCACGCTGGCCGGCGTCCCGGGCGGCGCGTTCTCCCGGGTGTAAGCCACCGAGGCGCGTGCCAGCGACCCTTTGGCGGTGTCGCAGGTGCTGGTGAACTTCGCCGTACCCACCGGGTTGAACTGGAAGGAGCATTCCGACGGATCGGCAATGACCGTGACCTGCACACTCTCCTGCGCCTTGATCAGCGCCGGATTGGCGGTCTCGGCGATGAACTTGAACACCGGGAAGTAGGTCAGCGCAGCAATGATACAGCCGCCCAGGATGATCTTCTTTCGTCCAATCTTGTCCGACAGCCAGCCGAACAGGACGAAGCCCATGGTGCCGAGCGCCAGCGACCACGCCACCAGCAGGTTGCCTGTGAAACTATCAACCTTTAGCACAGAGGTCAGGAAGAACAAGGCGTAGAACTGGCCGCAGTACCAGACCACCGCCTGACCGGCGACGAGGCCAAGCAAAGCCAGGATCGCCCACTTCGCGTTTTCCCATTGGAAGAAGGCCTCGGACAGCGGCGCCTTGGAGTGCCGGCCCTCGGCCTTCATCTTCAGGAAGGCCGGGCTTTCGGATAGTTTCGTACGGATCCAGACCGACACTGCCAGCAGCACGATCGACACCAGGAACGGAATCCGCCAGCCCCAGCTACGGAAATCGTCCGCGCTCATGATCCCCTGCGTGGTCAGGATCACGATCAGCGACAGGAACAGGCCCAGCGTCGCGGTGGTCTGAATCCAGGAGGTGTAGAAGCCGCGGCGGCCATGCGGCGAATGCTCCGCCACGTAGGTGGCTGCGCCGCCATATTCGCCACCCAGCGCCAGGCCCTGCAGCAGGCGCAACCCGATCAAGATGACGGCGGCTGAGATTCCCACCTGGTCCGAGGTCGGCAGGATACCCACCAGAAAGGTGGACATGCCCATGATCAGGATGGTGATCAGGAAGGTGTATTTGCGCCCGACCAGGTCGCCGATGCGGCCGAACACCAGCGCGCCGAACGGCCGGACCAGGAAGCCCGCGGCGAAGGCCAGCAGCGCAAAGATGTTGCGGGTGTTCTCATCGAACATGCCGAAGAACTTGGCGCCAATGACGGTCGCCAGCGCGCCGTAGAGGTAGAAATCGTACCACTCGAAGACTGTGCCCAGCGAGGAGGCAAGGATGACCTTCTTCTCGCCGGATGTCATGGGACGTTCCGATGGCCGCACCGTATCGAGCGGCGGCGTTGACGCACTCATAGCCGTTCAGGCCTCCTTGGACGGTTCCCTGGCTTCCCTATCGGGCGGCCGATGCCTGCCTGACGCGATACGCGCCGACGGTTCTGCCACCGGTAACGTGCGTACAGGAAATGCATGACACGGGATAGAACAAATGTTGCATGCACATCGCGTGGCATTGCATTTGATGATTAACAACATATCTCGTGTGGCTCGCCGGCCGCGCACCTGTCGGTTCTGCGGCAATATGAACCTGCGGCTTGCGCCAGGTTCGTTACTGCGGCACTCCGCGACAGGCTGGAGGTAGGGCGCGCGCCTAAGCCGGACATGCTAACGCCATCGAGCCCTATGCCACTGCGTCCTTATCGGCGGCCCGGTTGCCATCCCAATGAGCGGACGGCATCGTCGCGCCATTGATTAAGGACGCATCAGGATATGGCGCTGCTGAGTGGGTTTCGTGTCACGCGCTTGGGCGACGGGCTTGCGGCTGCTGTATGCGGGCGAATCCTGGCCGATCTGGGCGCCGCCGTGGCGATCCAGGCAGCGAGCCTTACGGCAGAGGATCACGATCTGCTCCGCCAGCATCTGGTCCGCGGTCCGGTCGCGGCGCACGGCCTGAGCGATGCGCACTTAATCGTTGCCGAAGGCAGCCCATCTGCCCTGCGCGATGCCGGCTGGGATGCCGCCACGCTGCGGGCTCGGGCACCGACAGCGGCGATCGTGTTGATCTCGCCCTTTGGCCAGACCGGGCCGCGCGCCGAGGATCCGGCCACCGACCTGACGCTGTTCTACGACTCCGGCATTGCCCGGATGCTGACCGGACAGGTGGATGACCTGTCCGAAGCGCCAATCCGCCCGGTGGG
>JAFEFW010000299.1 GCA_018240405.1 Pseudomonadota bacterium
GCTCTCCAACCAGCAACCAGTAAAATGGTGGCCAGATGATTGGACGCCGAGTGCTTGAACATGGTCGTGGCGCCAGCTTTGCAACGAGCTTGTGATGGCTGGGTGTCGTCATACGGCGCAGGGCTTGCCGGGCCCGAGTAAATGCCGCTCGAAGCTTTCGAATGGACGACGATCGATTTCTTGCTGGCCGAGGAGTAAGCTTGCTTCGCAGTTGGGCCGCTGCTCATGCTGCGGCGCCGCGGATGCGATCGATTAGCGCCAGCGGTTCGGGCGGTTCAAGATTGCCGCGCCAGGCCACGTGCTGATCAGGCCGCGCCAGCACCAACTTTTCCCCATACAGCGATCGCTCCGGTTCCAGATCCAGCACCGACAGAGGCACACCCCGCTTCGCTGCCGCCGAAACAATGCCGCTGACCTCGGCGGAAGGATCAAAGCGCAGCAGGGTGAACCAGGGGCCAAGGCAATCGTACAGCGAGGCCCCATTGGGGAGGAAAAAGTGCGGAATGCGACAACCGGGCACAGTGGACTGCTCAAAGTCGTAGATCGTGTAGGCGGGTTGCTTCTCCCCATCATATGCGATCAGCGGCGAGTTGTCGTAGAAATAGCCGAAGTTCAGCCCGCCGCAGCAAAACTGGCCGACATTGATATCGTATGCTTCCTGCCCGATGCGCTGGCGGCATTCCTCGCCCTCCGGTCCCGGATCCTCGATATTCGCCGGGATGGCGCTGCGCTGCTTCGCCAGGTTCATGGAGGTATCCATCGCGTAGTAGGACACCTGCTCGGTGATCGGATAGCGTTCCGCCTCATACGCATCCAGGATTGCCGGGTCGCTCCACCCCTGCAGCACTGCGGCCAGCATCCAGGACAGGTTCATTGCGTCGGCAATGCCGGCATTCATGCCGTAGCCGGCGTTCGGCACCCAGATATGTGCAGAGTCCCCGCACAGGAACACGCGTCCTCGGCGGAACCGGTCAGCAATCATCCGCCGCGCCGTCCAGTCTTCCTTGCCCAGGATTCCGATCGGGAAGGAGGGGCCGACCCCTAGGATTTGGCGGATGCACCAGTCGCGGTCCACCGAGTCAAAGGTCTCGCCGGGGCGCATGTAGTTGTGCACGAGCCAGGTCTCGCGCCCATCGATGGCAAACATATTGGCGCTACGGCGCGGGTTCAACGAGGTGTTAGCCCAAGCCGGTTTCGTCTGTGTGCTCTTCAGGAGTTCGGGCGCGCGAATGTAAGTGGATTGCCGGTGTTCCAGTTCCGGATCGCCGCGTAGCGTCGCGCCGATGCGCCGCCGCACCATGGAGTGGGCACCATCGCAGCCGATCAAATAGGTCGTGCGGACGGAATGCTGCTCACCGTTGGTCAGGTCCTCGATCGTCGCGGTGACGCCAAGGTCGTCCTGCTCGAAGTGCACCAGGCGCATCTGGTTCAGGATGCGAATGCCTGGTTGTGCGGCAGCGTGAGCAAACAGCACCGGCTCCAGATAGATCTGATTGATCCGGTGCGGCGGTTCGGGCGTCGGCCACCATGTGTCCGGTCCGCTGGTCGCTGTATAGCGGTCGCGCCGGCACGGAATCGGAATGCGCGACAACTCCAAGCCTGTGGTCGTGGTGCGGAACGCAATGTCGTTCGGGTAGTCGTGCGGCAGTCCAGCGTCGCGCACTGCCTGCACTACGCCGAGGCGTCGGAAAATCTCCATGGTCCGGGCGCCGACATGGTTGCACTTGACGCTGGGCGGTTCGCCGGGCCCGCGTGGTTCGACGATCAGCACCGGAATGCCGCGGCTGGCAAGATCGAGCGCCAGTGTCAGCCCCACTGGCCCGGCGCCCGCGATCAGGATCTCGGTCATTATCCCCCCAAGTGCTGCTGCACGGCGTTCGCCGTCATTATTGGTCGGCAGCATGGCCACGAATTTTGCAGAACGGAAGGCTGGCGAGCCGTATGTGTGAGCGGGACGTCGGGTCCGTTGAAGTTGCGCCGAGGGCTACTGCCGCGGCATGGCGCTGACCAGCTAGATACCGGGGTTCGGTCGAGCATCAGCTGACGGCACCGCAGCTGGACGAGCAGCGTGCCGCTGAACTCATTGGCGTCAATTAGGGATGCACCCACAGCGGCGGCCGCCGCCGATCCAGATCAGATTGCATTTCGTGGGCCGGCTTTAAAGCCGCCGCCACCTATCCACAAAGTTTTACTCTGTCAGTGACGGCTCCAACTGCGCCTCAACCTATGAAATACTTCACAGTGCAGAATGGTATCGAGCAGCATTAATGGGACAATTCCCGATAATAAGAGTATTCCTGGCGAGCTCCTATACGGAGGGCAGCTTGATGGATACGTTAATTGTGCTGCTCCTGTGCTTGGTCGCCGGAGGCGGCGTGCATCTATACCAACTCCTAATATTGCTTGGCTGGATAAACCGCAGGTCGCGTTATGACGCGGTCTCCCGTTCATGGGCGCGGCAACTATCACATGTTGAGCAGGTCCTCCCGGGCCAAAATCCGGCCCCGCCAGCTCCTTACGACTCGTAGGCGACGCTTACCAACCAGCTCAAGCCGAATGCCGTGTCTTAGAACCGGGTGTGGTGAGGACGATCAAGCGCCTGCGCAACAACAAGGCGAACGTGTAGGATGCGGAGACTGTCGAAAAGATCGTGCGGCCTGGAGACAGCATCGCTATCGTTTGATGATGCGCTGGCGAGGGATTTGCTTCACAGGCAGATATACTTTTGGCTCGAGCTATCTGTCTGCCAGACAAAAAGAACCTAGTGGTCTGAGTTAGAAATCCCTTCCACCTTTCCTATATGTCCGTCGCTGGCGCTGAGGCAGTGACTGGATGGGAGGTGGCGATGGCAAGCCCGCATGCGGTTGCGATCACGTTGTCCGCGGCGGACCGCGAGACATTGGAAGCTTGGACGCGGCGTCGCAAGACGGCTCAGGGGCTGGCGATGCGTGCCCGGATCGTCCTGGCCTGTGCCGAAGCCGGGACGACGAATGGCGCGGTCGCCAAAGCGCTGGGCGTCAGCCGCCCAACCGTTGCCACCTGGCGGCAGCGGTTTGCCGAGCGTGGGCCTGATGGGCTGCTCGATGAGCCCCGTCCTGGCGCACCGCGCCGGATCACCGACGAACAGATTGAGCGGGCGGTTGTCACCACCTTGGAGAGCACACCAGCCAATGCGACGCACTGGAGCACGCGCAGTCTGGCTCAAGCCGTGGGATTGAGCCAGACTGCGGTGGTGCGGATCTGGCACGCGTTTGCTCTCCAGCCGCATCGTAGTGAGACCTTCAAGCTGTCGCGTGACCCGCTGTTCGTCGACAAGGTGCGCGACATTGTCGGGCTGTATCTGAACCCGCCGGACCGCGCGCTGGTGCTGTGCGTTGATGAAAAGCCGCAGATCCAGGCCACCGAGGGAACCGCACCGGTGCAGCCGATGCGTCCGGGTCAGGTAGAGCGTCACACCCATGACTACATCCGTCATGGCACCACCGACCTGTTCGCCGCTCTGGACGTCAAGACCGGCACTGTGATCGGCACTTGCCGCCAGCGCCACCGCGCGGTCGAGTTCCGCGCGTTTCTGGACCAGATCGACCGCAGCGTGCCGCCCGATCTGGATGTGCATCTCGTGCTCGACAATGCCTCGACCCATAAGGCTCCGCTGATCCGGCGGTGGCTCGTCAAGCGGCCGCGCTATCACCTGCACTTCACCCCAACCTCGGGCTCCTGGCTGAACCTTGTCGAGGCATGGTTCGCCTTGCTGAGCGCGCGCCAACTCCGGCGCGGGAAGTTCCGCAGCACTCGCTCCCTCGAGCAGGCCGTTCGCCGCTACATTGCAGCAACAAACGAAAACCCCAAGCCCTTCATCTGGACCAAGAGCGCCGACGACATCCTGGCCAGCGTTCAACGCTTCTGTCAAAGGACTTCTAACTCAGACCAGTAGTGACAGGGAGCGCCAGGAATGGACATGGACTTCGGCCGCGTGATGGGCCTGATGGCTACGCGCTTCGGCGCGCGCGAAGCACTTGTGAATACCGAGCGAGGCCGGCGGTTCACCTTCAGGGAATATCACCGCCTGACCAACCGGATCGCCAATATGCTGACTAACCGCTTTGGCCTTGGCGCCGGCGACCGGTTCATGCCGATCGTCGAGAATGACAACATGGCGCTGCTGCATTTCCCGGTGTTTTTCAAGACCAGGGCCGCTGCCGCATTCACGAACTACCGCGACAGCATGGAGGAGCATCTAGCGCAGGTCGATTTTCTGCGCCCCAAAGTTGTGTTCCTGGAACGCGCGTTGATCGAACGGTATCACCGCCCGCTGCACGAACGCGGCGTCCGGATGATTGCAATGGATCCCGGACCCGGCCCCGACGACGTTGAGGATTTCTGGACGTTGGTCAACGAATCATCCGAAGAGGATCCCGGTATCGCAATTGACGTGAACCATCATGTCACGCTCTTCCGCTTCACCGGTGGCACCACCGGGCGCGGCAAATGTGTTCCGTACAGCGTCGACAACCTCCTGGGGCTGCGGGACAGCTTCTACATCGAACCAGAGTGTGGCTTCGAT
>JAFEFW010000029.1 GCA_018240405.1 Pseudomonadota bacterium
CTGATGTCGGTCGCCGAGGGCGCGTCCATGGTGACCGAGACGATTTTCGAAAATCGTTTCATGCACGTGCCGGAACTGAACCGCATGGGCGCGCGCATCAATGTGCACGGCGCCTCGGCCATCGTGCGCGGCGTGCCGGCGCTGCAGGGGGCGCCGGTGATGGCGACCGACCTGCGCGCCTCGCTGTCGCTGATCCTGGCCGGGCTGGCGGCAAAGGGGGAGACGGTGGTGAACCGTGTCTATCACCTCGACCGCGGCTATGAGGCGGTTGAACAGAAGCTCGCCGCCTGCGGGGCGGATATCGAACGGATCTAGCCAGGAAAGAGTTGGTTTCATGCGTATCGACGCGATCGCCATCGGCAACAACCCGCCCGAGGACGTCAACGTCATCATTGAAGTCGCCATCGGCGGCGAACCGATCAAGTACGAAATGGATAAGGAAGCCGGCACGCTGGTGGTGGACCGGTTCCTCTACACGCCGATGCGCTACCCCGGGAATTACGGCTTCGTGCCGCACACGCTGTCCGATGACGGCGACCCGATCGACGTGCTGGTGGCGAACACCCGGCCGATCGTTCCGGGTGCGCTGATCAACGTACGGCCCGTTGGCGTGCTGAAGATGCAGGACGAAAGCGGCGGCGACGAGAAGATCGTCGCCGTGCCCTCGCCGAAGCTGACGCAGCGCTATGTCAACGTGAAGAACTACACGGACATGCCGCAGATCACGCTGGACCAGATCAAGCACTTCTTCGAGCACTACAAGGACCTGGAGCCCGGCAAATGGGTCAAGGTGCTGGGCTGGGGCGATGCCGTCGAAGCACAGCAGCTGATCGTCGAGGCGATCGAGCGGGCGAAGCGGGCGGGGTAAAGGGCAGGGGCGGCAGCCCCCGCATTGTCATGTCTTCGAGGGGCGGGCGTGGCTTTCTAGTCATGGCGAGCGAAGGCCGGCATCGGCGCATCGCGGTAGGAACATCCAAGGCCCAGACAGCGCCCATGTGGCAAAGGCGTGGATGGCGGGCCTTCGCCCGCCATGACGGTGGAGAGGACGTGCCGGCTCCACCGATAGCCCCGCGCGGCCTGTCCTGACGTTCATGAGGCGAGGGCAGGCCCCGACTGGGACGGGGCCCCCGCCGCGTGCGCCGCTACGCCGCGATCAGGCTCTGGCTTCGCACGAGCCGCGCGTAGAGGCCCTCATGGGCCATGAGGTCGGCGTGGGTGCCGGCTTCCTCGGCTTTGCCGTCGGACAGGGCGACCACGAGGTCGGCGTCGCGGACCGTGGACAGCCGGTGCGCGATGACGATCGTCGTGCGGCCCCTGCGCAGGCGGGTCAGCGCCTCCTGCACCGCAGCCTCGCTTTCCGTGTCCAGCGCACTGGTCGCCTCGTCCAGCAGCAGGATGCGCGGATTGCGCAGCAGCGCGCGAGCCAGGGCAACCCGCTGGCGTTGCCCGCCCGACAGGCGTTGGCCGTTGGTGCCGACGCGCGTTTCGTAGCCTAGCGGGAGGTCGTTGATGAAGCCGGCGGCGGCGGCAGCCTCGGCGGCGGCCTCAATGGCCGCCTGGCTCGCGCCTGGGTGGCCCATGGCAATGTTCGCCGCCACCGTGTCGTCGAAGAGCAGCGCGTCCTGGCCGACATAGGCGATGGCGTCGCGCAGGCTGGACAGCGTCACCTGCCGCACGTCCATGCCGTCGATCCGCACCGAACCCGCGGTCGCATCATGCAGGCGGGGGATCAGCGCCAGGGCAGTGGATTTGCCGCCGCCCGATGGACCGACCAGCGCCACCGTCGTGCCGGGCCTGGCTTCGAAACTTAAATTCTCCAAGCCGACGCGGCCGTCCGGATAGACGAAGCGGACACGATCGAAGACGACATGCCCCTCGCCGCGCGGCAGCCGCGCCGCGTCCGGCGCGTCGACGATGGTTGGCTCCTCATCGATGATGGCGAAGACGCGCACCATCCCTGCCAACCCCTCCTGCAGCGCGGCGTTCAGCGAGCCCAGCGCGCGCAGCGGGCGGGAGGCGATCAGCAGCGCGGCGACGAAGCCGGTGAAGTCGCCCAGCGTGTGGTCGTTGACCGAGGCGCGCCAGCCCTCGAAGCCTATGATGCCGGCCACCGCGGCGCCGCCCAACACCTCCAGCACCGGCTCGACGCGCGAGCGGTTCTTGCTGATGCGCAGCAGCGATTTGTACAGCGCGCCGAAGGCGGCGTCGGCGCGCTTCACCTCCTGCATCTCCAGCCGGTAGGCGCGGACGGTGCGGGCCTGGGCAAAACTCTCGTTCAGCAGGGTCGCGGTTTCGCCGACACGCTCCTGCATGCCGCCCGAGGCGCGGCGGATGCGCCGGCCGATGCGCTCGATCGGCAGGATGGCGATCGGGTACATCGCCGCGGCGATCAGCGACAGCAGCCAGTTCATGTAGATCATGCTGGCGATCAGCCCGATGACGGTGACAACGTCGGCGACGCCGTTCACCGTCTTGGTCAGCGCCTCCCGGATCGTCGCGGCGTCGGTGGTGAAGTGCGAGGCAAGCTGTGCCGGCGCCTCCCGCTCCAGGCGCGCGAGGTCGGCGCGCGTCAGGTGGGCGAACATGCGGCTTTGCAGTTCGCGGATCACCAGCAGCACGGCCTGCTGCACCTGTACGTTCTGGAAATACTGCGCCGCCGCCTTCACGCCGGTGACGATGACCACCAGCACGGGGAGCTGGTACAGGATCCGAGCATCGTGCCGGGTGAACATGTTGAAGGCGTGGTTGATCACCAGCGGGTAGATGGCCGTGGTGGCCGACATGATCAGTGTCAGCACGGCGATCAGCACCATGCGGCCCTTGTGGTGGATCAGGTGCTCACGCCACAGGCGGTGCAGCAGGGCCACGGTGCGTTCGTTGCCGCGGCCAAGCGGTAGCAGGGAGGTCATGGGCGCGCCGTGTATCAGGCCACGGGCCGGCGCGCCATGGCGAGGCATGTCTGATGGCTGTGATGGACTAATGTGGCGCGCCTCATTCTGTCTGCCATGTATGATGAGCCATGCCAGACCATCTGACCTTATGGCATATAGCCTGGAATCAGCCATCTGCGGCACGGAGGAGTGCAAGTGATAGCCAAGGCCAAAGTGACACCCGAGGGGCGTGTAAGCTTGCCCGCCGATATCCGGAGGCGGCATGGGCTTGCCCGGGGGGGCGAGGTTCTCGTTGAAGACACAGGGGATGCCATCGTGCTGCGCACTCTCGACCAGGTCGTTGCCCGAGCACAGGAAATCAGCCGTCGGCTTACCGCAGGCCGACCGGAGGCCTCCGTGGATGACTTTCTCGCCGAACGGCGGCGTGAGGCAGAAGCCGAGTGACGCGGTCGGTGCTCGATGCCTCCGCCCTTCTCGCGTTGCTCTTGGGCGAACCTGGCGCTGACAAGGTGAAGGCAGCGCTCGATGGTGCACTCATGAGCGTCGTTAATCTGGCCGAAGTCGTCAGCTACTACGCAAGGCTTGGCGCTGCGCGACAAGATATCGAGGCCATACTTCGCCCGCTGCCGATCCGAGCGGTTCCAGTCGATACCGCACTGTCCTTCGACGCGGGAATGTTGCGCCTGACGACCTTGGAACGCGGATTGTCGCTCGGTGATCGCTACTGTCTTGCGCTCGCCAAGCGCGAGGGCGTGCCAGCCCTGACAGCGGAACGCCGCTGGCCCGACATCGCGGCGGCGGCGGGTGTCAGCATCGCCCTCATCCGCTGAAGCCGTGTGCTGTGGGCGGGTTGAGCCGCGCATGGAGGTCAGGCTTGACGCCGCCCGCCACCGCCGCAGACTGCCGGCTCGCCAGGGAGGGACAGCATGGCAACCCGGATCAATCGCGCCATCGAGCTGCTGCAGCAGGACCAGGCCATCTACTATGACGGCCCGCATAGCGGCCACGTGCTGACCTACGCGCAGGGGCGGGAGGATGCCGGCACCTGGGCCGACTACATGAATGTCGGCATGGAGCATGGCTGCTTCGACATGACCGGGCTCGCGGAGTACATGCGCGGCATGGCCGAGGCCGGCCCGACCCGCTCCGGCCACCGCACGCCCGCCGTGATCGTCGAAGCCCCGGTGAACGGCACGGACGAGGCGAATGTACGGTTCAACGCCTGGCAGTTCCGCCAGATCCTCGGCCGCGGCGTGCATGGCATCCTGCTGTGCCAGGCGGAGAACGCGGCAGCGACCCGTGCCTTCGTCGAGGCTTGCCGCTACCCGCACAACCTCGCCGGCGTCGACCCGGCACTGCCCACGCCCGAGGAACGGCTGCACGGCGCGGTGCGCGGCCCGGCCGCCGCCGGCAAGTTGGGCATCGGCACGCGCGGCCGCGGGTCAGAGAATACCGCGGCACCGATATGGGGCCTCTCCGGCGACGACTACATGAACCGCTGCGATCCCTGGCCGCTCAACCCGCAGGGCGAGCTTCTGCTAGGCGTGAAGCTGGAAAGCCCCGAGGGGATCGCCAACGCCGATGAGATCTGCGCCGTGCCCGGGCTTGGGTTTGCGGAGATGGGTCCTGGCGACCTCAGCCTGTCGCTCGGTTCGGTGAAGCTGCTGCGCGATCCTTACCCGCCGGTGATGCAGGCGGCGCGCGACAAGGTGCTCGCCGCCTGCAGGCGTAACGGCATCGCCTTCCTGGAAGGCTGCCATGAGGCCAATATCCGAGAACGGCTGGATGAAGGCGTGCGGGTGATCGCCGGCCACTCGGAGCCGACGGCGCGGCTCGGCCGAGCGCACCAGAAGCGGACGATGCCGGTCTAGGGCAGGTCCGCTGGCGCGGCGGCGCGCGATCCGATGCGAAGCGGCCCGGAGCGCGATTCGCCGCCGTTTCTTCGTCGTTATGCCGGCCAAGCCACGACCTGACTGCGCGCTCAGGGACTGAGGGCGCCTTGGCACCGCCAACCGGGGGTGGTCGCGCCACGACGGTGCCGGCTGCAGTCGCCACACTTCGAAGCAGCCGGGATCACGGCGTCAGCACTGTCACCCGGAATGGTCCGCTCTCCGTCGCGGCGTGCGCCACCGCCGCGTTGGCGTCGTCCAGGCGGAAGGGAGTTACCTGATACAGGTCCAGCGGCAGTAGTCCCGCCCGGATCAGCGCTACCATCCGCGGCACCGCCTCGCGTGGATACATCCACACGCCGTGGATGCTGACGCAGTTCCGCATGATCCAGGGATACGGCAGCTCGAGCCCGGCGCCGCCGAGCATGCCGACGCCACCCATGAGGACGGCGCGGCCATAAGGGCGGACGGCCATGACCGCCGCCCGCACGACGGTGGTGCTGACCGACGGGGGCAGGATGTCCAGCACACAGTCGATCGGTCCCGGCGCGGCTGCCTGCATGCGTTCGCGATCGGCATCCTCGTCGCCGCTCAGCGTCACCGGCCGCACCCGTGCGCCGAACCGGCGACCAAGCTCCGCCAGCATCGCCTGGTTGCGCCCGGGTGCGACGACACATGCGGCGCCCATGGCAAGCGCGACGGCAACGGCAATGCTGCCGAAAGCCCCGGTGGCGCCGCTGACCAGCACCGTCTCGCCCGGCTGCAGGCCGGCGGCGAGGAACCCGCCATAGGGCACCAGCGCCATGCCGATGGCGGCCCAGGCGGGCGCCTCGGTGGGATCGATCGGGCCGATCGGCACAGCATTCTCGGTCGGGACCCGGATGCGTTCGGCGAACGAGCCGTCATGGAAGTAGCGCTGCAGGCGCAGCCCGCCCTCGCCGCGGGATGACCAGCCCTGCAGCGTGATATCCGGCGCCAGCGCATCGTCGCGCGACCGCACAGTCGGGTCGCACAGCACCCAGTCGCCCGGCGCCAGCCGCGTCGCGTCAGGTCCGACGGCGCGCACCCGCCCGATCGCGCCGGTGCCGGGGATGACCGGCAGGTCCAGGTTATAGCGCCGCGCGCCGCTGAGGACCTCGTTGGTGTAGGACAGCACGCGGGCCGCGACGACATCGACGATGACCTCGCCGGTGCCGGGCACCGGGTCGGGCACGGTCTCGATGGACAGCGGCGCACCGAACGCGCGCAGGACAGCAGCCTTCATGGTCAGCCTCTTCGTCGGATGGAGGATGCCAGTATCGGTGCTCTGTCCGGGCACATTCAGGTCTGGTATTATCCTGGGATCGCCGGCACCCTCCTTCACCAGAGCGCATCCATGTCCCTGTCCAGAAGCAAGGAACTCGGCGATTTTCTCCGCTCGCGCCGCGCACGCCTGACCCCGGACGCGCTCGGCCTGCCGCCGGGCCGGCGCCGCCGCGCGGCGGGGTTGCGGCGAGAGGAAGTGGCGGAGCGTGCCGGCATTGGCGTCGATTGGTATATCCGGTTGGAGCAGGGGCGCGCCGTCAGTCCCTCGGTCACCACCGTCGACGCGCTGGCCCGCGCATTGCTGCTATCGCCGACGGAGCATGCGCATCTGCGGGCGTTGACGCGGACGGCGGAGCGCGGCGCGTTTGTGCCGGAGCAGGTGCCGGATTCGATCCGGCGCCTGATCGACGGTCTCGCCCAACCCGCCTATGTCACGGGACGGCGCTGGGACCTGCTGGCCTGGAACGCGGCGGCCGACGACATCTTCGGCTTTAGCGCCCTCCCCGAGGATGGGCGCAATATTCTGCTGTCCGTCCTGACCCGCCAAGCCGTCAGGCGCCTGTTTGGTACGGCATGGGCGGACGAGGCGCAGCGCATGGTGGCGCAGTTCCGGGCGACGCATGACCTTTGGGCCGGCGATCCGGCGTTCCAGGACCTGCTGCACCGGCTGCAGTCAGGCTGCCCGGAGTTCACCGGATGGTGGGAGGCGCACGACGTGCGCGGCACCGGCAGTGGACGGAAGCACCTGCATCACCCGACGCGGGGGGCGCTATGCTTCGAATACGCGACGTTCCAGGCAAATGATGATCCGGCCTTGAAACTGGCGCTGTACACTGAAGTCGCGCCGGCCTGAACTCAGCTGACCCCAGCCTCCCGTCCGCGTTTCAGTGCCGGATGCACCGTCTTGTTGATGATGTGCACGTCGGTGCCGATCACATGCGCCGTGGTGCCGACGATCAGCGGATCCGCTCCGGTGACGATGCTGTGGTCCTTGCCGTCGTAGGGGAACAGCGACAGCAAATGCTGCAGCGCGTTCAGCCGAGCGCGCTTCTTGTCGTCGGACTTGACGATGGTCCAGGGCGCGTCGGCGGTGTCGGTGTAGAAGAACATCGCCTCCTTCGCCTCGGTGTATTCGTCCCATTTGTCGAGCGAGGCGCGGTCGATCGGTGACAGTTTCCATTGCTTCAGCGGGTCGGTCTCGCGCTGCTCGAAGCGCCGCCGCTGCTCCTCGCGACTGACCGAAAACCAGAACTTGATCAGCGTGACACCGGAACGGACCAGCATGCGCTCGAGTTCCGGCGCCTGCCGCATGAATTCCAGGTACTCGGCCGGGCTGCAGAATCCCATCACGCGCTCGACGCCGGCGCGGTTGTACCAGGAACGATCGAACAGAACCATTTCGCCGGCGGACGGCAGGTGGCCAATGTAACGCTGGAAGTACCATTGTGAGCGCTCGCGGTCCGTCGGTTTCTGCAGCGCGACGATACGGGAGGTGCGTGGGTTCATGTGCTCCATGAACCGCTTGATCGTGCCGCCCTTGCCGGCGGCATCGCGGCCTTCGAACAGGATGACGACGCGCTGCCCCGTTTGCTCGATCCAGCGCTGGGCCTTCAGCAGCTCGCGCTGCAGTTCGAGCATATGGGACTCATACGGCCCGGTCCGCATGCGGCTGCGGTACGGATATTGACCGGTCTCGAACAGCCGGCGGATTGCCGCGGGGTCATTGCGCAGTTGCGCAATCATGTGGGAGGCCGCTACCTCATGCCGTGGCGCCCCTACTTCCGACGGCAGGGTCGGTTCGACCTCGGCATCCGGCTCCGCGTCCGGGGCCGCGACGGGCGATGCGGCCGGGAGCGCGTCGGCCGCCGGAGGCTGGGGAGCATCATTTGCGGGAGCGAACCGTTTGGCCATACGGGTTTCCTGTCCAGGCACAACTGAGCAATGGCACGACGGAGGTTAACAAACCTTGATCAGGCTCATGACGGAGGAAAAAGAGTCAGCACGCCGGCATGCACCACGGCGCATTGTACCGCATCCGGAATCGAAAGCCAGAGCGGCCGGTATGCTCACGGAACGGCTCGCCCCGATGCGGCGGGCGGGACGCCAACGCCAACGCAACGATCAGCCGCGGGACCGACAGGAAACAGGGAGCACGACAGCGAAAGCCCGGCGCCCGGCAGCCGCATCCCCACGCGCGTGCCGGCCCCGTGCCGCCCTGCGGCACGCTGGTGGAGCGTATGGTTCTGGCCGGGTTGTGGCGGCCGCCTGGTCCGGCGGCCGCTGGCTGTCCGCCTACGCCGGAACGGCCTCCGGCGCATGCAGGGCGATCTCTGACGCGGTGCCGTGCAGATGCACGCAGCTCCAGGTGGAAGGCCAGTGCGGCACACTGCCCGGTCCGCTGTACGTCTGGATGACACCCGAGGTCGTCACCGGCGTCCGCCGCCCTGACGTCGCGCCGACCGTCGGCAGGAAGAAGCCGAAGCGGGCGCCACCCTTGTCGGCTGATGTCGTCAGCGGCACGGACACCATGGTTCCGAGGTCCGTCTGATCGGTCGTCACCTCGGACGGCAGATAACTGCGAACCACGCCATTATCCTTCAGAGTCAGCGCCGGGACGCCCGCTCGGCCGCCGGTGGTGTATTCCAGTTCGATGCCGTGTCCTGACAGCTTGTAGTGGTTGGCCATCGGTTTCGCTCCTGTCGTGCCGTTGGCGCCAGTGTTGCCGGCGGCTCCGCTGCCGACGATGAAATGCTTCATAGCGTCGTCACCCTTCGTGGTGACGACAATGACGTCTTGGACGACGGCGCGGATCGCGGCAAACTGCGGTTAATCAAACCGGAGGGGGCGACCGTGGGTATCACCGCGACATTGTCAGAATTCTGTGCCGGCATGCGGCTTGACCAGATACCGCCGGAGGTGGCCGCGCGCGCCCGCTTCCTGGTGCTGGACCTGGTGGGCAATATCGTTCGCGCCCGCCATGACGCGGAGAGCACCGCCTCGTTCCTGTCCGCAGCCCGGGCCCTGGGTCTCGCCGCGGGCAATTCCGGCGTGTTTGGCGACACCTGTCGCTATACCCCGGCCGGGGCGGCGTTCCTGAATGGCGCACTCGCGCATTCGCTGGACTTCGACGACACCCATGCCGCTGGCTCGCTGCATCCCGGCGCCCCGGTGATCCCCGCCGCGCTGGCGGCCGGCGAGATGGCGGGTGCGTCCGGTGCCGATGTGCTGGCGGGTATCATTGCCGGCTATGAGGTGACCTGCCGCATCGCCCTGGCTCTGCCGGCGAATGAGCATTACGACCGCGGCTACCACCCAACCGCCACCTGCGGCGCGTTCGGCGCCGCGGCGGCGGCGGCGCGTGTCTTTGGCCTGGATGCCGACGGCGTCGCCGGCGCGCTTGGCACGGTGCTGTCGCAGACCGCGGGCAGCCTGCAGTTCCTTGCCAATGGTGCCTGGACGAAGCGCTTCCAGGTCGGCTGGGCGGCGATGAACGGATTGATGGCGGCGACGCTGGTCCGCGAGGGGTTCAAGGGCGCGTCCGAGGCGCTGGAGGGCCGGCACGGCTTCCTGCGCGCCTACGCGCCGAACCCGACTCCGGAACGGGCCGTGCAAGATCTGGGTTCGGTTTGGGAACTCATGAACACGGCGGTGAAGCCATACCCGTCCTGCCGCTACGGCCACGCCGGCATCGATGCGGCGCTGGCGCTGCGCGCGGCCAATGACCTGAGGCCGGAGGAGATCGAGCACGTGCGCCTCGGGTTGCCAAAGTCCGGGATGATGCTGATCGGCGACCCGGCGGACAGGAAGGCCGATCCGCGGAACGTCGTGGACGGCCAGTTCAGCGGGCCGTTCGTGATCGCCTCGGCCCTGGCAACCGGCGCCATGGGCTGGGACAGCTATAGCGGGCTGGCCGACCCGACGGTGCGGGCGCTGCTGCCGAAGATCGAGTGCGCGTTCGATGCGGACATCGAGGCGGAGTTTCCCGCCAATATGTCCGGCAAGCTGACGGTGGCCGCGCGCGGGCAGGTGTTCGAGCAGACGGTGGTGGTGCCGAAGGGTGAGCCGTCCAACTTCCTGTCCGAGGCCGAACTGCGGGCCAAATTCTCCGGCCTGACCGAGGCTGTGCTGGGCGCCGGCCGCGCCGCCGCGCTGGCGAGCGCGGTGCTGGCGATCGACACGACGGCGGATATTGCCTCGCTGATGCGGCTGGCGGCGCCGCTGACGCCGGCTCGGCTGGCCGGGGAATAGCCCGGCCGGCCCGTGGCGGGGGCGTTTGGGGTGCGGGTGCTGTCGGTGCTTGAGAGCTTTGCCGGAAGCGCTTAGGTTCCCGCCGTCCGGATGGGTGGCCGAGCGGTTTAAGGCAGCGGTCTTGAAAACCGCCGTACGTGCAAGCGTACCGTGGGTTCGAATCCCACCCCATCCGCCAGACTCGCCCTGCGATCCATTGATATTGTGGACTTTTGGCGGGAGTGGCGACTCTCTAGCCTAGGTCTACCCCACTCGGTGCATCGGGTATTTGTTGTGCCGGTTTGGCCAGGTCGGCTCCAATATCCTCGTGCGGTCCCGCCCCGGGCGAGGCATTTTACCCTGCAGTGGCATCTGCTGCCGGCTACCCGCACCAGGCTGTTGGGGTCGGGCTAAATTTCCCCCGCGCCCCGGCCCGCAGATGGAGGGGCAGGTTCAAGCCAGTTCCACCAGCCGATCCGTCTCTGCGCGCAGTTCCCGTATCAGCGCCCGCAGCCGGCGCATCTCGGCGCTACTGCCGCCATGTATCGTCCTGGCCTTCCTGAGCCGCTCCAGCCCCTCTGCAGTCTGTGGGCCGGCGCTACATCCACCATGTAGGCGGCACCGCTTGCGGCCCGCGACCGGCCAGCGCATGCATGTTGTGCCCGCCCTCGTCCTCGCGCCGCAGCGGCACTTCACGGGGTCCTGCACCTCATCTGCCATCCGCGTGCCCCTCCCGCCGACACCTGCTGTGACGGCACCGACAATGGCTTGCCCGCCATCTGCAACTACCACCCGCTCAACCCGGACCACCTGTGGGCTCCTGTCGCGCCGACGACTCAGGGCTTCCAGCATCTCGGTCATGCCACGGCTGAGGTTGGCGCCGTCTCGCCGCAACTTTGATTCTGTATCGGGGTGTTGGTTCGGCAGCGCGGCCCGCCGAAAGCACTCCATCGAAGCGTGATGCATCGCCACTGCCTGGGCAGCGATCATACCCTTGATCTCGTCTGCCGGTTTGAACGCAGCCAGCGCTGCCTGCGTGGCTGCGACGCGGCGTTGCAGTTCGTCTTCCCCTTCTTCGGGAACCGACATGCAACCCAGCACCGAGGCCAGCAACGTCTCATTGAACGACCGGCATTGCGACCCACCCAACAGCTTCAAGGCTTCTGGCGCGGCTTCTAGCTCTACAACCCTTGCGTTAGCCGTTCGTCGGCTTGCGACGCGGACGCCATGCGACCGGTCCGTGCCACGCGGCGCTGGAAGTTCGGCATCTGCTTTGTCGCTCACCGCCGGTCTCGCTTGGTGGGGATCTCTGTTCTCATAGTACAGGGTGTATCGGGCGCGCGTCAGTCATGTGTCCCTGTCCGCGGCTGCAGCGCATCCGATGATTGTGTGTGCCACCACATATCCCGCCAACATCACCTGATTAATGTGTTCCATGCGTTTGAATAACGTGTTCCAGGTGTTCCATCATCGCCAAACCCGCACTCTTTCTCAGTTCCGGGCGCGCAATCCTGGAACACGTGCCGTTTGCGCATGTGTTCCACGTGTTCCGGTGCTGCGGCTTTGATTCAGTCAAAGGCGACTCCCGCTCGATCGGCGGCATGGGCATACATCTGGTCAACCACGGGCAAATCGCCGCTGGTGGCGGTCAGGCCTGACGTCACCCGTGCACCACGATTTCGCCCACGGTGACGTCAGAAGGTGCTCCGAGAAGGTCGGCGACGTTCTCCGTAATCCAGCGGGCTGCTACCTGGCGCGACGCCACGGCCGATTCTCGGTCTGTGAATACGCCAACGGTAGTCAGTACCCCGCCGTCGCTCCGCACCAGGTAATAGGCGACGTGGCCCGGCATTGCTTCGAAGATGTCTGCCACGCCCGATATGCGTGCGATGAGTTCGTCCATCTTCTCCGGGGCGATGCTGTATCGGCGTATGGGTGCGAACATGAGCCTGTGCCTACCGGCGGCAGGAAATATAGAACGGCCGCAGCCGAGGCGTGAGAGTGGAGCGACCGGCATCGTAACAATAGTATTGGAGAGCGACTGATCATGCTTTCAGGCATCCTCGCGCTTATTGGAGCGATCACCGGCGGATGGGCCGCCCGCAATTGGTACCTCTCCGCCCAGGCTCAGGCTGACTTGCCCTATCATCTGCCGAAGCCGCCAGGCGATGCGGCGCGCCGCCTGGAAACAGGACTTCCGAGTACGCCTGAGACGGCTAACTCCGACGTTCAGCGGGAGCAGCAGATCGTCGCCATCTGCGAGGCGATGAACCAGGCAGCGGAACTCAATCGTCAGGCGTCGCTCTGGACGGTGTCGGTCAGGGCGATGGCTCTTTCGGCGCTGGCCGGACTTGGGGGATGATCGGCCTGCAAAGCCTCAAGCACGAAGCAAGTGGCGCGGCCTGCGCTGCTGACGAAGCAACACCAGCCGGGCGCGTCCGGGCGTGCGTGGCAGCCGGTGTGACGTTTACCATCAAGGCATTCCTGTGTGGGCCATGCCCGCTGATGTGCTTTCCATCATAAGGCTTCCTCGAATCATCGACCGCCGGCACTGACTTAGCTCCTTATTTCGATGTCGGCCCCAGCGATCGACAGACGACCTCCGATGTACAAATTATCGAGCCCATTGCAGTCAATGTAACGTTTGGCGTTATGCCCGCTCATTCATGTTCAGGCTGTGCAAAGTCTGTTCTGCGTTCTGTCGCTGTCGCGGCACCTGGCGCAGCGTGCGTGAAACAGGGTCTGCATGATGGTGACCTCGCAGTAGAACGTACGCTCGCGTATTGCGGTCAAGACGCAGACGTATGCGGCCGGTATCATGCCGAGGGCTAGCTGGTGCGGGTTGTGCTATGCTCATTTTTTGAGGATCTGCACTTATTTCGAGGAGTTTTTGAATAAGTTGCAAACTCCTGCTAAAGAACGGTAGGTCGAAGGCATTTTGTCCGGTTCAACACTTGATGTGGCGTAGATCAACGGTTAGAAGCCCGTTTAGCCCGCTGCGACCATGCCAGGTTCTCGATCTCGGATGACTGGCGATGGCCAAGGTGGCAACAAGGCGGCTTTCGTTCCGCCTAACAACGTCGACGAGCAGATGTGGCTCAGCGCCGTCAGAGTTGGCGGCTACGGCTGACGCAGGCTCAAGCGGGTGCGGAAATGACTGCATCACTAACCAGGAACATTCCGCCTCGCGTTCTGCGGGCCATTGGCCAAACGTCGTCAGCCGTGCCCGACGCGGAGGCCGATCGTCGGCCGGACCACGCCGCCCGCTGGGAGAGCCGCCTCGGGTCGATTGCCGCCGCAGTCGCTCTCATGATGCTGTTGAGCCATGCGCTGCTGATAGTCGGAGGGGCCTGGCACGGCGATGAATACGCGAATTTCGCCGCCTGGCGGCGTGGGGGGATCAGCGAATTCATACGCCGGCTGGTTGAGTGGAGCCCCAGACCGGCTTCCGAGTTGCCGCTCTACTTATACTATCTGGCCGTGGAACGTTTTAAAGCGCCGCTGATCGCGCCGTTCCTGGCGACGTTGTGGACGATTGTCATTGCCACTGCTGGCGTTGCGGCCTGGCAGGGTGGCGGTTCTGGGCTGCTTCAGCGTTTTACCCTGCTCCTGGCAACTCTGGCGATGGGCCTAATGGGTCCGCTCATCGGCTCGCTGTTCTTCTGGCCAATGGGTGCAGCTCCCTATCTCCTCAGCCTTCTTGGCATCATGGTCGTCACACTTCAAATACTGGGCGGACGGACCTCATCGACGGGTGGACAGATACTGTCCGGCTGCGGTCTCGCATTGGCAATTACAAGCTCCGAGGTCGGTTACTTTTTTGCAGTCAGCTTCATAGGCACCATGCTTGTGCTGGATGCGCCGAGGTTGCTGAGCTCGGGGCGGCCCAGATTGTGGGGGGCAGCATGGTATCTGATACCTGCGCTGCTGTGCGCGGCCGTGGGGGCATGGATCCTCCATATCGTGTTCACGAATCCCATGCGGGGATTAGGAAAGGACAGCCCGACCTTCCACGATTTTTGGCGCAGCCTCGAAGCGACAATCCACGGCATCACCGCAGAACTGACACTCGGACACGGACCGCCGGCCGGCATGGACGGACCGGCATCGCGGTTGGCAGCAGGTCTGCTGTTCGCCGGTTTCCTATGGGCGTGCCGCCGCGGATTTGTAGGCACAATGGCCTGGCGCACTGCCCTCGCGCTTCTGACTGGCCTGGTGGGCTGTTTCCTCATCACCATTTTCGCATCCTACTACCAGTACGGCAGCCAGGCGCACGAGACGCACGGATCCTTCCGGCATGTCCTGCTGGTTTTGATCCTATTGGTGGCGGCGCGAGCAATGGCGCCGTTGTGGCCCGTGCGGGGTCTGCCAGCGCGCATCGTCGGACCCGCCGCACTCGCCGCAGCCATCGTCATCGCCATGACGGCCCGGGCGCCGGCTTTGCTCGCGGACTATCGGCTCATCCCGGAAATCCGTGCGGCCCGGCGTGCCGTTTGGGATTCCGGGCTGGATCGGTCCCAAGACCGGATGCGCTTTGAAGCCGCACCAAGCGGGGCCCTGCTCATACACATGTTTCCTCAGCCCTCCGGGCGCTATATTTCCGACACGCCGGGCACAGAATGGTGGATGGAGGGGATTCTGCGCTTCTTTGATAAGCGGGTTCTGGAGATGGCGCCACGAACGCAGTCGTCGGCTTCGTAAAGCCAGACCCGTGCGAGTATCATCGCGAACCGGTGGGCTTTCCCTGGGAGTTTATGCGGACCTCCGGGCGCCGCGGATTTTCAGAGACTGTCTCGAAACACTGCTGTAAGGGCTTGAAGTCGGAATCCTGCCGCGAATCTAGGGCGTTACCCTACCCTGACGCTGGACCTTCCCATGTGGACCCGAACACAAGATGCCTGCACGACCGCGATGACCTGCACTATCCCAGTGACCTCACCGACGCTGAGTGGGCGTTGCTTGCTCCGTTCCTACCGCCGCCCGCCAAGACGGGGCGTCTTCGGGCGTGGGAGATGCGCGAACTGATCAACGGCATCTTTTTCGTGCTACGAGGTGGTGACACCCCATCCGCCACCAGCCATACCCTGCAGTTTCCTCGAGATCCCTTCTACGCCGCCGGCGCTATGGCCATCACGGCGACTGTGCTACCGCGGCCGTACCGACGGCCCGACCTGGCCCGCGACCTGATCCCTGCCTGAAGGTTGCGCATCAGCAGCCCGCAAGATGTCGTCAGCATAGAGGCGCTCTGCAGCGTGCAGAACAGCCCCTTGCAGCAATCCTGCCCGCGCGCAAGTTCACCGACCGACGGCGCTGCTCGGATCGGCCTTTTCAGCATCACATCAGGCGCGCGTATCTACATGATCGACAGCGAGTCGTTCCGTGACTGGTTCCCCAGCCCGACGCAGCGTTTCATCGTACGGCGTTGGCTGCGTAGGGCAGCTGGCCAAGCCCTGCTCGCTGCGCGGCTATGGCAGTTTTGTAGCACCTCCGGACGACTCTAAACGGATCACGCCGCGATCCTTCGTAGTTGTGCGCAAGGCCGGCGACGGCCCACACATTCACCCCGGAGCGACGCCTTGGCGGCCGCTTACGTGCTGCCTCAAGAGAACGCCGTGAACGCACGGCCGCACGCCATGAACAACTGTCTAACCATTTTTGGCGGAGGAATGTGCGGCAGCACGTTGACGCGCAGCGCGGCCGGCGGTGAAGCCCGCCCAAAACGCCAGGTGATCCCGTATGTCAGGCGGATAGGCAGGCGCATCATCGGTCATGGCCGCGATGTAACCCGCCTGCCAGTCGCTCGCGCTTTGACTGCTTGGCTCCACGCTTTCTGTCTCCATACCGCCTGTCACCGGATCGCGACCCAATCCTGTGACCGGGATCGTCCGCACATGGTGTGGATCGGGTGTTTGTGGAGAGGCCATGCAACTGCACCGCACTGTGCCGGCGATACTGAATGAGAGGTGTCGACCGGCACCGACGGCCGCTGCGTCTGACGCCGCAGCGCCGCGGCCGGTCGTTGTTCCGTCAGCAACCAAATCAGCGTCGATTAGACATACTGGCACAAATGCACTGGGCCGTGGCATGGTCGGTACGGCCGGTGGGATGAGCCGGCCACAATGGCTCTTCCCCGCCCTGGGTCCAGTTGTCCAGCGCCGCGGGGTAGAGTCCCGGGCATCGGCCATTTTCGGAACGGATGTTATACCTCTGCGCCTCTCATGCCGCATCGCACCAGGGCCCGGCCGATCAGGGCGCCCATGAGCGGTCGATCTCCGATAGAAGGATTTGGAGATGCCCAATTCAGTTGTTGCAATCGTCGGCGCCGGCAGCGGCGGTGTTTACCTAGCGGCGGAACTTGGCAGTCTGGGTTGCACGATTCGCCTCACCGATCGTGACGATCGCCGGCTTGCGGCGATACGGGAACGTGGTGGCCTCGATGTCGACCCCGGCGGCTTCATCGCCATTGAGCACGTCACGACGGACCTGGCCCACGCCATTAAAGGTGCCGAGGTAATCAGCGTCTGCACCGGCGGCGTATACCAGGAAGATGTTGCAACTGCCCTCGCGCCCCTGCTGAACGACAATCAGATCATCCTGCTCATTCAGGGCAACACGGGCGGCGCGCTCGCGTTTCGTCGCACGCTCGACATGGCTGGCTGTCGCGCCTCCGTCGATATCGCGGAGATGGATAACTACCCGTATTCCTGCTGGTGGCCTTCGCCGACGACCATTCGTCCGATCGTGCGCAAGAAATACCTGCAAATCGCAACTTTTCCCGCCAACCGCATCGAGTCCGTGTTCGCCCGCCTGTCACCGTTGTTTCCGCACGCGACGCCCGCGCCGACGGTCATCGCAACCGGCTTCACCAACGCCAACGCGATGCTCCATGTTGCCAACTGCATTGCGAACGCCGGGAAAATCGACCGCGCCGAACCCTACAAATTCTATGCAGAGGGCGTGACCGCGTCTGTCGAACGCCTCTATCGCGCGATCAACGCCGAGCGGGTGGCAATTGCAGGCGCCTTGGGAGCGGACGTGCTGACCTTGGAAGATTGGTTCTGGCGCACCTATGGGGTGCGTGGGGCAACATTATCAGAGACCTGCCAGCTGCTGACGACCAACAGCGACGGCCCATATCAGGCGACTGGCACGCCTCGTTCGTGGGACCACAAATACATTGCCGAGGATGTGCCGGTCGGCCTTATGCCAATGCGTGCCCTGGCGCACGCCGCCGGGGTACCAGTGCCGGCCATCGACGCGGTCATTACGCTTGCTCGGACGCTCGCGGGCTCGGATTTCGCCTCGTCGGAAAGGACGATGCACCGCATGGGCATTGCCGGACTCGATGCAGCGGGAATCCGTCGGGTCGTTGCGCGGGGCTTCGAATAATGCGCTCGAAGTGGAGCCGGCAATCCGGCCGTGGCTCTTGATCAAGGTCGCATATTGGCATCCCGTGGCATTCGAAGGGCCGAGGCGGCGGCCTGGATCGCCGGCCTCCGTTCTCGTGCGGCGTGCCAAGGTCACGACGCGATCCTCGTCAAAGGCCAAGCGCAAGGGGTGCCGCGTAAAGATGCGCGCCCGGCGCGTCATGCGCGCTGAGTATCGGCCTTGCGAATCGTGCTACCCTCTGCACCGCGCCATCCATGCGTAGAGGACAGGTCCACATGAGCGTCAGTGCCGGCCGCGAGTTCCTGGCTATCCCCGGCCCAACCACCGTGCCCGATGCAGTCCTGCAGGCGATGCATCGTCCCGCGGTCGATATCTACGCCGGCTCTTTGCTGGCGCTGACCGATGGCCTGCTGCGAGACGTCGCGCGCATGTTCAGCACCGAAGGCCGCGCCTACATCTACAGCGCCAACGGGCATGGTGCGTGGGAGGCCGCGCTGACCAACGTGCTCAGCCGGGGCGATAAGATCCTCGTGTTGGAAAGCGGACGCTTCGCTGTCGGCTGGGGCAACAGCGCCGGCCGCATGGGCGTCGAGGTTGAGATCCTGAAAGGCGACATGCGCCGCGCGGTACGCCCGGCCGAGGTCGAAGCGCGCCTGAAGGCCGACAAAGGCAGCACGATCAAGGCTGTACTGGTCACGCAGGTCGATACCGCCTCGGGTGTGGTGAATGATATCCCCGCCATCGGCGAGGCGATCCGTGCCGCGGGACATGATGCGCTGCTGATGGTCGATGCGGTTGCCTCACTTGGCTGCATGAAGTTCGACATGGACGGCTGGGGCGTGGACGTCGCGATGTCGGCTTCGCAGAAGGGTCTGATGGCGCCGCCTGGCCTGAGCTTCGTGGCGGCAAACGCGCGCGCGCGCGACGTGCACAAGACGGCGGGGCTGCGCACGCCCTACTGGGACTGGACCGAGCGCGACGGTGACCATCATTATCAGAAGTACGCCGGCACGCCGCCGGAGCACATGTTGTTCGCGCTGCGCCGGGCGCTCGATATGCTGTTCGAAGAGGGGTTGGAGAACGTCTTCCGGCGCCACGCGTTGCTCGCCGAGGCGGTGCGCCGGGCTGTCGGCGTGTGGTCGGCAGGCCAGGTGATCGGCTTCAATATCATCGAACCCAGTGAGCGTTGCGATACCGTGACGCCCGTGCTGGTCGAGGGTTACGACCCCGACGCCTTGCGCGCCTATTGCAGGGAGCAGTGCGGCGTGGTCCTGGGCCATGGGATCGGTGACCTGTCGGGCCGGGCCTTTCGCGTTGCCCATATGGGCCACGTCAACGCGCCGATGGTCCTGGGCACGCTTAGCGTGATCGAGATGGCGCTGATGGCGTTGCAGATCCCGCACGGCAGGGGCGGCACACAGGCGGCGATTGAGTGGCTTGGCGAGCAGGTCAAGGCGTAGGCGAGGGAGCCCCAAAAGGTGCGCGCTTATCGATGACGAAAGAGAACGAGGCTCAGGATGCCGCTACGCTCGCCAGATCATCGGACGACCGCGGCGTCCCGGACTCGCTATAAGCTTTCCTCTCAACGCTGGCGGTCGTTCCGCGCTACCCGCAATCGCTCAATTGCAGACGTTGTGACAAATCCAGGAATTCTAACAACACGGAATTCCGGCTTGATCGGTGGTTGCGATTGACCGTCTGCTGAGCGGTTCCTAACGTACCGGGATCAGGCACGTGCATAGCTGCAATGCCACCTCTCGCCGGAAGGATTTGCGAGTACGCAATGGCAACGCACCACTTTCATCCCACCAAATACTTCAACGTCATCGGGACGGCCGAACCCTGCCTCCGGGTTGCTGACGGCGACACAGTGGTGACCGACACGATCGACGCGTCCGGTCTGGACGCTCGCGAAATTGCTGTCGGTGAGCGGCCGAATCCGATGACGGGTCCATTCTTCATCGAAGGCGCCGAGCCAGGCGACACGTTGACCGTCCGCATCGACCGGCTGACACCGAGCCGAGCGACCGGTTGGACCTATTCTCCCCTCGCGTTCACCGTGCTGGATCCGGCCGCGATCCCGGAGCGGCCCCCGCAGCAACGTGTTGTGTGGGATATCGGCGGCAACAGCGGGACCGTGCGGCTGCGCGAGCCGCCGAAGGGCCTTGAGGGATTTACCCCGCCGCTCCAGCCCATGATCGGCTGCTTCGGGGTGGCGCCAGCGCGCGGCCAGGCGCTGACCACTGCAACGAGTGCGCAGAACGGCGGCAACATGGATTATCGCCTGTTTGCACCGGGTACAACGGCCTGGTTCCCCGTATCGGTACCAGGCGCGCTGTTTTACCTCGGCGACGGCCATGCCTGCCAGGGCGATGGGGAGATCGTCGGCACCGGCATCGAGACGTCGTTTGAGATGGAAGTGACCTTCCGGGTCCTGAAGCGGACGATCAACTGGCCGCGTGGCGAAACCGCCGACGATATTTTCACGGTCGGCAATGCCCGACCGCTTGATCAGGCGTTGCAGCATGCCACCACCGAAATGCTGCGCTGGCTCGGGGAGGACTACGGGCTCGATGCCCGCGCCGCCAGCCATTTGATGGGCCAGGTGGTGCGCTACGACGTTGGCAATGTCTTCAACCCTGCCTTCACCGTCGGTTGCCGGATCGCCAAGCGCTGGCTGACGAAGCAGTAGGCGGTCGAAGGCTCCGTTCAGGACGCCTGCTGCCACGCTCGTTCCGTCAGGCGGCGCGCCAACCAACTTGTCATGCCGGGTTTGGACCCCCGGCGCAGGCAACGCGATTCCCGGACGGGCTCGCTTGGATCACGTCCCAACGATGGATGGGAAGTCCAGGCGTGCCACGCGCGTCATTGTGGCCCGAAGCGCAGCAGCGTCATCGCTTCCGAATGTGGACTCGAATGCTTGTTGCGCCGCACGCCATAGAGGCCTCGCTTCCGCAAGTTTTTGCCGCCCGGCCGGCGTGAGTGAAACAACGCGGCTGCGCCGATCCGCTCCCACGGACATCGTCACCAAGCCATCGGCTTCCAATGGGCGCAAATTGTGGCCGAGGGTGGCGCGATCCATCACCATGCGTTCGGCCAAGGCGCCCATGGTTGCCGGGCCGGTCGCTGCCAGCCCAGCCAGTATCGGCAATTGCGTAATCCGCAAGCCGGTTGGGGCCAGCGCTTGATCGTAAAGTCGGGTGACCCGCCGCGCGGCCTGACGAATGGCCGCGCAGTTGCATGTCGTTTCGGGCATCTTGTCAATTGCGCTCATATGCCCATATCTTTGCTTCGTGCACCCAGCGTCAAGGTTCGGCGCTTGAACGAGGAGCCCGAATGCCATGAACGACACTCGTACCCGCCCGCTCTGGCTGATCGTTCTGGCGGCCTGCCTGATCGTCGGGCTGTCCATGAGTCTGCGTCAAGTGCTGGGGCTGTATCTGCGTCCGGTGACGATGGATCTGGGCATCGGGCGGGAACCGTTCTCCAACGCCATGGCGCTGGCGAACCTGGTGTGGGGATTTGGAGCGATCCTGTTCGGGTTCTGGGCGGACAAGTACGGCGCCGGGCGGCCGGTTGCGCTGGGTGTGCTGTGCTCGATGATGGGGTTCTTTCTGATCACAGTGGTTTCGACCGGCGCCGGCCTGCTGTTCGCGGGCGTGTTGCTTGGGCTTGGTTCCAGCGGCTCCGGCATGACCGCACTCGTTGGTGCGGTCGGGCGCGCGGCGCCGCCTGAAAAGCGCACCTCCGCGATTGCATCTCTGGGTATGGCGACGGGCATCGCGACGTTCCTCGCGTACCCTTATGTGCATGTGCTGATCGAAACCCTGGGGTGGCGGCCGAGTTTGCTGGCGGTCGCCGCGACCGTGGCGCTGACATTGCCCTTCACCTTGATCATTGCCGGCCGGCCAAAGGCTGCTGCGACAACCGTGCGCAAGCAAACGATGCGGGAGGCGTTCGTTGAAGCCTTCGCCACGCCCAGCTTCTGGCTGCTGACGTTCGGCTTCTATGTCTGCGGCTTTCACGTCGCGTTCTATTCGGTGCATTTGCCCGCCTTCGTGCAGGACCAGGGGCTTGGCGCCTGGGTTGGCGTGTGGTCCCTGATGGCGCTGGGCATCGCCAACATCATTGGCACCTGGCTGGCCGGCCAGTCCGGGCGGTATTTCCAGAAGCACACTGTGCTGACCGGAATTTACTTTGCGCGCGCCGTGCTGTTCGTCGGCTTGATCATTCTTCCGCCGACGCCGGTGACGATCATTGGCACCACCGCGCTTCTGGGCCTGTTCTGGCTGTCGACCATCCCGCTGACCAGCAGCCTGGTCGGCACATTCTTCGGCACCAGCTGGATGTCGATGCTGTTCGGCTTCGTGTTCCTGTCGCACCAGTTGGGGTCGTTCACCGGCCTGTATCTGGCGGGTGTTCTGTATGATGCGACGAAGTCCTATACGGCGATGTGGTGGATGTCGGCAGGATTGGGGCTGCTGGCCGGGCTGCTCAACCTGCCGATCAAGGAACGCCCTGTGGCACGGCTGACGCTGGCGGCCGCGGAATGACTCTTGCTGCGTTGCGGATCGGGATTGTTCTGCTGCTCGTAGGCGCCGCATGGCTGTACACGGTTCACGGCAACGCTATTCTGCTAGACCTGCGAGCCATGTCCGGCATCTTCTGTCTTTGAAACATGCGCTTTACGATTGATCGCCAGTCCGCGCCGCCGGTGGAGCGGTGGCGCATGATCTGGCGAGCGTCCTTCGCATCACCCGCGTAATGGCCTCGGCAGGCCCCAACTGAGCTTGGCGAATACCACGCGTAGACGGTCCCAGTATTTGGGCGCATTTTCCGCCACCAGAGTGGATCCGAACTCGATCAATCGCCTGGGGACCAAGATGAACCTGTTTGATCTGACCGGCCGCACCGCCGTCGTTACCGGCAGCGCGCAAGGCATGGGTCGTGCCATGGCCAGCGCACTGGCTGCAGCGGGTGCCGACCTCGTGCTGCTCGATCGGAATGCGGCCGGCATCGAGGCGACGGCACATGACATCCGCCAGCTCGGCCGCAAGGCGCTGCCGATCGCCGGCGACGTCACCGACACCGACCATCTCGACGCGGTGTTCACCACAGTGGACCGTGAGTTTGGGCGGGTGGATATCCTGGGCAACGTGGCCGGTGAGGCCACGATGGGCCCGGCCGAAGAGATGACGCTGGCGGATATCCGCTCCACGTTCCACAACCTGGTGATCAGCCGCTACTACACCTGCCAATTGGCCGGCCGGCGGATGCTGGCGCAGGGCAAGGGCCGCATCATCAGCATTGGCTCGATTGCCGGCGTCTCCTCGCTCGGACGGGCACAATCGATCTACGGCATGGCGATGGCGGCTGTGATCCAGATGACGCGCGAACTGAGCACCGAATGGGCTGGGCGTGGCGTCCGGGTCAACTGCATCCTGCCCGCCCAGGTGCTGGGGGCGAACGGGCTTGGTCCGCGTATGGAGGCTGACCCGTGGCTGCGCGAGACGTTCCTGCGCGGCATCCCGGCCGGCCGCCTTGGTCAGCCCGAGGACATCAAGGGCCTGTCCGTGCTGCTGGCGTCGGACGCGGCTGACTGGATCACGGGTGCGATCATCCCGATGGACGGCGGCAACCTGGCCATGAACGGTGGCGGTGGGCTGCTGGCCCCGATCATGGAGAGGCAAGGGGTGAAACGATAACCGACCTGGTAACGCCGGGTGACGCGGCTTGGAGTAAACCGCTGCGCGATGGTAACGGCTGCCCCTGGCCGCGAGATCGCGCTGCATTCGTTTCGTTACGTTTTCTCTGTCCGTCTGCTGGAGGCCGGCACCGATGGGTTGGCGGCGCCGGCTTTCAGGCTGGTGGTAACCAAACGGCCCGCCACCAAGAACCGAGCTGAGGACTGCAATATGCGGTTGGCGGGCGGCCTCCACTCTGCTGCTTGCCGCACGAACCGACCGTAGTGCAACTCATCCGGTACGGTCTATTGTTTCTTCAGAAACTAAACTGGCTGGCGGGCTCTGACTGCTACGCAAGTGTGCGAAACAGTTTCCGTTCGTCGCCGCGCCAGTCGTTGACGACCTTCGACTGCACGTCGAACACCATGGTCGCGCGCTTGTCTGCTTCATAGGCGGGCCAGTTCGGCACCGCAGGACTATTCGGATTGCCGCTGCGAGCAAAGGCGAGCCAGGACGCGCTCATCTGGTCAGCCACGCGCTGTGGTTCCGGTCCCGTGCCGACCATGGAGGCCGACTTCGCCACGTTG
>JAFEFW010000002.1 GCA_018240405.1 Pseudomonadota bacterium
CCGGCCGATGGATGGTCGCGCCAATGCGGTGGCCGTAGCCTGGCGACGCGACCGCCTTCCTGGTCCACCATCAGCTCGGCGCCGGGCGGCAGGGCGGCGCGCAAAGTCGCCGTCAGCCGCACAAGCTGCGCCGGATCCTGGATGTTGCGTTTGAACAGGATGACGCCGGCCGGTGGCAGCGCCTGGAACAGCGCCGCCTCCTCCGGCCGCAGATCGGGGCCGGCTATGCCGACTATGGCGGCCTTCATGGCAGCGGCACGTGCTGGGGGGATGAGCAGCTCACCCGGTGTGTGTAGCCCGCGGCGCGAGTGCGCACCAGAACCGCCATCAGGCGCCGGCGGACGCGCCGCACCACTGCCAGCGGTAGCACGAATGGGATGGTGAGAGCAGCCGCGGGACCGCGTGGACGAGACGTGGGCCGGCAAGGTCGCTACAGCCATTGGCGGCGCTATGCCGCGCATGCAGCCGTCGCGGCCAAATGGGATGACCGCGCGACCGGTTGCAGAGCACACAGCCATGTTGAGCAGCACGGTTATCACCTACGCGATCATCGCTACGATGGTGGTGCTGTTCGTCACCAACGTGGTGCCGACCGCGGTCACTGCCCTGCTGGCCGCACTCTCGCTCTACGCGACAGGCGTGCTGACCTTGGACCAGGCGCTGAGCGGCTTTGGCGACCGGACCGTGCTGTTCATTGCCTCACTGCTGGTGGTCAGTGCGAGCCTGGATGCAACGGGAGTTACAGCGTGGACTGGTCAGGTGCTGGTCGAGCGGGCGGGCAACAGCCAGAAGCGGCTGGTCGCGCTGACTGCGCTGCTGGCCGCCGGTTTCGCCGCCCTGATCGGGGTCAGCGGCGCCGTCGCTGCGCTGATGCCGCTGGTCATCCTGATCGGGCTGCGGCTACGCCGCTCACCGTCGACCCTGCTGATGCCGATGCTATTCGCGGCACATGCTGGATCAATGCTGGTCCTGACGGGTAGCGCGGTAAACCTGATCGTCTCCAACGCCGCGGCCCGCCTGGGTCAGCCGCCGTTCAGCTTCTTCTCGCTGAGCCTCATCGGCGTCGTTCTGGTGGCTGGCGCGATCGGCATTGTCGTCTATCTGGGCAGCGCCCTGGTGCCGGTACGCAGCGGACGGACCATCGCCGACGACCTCAGCCGCCACTCGGCGACGCTGACGGAGCAATACAACCTGTTCGACGGGTTGTTCCGGCTGACAGTCACAGCGGACACGGCCTGTCTGGGCAAAGCCGAGACGGAGACCGGCCTCGATGCGTATCCGGAGCTTGGGCTGGTCGCGATTCAGGGCCCCGAGACCCACTTTCCGCGCCGGGAGACGCTGTTGGCGCTTGGCGACGTGCTGTTGGTTCGGGGCGCCGTGGACGATGTCCGTCGCTTCGCCGACGAACAGCGGTTTGCGCTGCGAGAAACCGACACCGCCGGCGATCTCCGCGGCGCGTTGTTCAACGCCACGTCAGGCCTGGCCGAGGTCGTGATTCCGCCACGGTCAGGCCTGATCGGGCAACGCATGTTTCCCGGCATGATCACGCCCAGCGGCGACTTGATGGTGATGGCAATCCAGCGGCGGGGCGAGACGCTGCGCTTTGGCGAAACCGAGATTGCCGCGGGCGATACGTTGCTGCTGCGCGGCAACTGGCGCGCGTTGGACGAGCACTTACAGGATCCGGACGTGCTGGTGGTCGACAACCCGGACCTGGTGCGGCGGCAGGCCGTGCCGATGGGTGCCGGCTCGAAGCGGGCAGTGTTTGTGCTGGTCGCGCTGGTGCTGATGCTCGCCTCCGGCCTGGTTCCGCCGGTGTTCGCCGGGTTGCTCTGCGCCAGCGCCGTCGTGCTGTTGGGCGTACTACGGATCGACCAGGCCTATCGCGCGGTGAACTGGACCGCGATCATCATGATCGCCTCGCTGATGCCGCTGTCGACGGCAATGTATGAGACCGGCGCCGCCAGCCGCATAGCCGATATCCTGGTCAGCCTGTGCGGCAGCCGCAGCATCTATGCGCTACTGGCGGCCTTGTTCCTGCTAACAGCGATCATGGGCCAGGTGTTGAGCAGCGCTGCTACCGCATTGATCATGATCCCGGTGGCGACGGCAGCGGCGACCGAGATCGGTGTGTCCTCCCGCACCGCTCTGGTCACTGTTGCCGTTGCCGCGGCGGCTTCCTTCATGACGCCGATTGCGTCAGGGGCGAATCTGATCGTGCAGGGGCCAGGTGGTTATCGGTTCGGCGACTACTGGCGGCTGGGGCTGCCGTTGATGCTGTGGTTCTTCGTCGTCGGCACGTTCCTGGTGCCGCTGGTATGGAGGCCATAGCGGACACCTCCGGGTCGCCGGTGCCGGCGACCCGCCGCGAGCGGTGTGCAGGAGTCTGTTGGATTTAGAAGTCAGCGACAGAGCAGCCGTTCCCCTTCGTCCGGACCTTCTCGCAGAAGCTGCGCGCCTGGCCGACGTCGGTGAAACCGGCGGCGCGCAGGCGCCAGAAGGTGCGGCCGTCGCGCTCCGCCTTGACGATTGTTGGCTGCCGGCCGCCGAAAATATCAGGCATCTGCTTCTGCAGCTTCTGCCACTCCTCCTTCGCTGCCTGCTCGCTGCTGAGGGCGGCAAGCTGGACAGTGGCGCCATGACCGGACGCCGGTTTCGCCGCTGAGGCGGCAGTTGCCGGAGCAGTCGGCGTTGTCGCGGCCGGTTGGGCAGCGCTTGCCGTTACTGTCGGCTTTGCCGTTGCGGCGTCCTTGGTGGCGGCTGTGGCCTGCGCTGCGGTGCCGGTCGTCGGCGCTGGCTTATTCGGGGCCGGCAAGTCCTTGGCGACAACAGCTGGCTTCGCGGCCGGCGCGGCTGGCTTGGCTGGCGCCGCCGGTTCGGTGGTGACCGCAGCCGACTTGGCTGCGTTCGGCGCCGGCGTCGGGACAGCAGGCGCCTGCACCACCGGGGCCGGCTTCGGCTTCGGCAGCGCTTGCAGGCCGTTCGGGTTCGGCGTTTCGGCCGGCGGCGCAAGCTTGGCGTTGGCGGTGTCGGAGCCGCCGGAGAAGACCTCGCTGTCTGCCGCGTCGATCTTCAATCCACCCGGGTTTTCCGGTTTGACACGGATCGGGCGCGGATCCGGCTCGATCACCGGCACCGGGCCGCCGCGGTGGCTTGTCAGCGTTGACGCTGTGACCATGGCGATCAGCAGTCCGCCGAGGCCGCCGGCATAGAGCAGCAGGCGCTTGCTATCGGGACTGAGCGGCGTGCGCGCAGCGCGTCCGTAACGGCCCGCGCGCCGGCCCGTGTAGCCAGGATTCGGGATGCTGATATCGTCGGACACTGCTCTGCTCACTCCGCTGGCTGCCTCCAGCGGCACGGCGGAGGTCAGCGCATTTCTTCGACGGGCTCGACCCCCATCACGGCAAGTCCGGAGCGGATAACGATCGCCGTCGCGGCGACGAGGGCAAGCCTCGCCCGCGTCTCCACGGGGTTGTCAGTCTGGAGGAATCGAAGCGTCGTATCGTCCCGGCCTCGGTTCCACAGCATATGAAAGTCGGCCGCCAAGTCATAGAGAAAAAATGCGATTCGATGTGGCTCTTTTGCGGAAGCGGCACTTTGGACGGTGCGCGGCCATGACGCCAGGCGCTTGATCACGGCAAGTTCCGCGTCGTCCGTCAGGCCATCGAGTGGGACGTCCGCCAGCGCGCTATGAGTCAGTGCCTCCGGCCCAAACATTTCGGTTGCGGCACGCAGGACAGAGCGGCAGCGGGCGTGGGCATACTGGACGTAGAAGGCCGGATTGTCCCGCGTCGTCGCCAGCACCTGATCGAGGTCGAACTCCATCTGTGCGTCGGCCTTGCGGGTCAGCATGGTGAAGCGGACTGCGTCGCGGCCAACTTCCTCCAGCAGGTCGCGCAGCGTGACATAGCTGCCGGCGCGCTTCGACATGCGCACCGGCTGGCCGCCGCGGACAATATGGACGATCTGGCACAGCACCGCCTCGAAGCTGACCTGATCGCCGGAGACAGCGCGGACCGCGGCGCGCATGCGGGCGACGTAGCCGCCATGATCGGCGCCCAGCACATCGATCAGTTGTTGATAGCCACGGCCGATCTTGTCGGCGTGGTAGGCTATGTCGTTGGCGAAATACGTGTTGCTGCCGTCGGATTTGCGCAGCGGCCGGTCAACGTCGTCGCCGAACTGCGTGGAGCGGAAAAGCGTCTGCGGCCGTGGCTCCCAGTCATCCGGCGTCTTGCCCTTCGGCGGCTCGAGAACGCCTTCGTAGATCAGGCCGTATTCGATCAGCCGGTCGATCATGGCATCGGCGGCGCCGGAGGTGACCAGGGCGCGTTCGGAGCTGAACACGTCGAACCGCACGCCAAGAAGGCGGAGGTCTTCCTGGACCTCGGTCATCATCGCGTCGATGGTGAAGGTTCGCACCGTGTCGATCCAGCGTTCCGGCGCGGCGATGCCGAGGTCTTCGGTGGCGAGGGCGGCGCCATGGTCGCCGGCCAGGGCCTCACCGACCGGGACCAGATACTCGCCGCGGTATTGCAGGCCGCCAGGCACTTCGTTGCCAAACTCCTCCTCGGTCAGCGGCGAGCCGATGGCCTGCAGGTAGCGCCAGTAGGCGGCCCAGGCGAGGGCGGTAACCTGCGCGCCGGCGTCATTGATGTAGTATTCCTTGGTGACGTCGTAGCCGGCTTTGATCAGCAGGTTCGCCAGCGCGTCGCCGACCACGGCGCCGCGGCAATGGCCGATATGCATGGGTCCAGTCGGGTTGGCCGAGACATACTCGACGTTGACCTTCACCCCGGCGCCGATGCTGGCGTCGCCGTAGGCTTCCTGCCGCATCAGGATGACGGGCAGCAGCGCTCGGAACGCATTGGGCTTCAGGCGCAGGTTGACGAAGCCTGGGCCGGCGGCTTCCGCCGCAGCGATGTCGGGGACGGCGGCCAGCTTTGCGACAAGCCCGGCGGCGATCTTCGCCGGAGGCTGCTTCGCGGCCTTGGCCGAGACCATGGCGGCGTTGGTGGCCATATCGCCGTGCGCCGGATCGCGCGTAGGGGTGACCTCGACGCGCGCAGCGATCTCCGCCGGCAGGTCCGGGACGAGGTCAGTCAGGGCGGCGAGGACGGTTTCGCGCAGGCGGGCAAAGAGGTCGGCGTTGCTCATGCGCGGCGTGTTAGCGCGGAACAGGGTACGGGGTCGATGTCGAAGCTGTGGACCAACGTGGCGGCACTGTGGTACTGTGACGTCATGCCCAATATCACAGTCACCGTGGATGAGGACACCTACCGGAACGCACGGGTTGCCGCGGCGTCAAAGGGAACGTCCGTGTCAGCGCTGGTACGCCAGTATCTGACCGAACTTGGTGCGGGAGAGAGTGAGTTCGAACGGTTGAAGCGGCTTGAGAAGGAGATGGCGGCGAAGGTCAAGAGTTTTTCGGCTTCGGACCGGCTGTCACGTGATGAGATCCATCGCCGCAACAGATGACGCCGGTCCGGTTTCTCGATACCAACATCCTGCTCTACCGGATCAGCCGAGATCCAGCGGAGATAACGAAGCGGCAACGTGCGACCGACCTGCTTGAGCACGATGATAACGCTTTGTCTGCCCAAGTCTTGGCCGAGTTCTATGCTCAGGCAACACGCCAGTCGCGGCCCGATGCGCTATCGCACGAGACAGCCGCCACTCTGATCAAGGCATGGGCCCGGTTTCCGGTGCAACCGGTCTCGTTGGCGATTGTCATGGAAGGCATTCGCATCCGAGGTGCCTACGGCTTCTCCTACTGGGATTCAGCGATCATTGCCGCAGCCATCGCGATCGGCTGTAGCGAACTCTGCACCGAGGATCTGAGCCACGGCCGTGAAATCGAGGGTCTGCGGATCGTCAATCCGTTCCTGTAAAGGCACACTACCCTGCGCAACTGGCTTCGGCCCTGGCGGCACCACGACGCTTCTCTTGTTTAGTCTTCGCAATAAACCGTGAAGCTCGTCAGAGTGTCTGGGCCGAAGGTGTCTCTGATTGGCCTATCCTTCGTGTCGTGCCCGCGCGTCATCAGCATGCGGCTGAGACGTCGCTCGTTGTTGAATAGATCTAACTTGCGCCATGCTGTCTCCAGCGGTTTGTCTGTCTCACGGTAGCGGCTGTCGAGCCGATACATTAGCACGTCGGAGGGCAGGTCCTGTACGAGATACTGGTGCGCAGGCGAGGGAACCGGGTTGGGCTGACGCTGTCGTAGACGATGTCATGGCGGTGAAGCGGGTCAGTTCGGCGGGCGCGACAACCCTGGCGCGGAAATTGCCGAAACTGTCGAAGTCGGTCGACGCCGGACGTGTCGGCGCACTGTTGATTTAATCCTGTGCAGCAACATCGCCGCCCGGCAGTGATGCACGTTGATCGTCAACACCAGCGGCGTCGGCCGCCGGCATTCATGCACCATATCGTAGCCGACGCGGATTTTCATGCTGCGCCTCACGATCGAGTGGGCGGCAGTATGAGGGACGGACGCCAGAACGCCGCCCGGGCGCAGGCAAATTTGCGCACAGGACCGCCACCCCTGCATGACAAGTTGCCATACAGGCGTGGCGCAGCCGGCACGTAGCGGCCGGCAAGTTTACGGTATACGTCTGCGGCCTGGCGGCGCGGCGGCTGCTTCCTTCCGTTCGACTGCCTCGGCGGTGACCTCCTCGGAAATCCGCGACAACGCCTGCTCGAGTCCGGGGCCGGACGTCGTATTCAACTCCTGCGCCGCCCGGCGCAGGGCCTCACGGCGGAGCAGGCGTGCTGTCCTGGCGTTGAAGTCCGGGTCGGGAACGTCGGGATCGGTGGTCGGGTCCATGGCCATGGTCAATCTGCGCCGCGACCCGGCGCCTCCTCGTCACCCGGTGCCGGCGCCTGGTGGTCGCCGACCATCGCCTCGGTGGTGATCATCAGCGCGGCGATCGAGGCAGCATGCTGCAAAGCAGCGCGCACCACCTTGGTCGGGTCAATGATACCGCCTGCGACGAGGTCCTTGAACACGCCGGCCTGCGCGTCGAAACCCCAGTTGTACTCCTCTGAGTCGAGCACCTTGCCGGAAATCACCGCGCCGTCCTCGCCCGCGTTCGCTGCAATCTGGCGCAATGGCGCCAGGGCCGCCCGGCGCACGATGTCGATACCGACCTGCTGGTCTTCGTTCTTTCCTCGCAACTTTGCCAGGATCAGCGTGGCGCGAGCCAGCGCGACCCCGCCACCTGGAACAACACCTTCCTCGACCGCGGCGCGCGTCGCGTGCAGACCGTCATCGACGCGGTCCTTGCGCTCCTTCACCTCGACCTCGCTGTTGCCACCGACGCGGATGATGGCGACCCCGCCGGCGAGCTTTGCCAGCCGTTCCTGCAGCTTTTCCCTGTCGTAGTCGGACGTCGTCTCCTCGATCTGCGCCTTGATCTGGGCGCAGCGCGCGGCAATGTCGGCCTTCTTCCCGGCACCCTCGACGATCGTCGTGTTTTCCTTTTCAATCAGCACTGTCTTTGCGGTACCGAGCATCGGCAGGGTCATCGTTTCCAGTTTGATGCCCAGTTCCTCGCTGACAACTTCGGCGTGGGTCAGCACTGCAATGTCTTCCAACATCGCCTTGCGGCGGTCGCCGAAGCCGGGTGCCTTGACCGCGGCAACCTTCAGGCCGCCGCGCAACTTGTTCACGACAAGCGTCGCCAGCGCCTCACCTTCGACGTCCTCGGCAATGATCAGCAGCGGGCGGCCGGATTGTGCCACCGCTTCCAGGATTGGCAGCAAAGGCTGCAGTCCCGAGAGCTTGGCTTCGTGGATCAGGATGTAAGGCTGATCGAGAACGACCGTCATCTTCTCGGCGTTGGTGATGAAGTAGGGCGACATGTAGCCGCGATCGAACTGCATCCCCTCAACAACATCAAGTTCGGTTTCGATGCCCTTGGCTTCCTCGACCGTGATGACGCCCTCGTTGCCGACCTTCTGCATCGCTTCGGCGATCAGCCTGCCAATGGCCGCCTCGCCGTTGGCCGAGATGGTGCCGACCTGGGCTGTCTCGGCCTGCGTGGTGATCTTCCGGCTGCGCTTCTGCAATTCGTCCACGAGGGCAATGACGGCCTTGTCGATGCCGCGTTTCACGTCCATCGGATTGAGCCCGGCGGAAATTGCCCGCCCGCCTTCCCGGATGATGGCCTGGGCGAGGACAATGGCGGTTGTGGTGCCGTCGCCGGCGACGTCGTTGGTCTTCGATGCTACCTCGCGCACCATCTGCGCGCCCATGTTCTCGAACTTGTCCGACAGTTCGATTTCCTTGGCGACGGTCACGCCGTCCTTGGTGATACGCGGGGCGCCGAAACTGCGGTCAATCACAACATTGCGGCCCTTGGGACCGAGCGTCACCTTCACGGCCCGGGCGAGCGTGTCCACGCCGCGCAGCATCCGCAAGCGCGCATCATTGCCGTGCCGAACGTCTTTTGCTGTCAATGGCTTATCCTTCACATGCCGGCCGCGACCCGGTCAGCACAGGCGCGGCACGCGGCTTGGTCGGGAGGGCAAACCCTCGACGCAGTAGCGGCAGAACCGGCATGAGTGGATCGCTGACCTGGTGCCAGCCGAACGAGGCTGGTCGGCTTGCCCCGTGCCACGCTGCCGCACGTGATGTGCGGTTGGCTGGCACTCTAGTCGTGGGAGTGCCAATGCCATAGGCTTATTGACCGTGCGACGCAAGCGCCATTCCCGTGGCCTGTGGACCGGCAAGCCGAGCCTGCTACAAGCCGGTGTTGCCTATGCTGGTCCAGGAGCCTCTGATGTCATCATCGCACCGTATCGACTATGAGGTGAAGGATCGCATCGCGGTCATCGCCATGAACCGCCGGCCGGTGAACGCGATCGACCATCCGATGATCGACGCCATCCACGCCGCGCTGCGCCAGGCGGATGCGGACCGGGAGGTGCGGGCTGTCATCCTGACCAGCGCGCTGCCCGGGATGTTCTGCGGTGGCATGGACCTGAAGATGGCGGCACAGGGGACGGCACTGGACATGCGTGCGTTCCTCTACAAGTTCTATGTTGAAACGATGAATCTCCAGTACGTCATGGCTAAGCCCACGATCGTTGCCATCAACGGGCCGGCCCGTGGCGCCGGCATGACGCTGGGCATTACCTCCGACATTATCATCGCCGCCGACGACATCGACCTAGGTTATCCTGAGATCGATGTCGGCGTGATCCCGGCAATCCATTACGTGCACCTGCCGCGGCAGATCAGCCGCCACAAGGCGTTCGAACTTCTTTTCGGTGGCAACCCGATCAGCGCCCAGGAAGCCGTCTCGCTCGGTCTCATCAACAAGGCGGTGCCGCGTGCGACGCTGATGGACGAAGCGCTTGCCATGGCCAACTTGTTCGCTGCCAAGTCGCCTACGATCATGGCGCTGGGCCGGCAATCTTTCATGCGCGCCAATGATATGGACTACAGGCGGAACGTCGAAAACCAGATCGAGACCTTGTGCAACATCTTCAGCACGCCGGACGGGCAGGAAGGTCTGAAGGCGTTCGTGGAGAAGCGGAAGCCACGCTGGTCGTAAGTCCGGCATCGTTCGGCGCTGCCTGGAGCTGGCCTGTGGTACGCCGCAACGCGCGTCGTCTGAGCACATCCGGTCTCATGTCGGATCGCCGTAACGGGACAGTCAGGATGACCAGGAACCTTATTGCGCAGCAGTGCGATCCGCGGCTCATCGCCGATGCAGGGTGGGGCGGTGCCGTGCGATAATCTGCGACAAGCCATATAGCCAATTTCAGGCCCCAATATCTCACTGTCACATGATCGAGACGATATGAACCGCCATCATTGCAACTGCGTTTATCAGCCAGTCCCACCATCAGGACAGCGCCAGGTTCGGCGTCCATCATTGGAGGAACTGACAATGGGTCGTGGCATCCTACTCTGGCTACTCGGCGTGCCGATTCCGATCATCATTCTGCTGGCGTTCCTCTGGCATTAACAGGAACGACGTCGTCGTCAGCACCTTGAACGTCAGCACAAGCCCTGTCCGCTCGGCTTCGAGATCATTGACAGCGGCTTGAAGATTGGCGCCGGCGAGCACCGGCGTGGTTGTGACGCCTCGCCGGAACCGGCACGGCGCAGAATCGTTATGCCAGCGTTGAATCACCACAGCGAGTTCAGTCAATGCGATACAGTATGACGTGCCTGATTGCGGTGGCTCTATTGGCCGGCTGCGGCACAAAACAGTCCGACCGCGTGGGTGGCGGGGCAGCCGCAGGCGCCGCCACCGGTGCCGGCGTCGGCGCGCTCGGCGGGCCACCAGGCATGGCGGTCGGAGCTTTGGTTGGAGCCGGCGCCGGCGCTGCGACCGGCGCAGCGACACGTCCCAGTGACGTAAATCTGGGGAAGCCACCGTGGTCGAATCCGGAAACACGGGTGCCGACCCCAAACGGGCCGGTTGGACCTGGCTCACGGCGAACGAGCGCCGCCGCCTCTGGCACGACAACCACCGACCAACTCAACGACCAGAGCTACCAGGCGTCTCAGCAGGGTAGCAGCATGGCGCGATAGGCAGCCGGAGGCGAGAGTCAGTCTCCTATCGCGCAACGGCATCGACGGCGAAGGCAGAAGGCTTTCGCCGTCGACATCTCGCATCAGGGTATCAACCGGGAATGCGGACCGGCAGCGAGCGAATGCCGTGGATGAAACAGGAGTAAACCCGGGTCGCGTCGCCCATGACCTCGATCATCGGAAACCGCGTCAGGATTTCTTCCCAGAGAATCTTCAGCTGCAGTTCGGCTAGCCGATTGCCGACGCACCGGTGGATGCCGAAGCCAAACGACAAATGCTGGCGTGGCCGGGCGCGGTCGATGATGAACTCGTTCGGCTGCTCGATCACCTCGTCGTCGCGGTTTCCTGAGATGTACCACATGATCACTTTTTCGCCGGCCTTGATCGTCTTGCCGCCGATCTCGGTGTCCTGCCTTGCCGTGCGCCGCATGTGGATCACTGGCGTCACGTAACGGATGATCTCCGGCACCAGCGTCTCCACCAGCGCCGGATTGGCGTGCAGTTTCCTGTACTCGTCGGGGAACTGGTTCAATGCCATGAGCCCACCGGTCATGGAATTGCGCGTGGTATCGTTGCCGCCGACGATCAGCAGCACGAGGTTGCCGATGAACTCCATCGGCGGCATCGACTTTGTCGCGTCGGCATGTGCCAGCATCGACAGCAGGTCGAATTTCGGCGGCTGCTTCGCGCGCTCCTGGAAAAGCGCGCCCATGGCGCCGGCCATCTCTTTCAGAATGGCGGTGCGTTCCTCCTCGCTCTTCACCGGGCCGTCCGGGTCCTGCGGATTGGCGACCGCAACGTCGGACCAGTAGGTCAGCTTCGACCGCTCCTCGAAGGGAAAATCGAACAGCGTCGCCAGCATCATTGTGGTCAGCTTGATCGAGACCTCCTCGACCCAGTCGAAGGTCTCGTTCCGCGGCAGACTGTCAAGCACCAGCCGCGTTCGTTCACGGATCAACGTTTCCATGTTGGCCAGATTGCCGGGGGCCACGATGGGGCCGACCACCTTTCGCTGCTCATCGTGCTTCGGCGGGTCCATGGTGATGAAGCTGGGCCGGTCGTGCTCCGGCAACTGGTCGCGGATCACGATGCCGCCCAGTTCGCTGGAGAACAGCCCGTGGTTCACGTCACAGTACAGAATGTCCTTGTATTTGGTCAGCGACCAGTACGGGCCGAAAAAACTATCGGCGGTGTAGTGGACCGGGTCATCGCGGCGGAGGCGCTCGAAATACGGGTGCCAGGTGTCATTCTGGTACAGACCCGGCTCTGACACGTTTATCTGGTCGAGCGGCAGGGTCCAGGCAGGGCTGGAGGGATCGTGCGGGAGGGATGCGTTCATCGTCGGACTCCTGGACGTTGGCGGGAGGCCAGCACGCCGGGCATGGCCGGGTCAACGCCAATGGCGGGTGACGGCTCTGGAAATATGCCCGCTTCCCCGGCAGATTGCCGGCATGGACGCACACGAACACCTGAAGCAGGCGGCGCACGCCGCGCGCGAAGCCAGCCATATCCTGGGCCGTAGCCTTCGGCCGGCGCGCGATGCCGCGCTGCGGGCAATGGCCGACGCGCTGCGGACGTCGATGCGCGAGATCCTGGACGCGAATGCAAAGGATACCGGCGCCTTCCAGGGCACCAAGGCGTTCCTCGACCGGTTGACCCTGAATGAGGCGCGGGTCGAGGCGATGGCGGTGGGGCTGGAGGATGTTGCGGCTCTACCGGACCCGCTCGACCGGGTGCTCGCGGAGTGGACACGCCCGAACGGGCTGCGCTTTCAGCGCATTGCCACGCCGATCGGTGTGATCGGCATGATCTATGAAAGCCGGCCCAATGTTGGCGCCGATGCTTCCGGGCTGTGCCTGAAGTCGGGCAACGCGGTCATTCTGCGCGGTGGGTCGGACAGCGTGCACAGCGCCGCCGCGATCAATGTGGCGCTACAACGGGGTCTGGCGGCGGCCGGGCTGCCACCGGCCTGTGTGCAAAACGCGCCCACCGCCGACCGTTCGTATGTGGCCGCCATGCTGGCCGGCGCGGGGCTGCTGGATCTGATCATTCCACGCGGCGGCAAGTCGCTGGTCGAGCGCGTGCAGCAGGAGGCCCGCGTGCCAGTGCTGGCGCATGCTGAAGGACTTTGCCACACCTTTGTCCATGCAGCGGCGGATCCGGACATGGCGCGAAAGATCGTCGCCAACGCCAAGATGCGCCGCACCGGTATCTGCGGCGCCACCGAGACGCTGCTGGTGGATCGCCCGATCGCCGCGTCGATCCTGCCGTTGCTGATCGCTGACCTGCGTGTGCTGGGCTGTGATTTCCGCGCCGACGCGGCATCCCGCGCCATCGTGCCGGAACTGGCGGTCGCGACCGAGGCGGATTTCAACACGGAATGGCTCGACGCCGTCCTGTCAGTCGCGGTGGTGGACGGCGTTGAGGGGGCGCTGTCGCATATCGCGCGGCATGGCAGTGAGCACACCGACGCCATTGTCACGCAGGATGAGGGCGCAGCGCGGCAGTTCCTGCGTGGCGTGGACAGCGCGGTGGCGCTGTGGAACGCTTCGACGCAGTTCTGCGATGGCGGCGAATTCGGCTTTGGCGCCGAGATCGGCATTGCCACCGGTCGTATCCATGCGCGCGGGCCGGTCGGGCTGGAGCAACTGACCACGTACCGCACGTTGGTGTTCGGGACTGGACAGGTCCGCCCCTGACCGACCCTCTTCCCCGCTTCGGTGACCGCCGCCGCACCCGCGTCGGCCTGCTCGGCGGGTCGTTCAATCCGGCACATGCTGGCCACCACCACATCGCGGAGATGGCGCGCCAGCGGCTCCGATTGGGCCAGGTCTGGCTGCTGGTCTCCCCTGGCAACCCTCTGAAGCCGCGCGCGGGGATGGCGCCACTGGCGAAACGGCTGGCCACGGCACAGGCGGTTGCCGATGGACGGCGCGTGATTGCGTCCGGCATCGAGGCGGCGTTCGGCACGCGCTACACGGTCGACACGTTGCGCACCCTGCAGCAGCGTTTTCCGCGCGTGCGCTTTGTCTGGATCATGGGCGCTGACATCCTGACGCAACTGCCGCACTGGCGCTGCTGGCTCGAGATCACGAACCGCTTGCCCTTCGTTGTGCTGCCGCGCCCCGGCTATACCTACGCAGCGCTTGCCGGACAGGCGGCGCATCGGCTAGGGGCGAACCGCCGGCCAGCGCGGGAAGCCGCTCTGCTGCCGGGCCTGCGTTCCGCCTGGGTGTTCCTGCCGGGGCCGGAGACTGCGCTGTCTGCTACCGCCATCCGTCAAGCCGCTGCCGAGAGGACCGTGCCATAGCCAAGACGACGAAACTAGCCCCATCCCCTGCGCGCCATGCTCCGGCGCCGCGCAAGAAGGCTGCCAAGCCTGCTCTGCCAGATGCTGCAATGCCTACAACGCCACGCAAAAAGACGATCGTAGCGGGCCCCAAGCCCGTGCGCGCGCGGGCGGCAAAGACTGAGCCGTCCAAGCTCGACCAGCTTCAGACGGTTATCGTGGGCAGCCTGGAGGACGATAAGGCCGAAAACGTTGTGACGCTGGACCTGGCCGGGAAAGCGATGTTCTGCGACAGGATGGTGATCGCTACCGGGTTGGCCGATCGGCAGATTGCCGCCATGGCGCAGCACCTTGCGGAGAAGCTGAAGGACGGTGGATTCGGCCGCGTCCAGGTGGAGGGCGCGGGCGGTTCCGACTGGGTGCTGATCGATGCCGGCGATATTGTGGTGCACCTGTTCAAGCCGGAGGCGCGAGCGATGTACGCGCTGGAAAAGATGTGGGGCCAGGATCTGGACGAAGCGGTATGATACCCGCGACGGACCGAGGGCTCCGTGTGGGAAAGAGTATTTGGTCGGATTGGAGCTAGGTCGCATCTGCGGCCGGATGTGGTGGCGGCTGGAGCCAGCATGAGCGGCCGCATTCCGCCGGTGTCACCCAATCAGATGGGCACGCACGCTTGATAACCGGGCAAAACTTCATGCTGGCAGATGTCGTGCGGTTCGCGCGGGACGAACCAGCGCCCGCCGTCTGTAGCCATTCAAGTGCAGCAAGGCCACCAGCAGCCTGCGGAGCAAGTCACAGCTATTGTGCCACGCACGCAGGCTGAACTGTCGCTTGCTACGTCACAGCCATCTGTGCCACAGCGCGCGCCTGTGTCCCTAAGCGCGCGTCCTCCCATCCCCATCGACCTGTCCGAAGCGCGGCCGCAGACCGACGGGGTCGTGTGGTCTTTGCGCGTTCCCGGACACGACGGCCAACCGGACTGGGACTGGTGGCACTATGACCTGGTGAACGGTCAGGCCCGGCGCGCGCTGGAGCACCATCCGGCACTGCCAGAATTCGCGCAGTCCATCCTGCTCGGCACCGACGAGACTCCCCGCATCCTGGAGGATGACGGCGTCATCGCCGGCGTCATGCCCGCCTTTGCCCGCACTGGGGATGCTGAGGAATTTACCGTCTCCGCCTGGCACTTCGCTCTAGCGCAGCATGCTCTGATCACGGGCCGGCGCAGTGCCTCCCGTTCGCTGGTCCACATGTGGGAGGCGGTGCGGCGCGGCGATGGGCCAACCGGGCCTGGTGATCTGGTTGAACGTTGTATCGTGGATTTCGCGCGGGCCGCGCGGTCGCACCTTGCCACATTGGCGGCGAAGCTCGAACCGATTGAGGATGTGCTGCTTGAACCGCGTGATTCGGCAGGACTCGCGGATATCGGCCGGAAGCTTGGTGCCGTCAGGCGCGAGGCAACGCGGTTGCAACGCGTTTTGACGCCGCTGGCGCGGACGCTCGATGATGAGGACGAGGAGCTGCCGTTATGGGCCGGGCTTACAGAGCACAATATCAGCCTGCGGCTGGTGAACGCGGCGCTGGATGACATAGCGGCTTTAAATGACCGTGCGCGGTCGCTGCAGGATGAGCTGACGACACGGCTGACGGAGGAAACCAACAGGCGCCTGTATATCGTCTCCGTGGTAACGACACTGATTGTGCCAGGAACGTTCATCACGGGCTTCTTCGGCATGAACACGGGCGGCATGCTGTGGGCCGGTGAGGGCATGCGTTATGGCACGCTGTACGCGACGATGCTGTGCGTGGGAGCTATTCTGGCGACAATGCTATGGCTGAAATGGAAGCGGCTGCTGTAAGCGGCGCCGCCGCATAGCCTGGCCAGGCCGGACCATGACGGCATAGCGCAAACGTCAAGTGTCTGGTCGTCATGCACTGTGGCTCAGAAACGATCCCTGGCTTGCCTGCCGTTACTGTTGCGGCGACCTGCTTCAACGCAGCGAAAGCACCTCGCACGTCCTGTCAACCCGGGCGATTGGGCCTCGGAAGGGGCGCCTGGTTGACGCGATTGCGCGGGACACCTGGCGGTACTGAACCTGGTCCGGAAAGCGCGGAGGCTGCGTGGACCGGCGCGGCCCGTCAGTGGGGCGTAAACAGCGTGTGCAACTGATTCTTCTGCAGCTTGCCGGTGACCGTCAGCGGTAGCTGCGCGTGCTGAGCAAAGACCAGGCGGCGTGGCACCTTGTAGGCTGCCATGTGGTGCCGGCAATGCATCAGCAGCTCCGCTTCGGTCACGTCGGCGCCGGAGTGTCGCACAACCACGGCTGCAACGATCTCATCGCGTTCCGGATCCGGCAGCCCGATGACATGCGCCTGCTCGACCGCCGGATGGAGTTGCAGGATCTCCTCCACCTCCATCGGTGCGACATTGATGCCGCCAGTCTTCAGCATCTCCTTCAGCCGGCCGCGGAACAACAGGTTCCCACCAGCGTCGAGCTGGCAGTAGTCGCCGGTGCGGAAGAAGCCGTCGGCATCGAAGGCCTCGGTCGTTCGTTCCGGATCCTTGTAGTAGCCGGGCGTGACATAGCCTTTAACCCGCAGCTCGCCGGTCGTCTCGGGCGGGAGCACGGCGCCGGTCTCCGGATCGACGATACGGAACTGCGTACCGGGCAGCACCCGGCCGGTGGTGCGCGCGCGCAGTTCGTCCGGATCTCGCCAGTCGGTGACGGCGCAGTTGCCGTAGGTCTCGGTCAGCCCGAAGATCTGGCAGGCGTTCGGCAGCAGGTCGCGCATGACGCGCAGCATCTGCTCCGGCGTCCCGATCGTTGCGCCCTTACGCATGGCATTGATGTCGCGGCGTGCGAAGTCGGGATGATCCAGCAGCGCCTGCACCATGTTCGGCGTGGCATAGAGGACGCTGCAGCGCTCCTTCTCCATGATGTGCAGCGCCTCAGCGGCATCGAAGGATTCCTGCAGCACGACACAGGCGCCGTGGGTCAACGCGGCGAATAGTGCATTCTCGCAGCCAAGGCCCCAGAACAGCGAAATCGCCAGCCACAGCCGGTCGGTATCATCGATGCCAAGCCGCTCGCCAATATTGTAGAGGTTTTCGATCAGCGGCCGGTGCAGGATCATCACGCCCTTGGGTCGCGAGGTCGAGCCGGAAGTGTAAAGAATATACGCCATGTCCTCCGGTGTCACGTCAGCCGCCCGTTCCCGAACTGCCTCCGGTGCGACGCCGGCACCGGCCATCTCGAATGCCGCGAATGTCATCATATCCGGACGAGCGGCCGCACCGACGATGATGACGTGGCGCAGCAAGGGCAGGGTCTCCGGCCACGGCCGCAATTCATCCAGCAGCGCGAGGTAGTCCGCCTTCAGGAACCGGTCCGACGCGATCAGCACCGTGGTGTCCGAGTGCGACAAGACGTATTCGAGTTCGCGCGCCGTCGACCATGTGTTGACGCCGACCATCACCGCGCCGATCGCAGTGATGGCAAAGTCCATCAGCACCCATTCGGCCTTGTTGCCCATCAGGATGGCGACCTTCTCGCCTTTCCGGACGCCGAGGGCGATCAGTCCGCGTGCCAGTTCATGGACACGGTCGCGCAACGTCCGAAATGTCCAGCTGCGATCGCCGTCTACCAGTGCCTGACGGTCCGGATACTTTACCGCGAACTCGTCGAGGAAGGCCGGGATGGTGCGGCCCGTTGGCATCGGCATGGCGACGGTCTCTACGTTGCGGTCACAGCGACGGTTTCAGCAGGATGCGGCCGGCCGGTGCCGCCTGTTCCACCATCTGGTGGGCGTCGGCCGCGCGCTCCAGCGGTATCCGGTCGGCAATGACGGGCCGCACCAATCCACGGCGTACGAGATCAAGGCAGTCCCATAATTGCCGGCGATTGGTGCTTTGTGCGCTATGGATCGATAGGCCGCGCAGGAACAATTGTGCCGGGTTCAGTCTGACGAAGTCACCGCTGAGCTGGCCGATGAAGATCCAGCGCCCGCGCAGCGCCAGCGACCGGCGCATTGCATCGAAGGTGTGGCTGCCGACATTGTCGATGGCGACGTCGGCGCCTTCGCCGCCGGTCAGTGCCTTAACGCGGGCCGAGAAGTCTTCGCCTCGTTGATAAACCACCACGTGGTCGGCGCCGGCGGCGCGGATCGTCTCTGCCTTCCCGAGCGATCCCGTCACCGCAATCACCTCGGCGCCGGCGATGTGGGCCAACTGCACGCCGTGGATGCCAAGACCGCCGCCGGCGCCGTTGATCACCACACGCTCACCGATCCTGACGCCGGCAACGTCGCGGATGGCATTCAGTTCGGTGCCGACGGTGCAGGCGACAATCGCCGCCTCATCCAGTGCGACGCCGTCCGGCACATGCGCCACATTGTCCTCGGACACGCAGACCAGCTCGGCGTAGCCGCCGTTCAGCCCCATGTCGCCCAGGAATTCCTGTTTGGGACACGCCGTCTCCTGGTCGTTGCGGCAGTAGCGGCAACGGCCGCAGATGGAACGGCGCTGCAGCGTGGCGACGCGGTCGCCGGGCCGGAAGTCGCGCACGGCGGGGCCGACGGATTCCACGATGCCGGAAACCTCATGGCCGGGGATGAGCGGCATCTCCACGCCTCGGCGCAGGGTGCCGTTGCGGGTGACGACGTCGTGGAAGCAGACGCCGCAGGCCTCAACCCGGATTCGCACGTCGTTCGGACGCAATTCCGGCGGGTCGACGTCTTCCAGCGACAAGGCGTCGAGCCCACCCGGCGTGCGGACGACTATCGCTCTCATAACGCGGACTCGAGTGCCGGCAATGCGCCGGCCGTTTGGCCATGCAGACCCTCGAAACCGATCCAGCCGTCCGCGTCAGCGATTAGGTGGCGAGAGGTGAGATCAGGCATCGCCAGGTCTCCCGTTCACAGTCTCAAGCAATTCGAAAAGTGCACGGCAATCCGGTGCGTCCGACAATGAGAAGGCCAGCGCTTCGATCTGCCGCACAGTTCCTGATTCATAATGATGGCGGGCTTCATCGCGGAAGCGGCATCGCACCGCGTCAGCCCCCAGCCATGGCACGTCCGGCAGGCCGGCGTGGCACTCGGTGCCGTCGCGGCGATGGAGCGTGATCTCAGCCGGTTGGCGGGCCGGGTAGGCCATATCGAAGTCAGGCACGATCTGCAGCCGGCAGCGCTGCGCAAGGTCGACGATCATCGGATCGGCAAAGCGGGCGTATGCGGCTTCATCCACCGTACCAAGCTGCAGGGCGGCGGCCACGCCGAACTGGATGCTCATTTTCGCCTGTGTCGCACTGGCAAAAGGGCCGGCGCAGTCGCAGCCCGGATAGGCGCGAGCGGCGGTGAACGTACGGATCGTGACGGCCTCGATCTCATTCGGCGGCACCCCATGCAGCGCCTGCGCAACCGCAACCGGCGTCAGGATGTAGTTGCAGCCGGCGAATGGCTTGAATTCCACCTGTGCGATCGCTGGCGGAGCTGTGCCCAGTCCGTCAGTCAGGATGTCGCCCGCCTCCGGCCCTGATCCGTAGGCGGCGAACATGCCGTCGATGCCTTCCAGGATTGTTTCCGAGGCCGCAAGGCCGGCGCGCGCCATGTCCACCGCGATCAGGCCGTTGCGAGCAGCGCTGCCGGCGTGGATGTAGACCTCCTGCGCGCCGGTACGAGTCCATTCGTTCAGGCCGGCGGAAAGGTTGGCGCCGAAGCCCAAGGCATGCACAGCCGTCGTTTCATCCAGCCGCAAGGCTGTGGCGCAGCCGGCGGCAACACCCAAGGCGCCTGACAGTCCGGTCGGCCGGAAATGCGGGTTGAACCGGCCGGAGCGGACGGCCATGCCGGTCCGCGCCATGATTTCGTAGCCGGCGACGACGCCGCGCAGCAGGTCCTTGCCCGACAGGGACTCGCGTTGCGCCAGCGCCAGCATTGCCGGGATCACGACGACGCCGATGTGCGAGCCGCTGGGCACGTGCATGTCGTCGCGGATCAGCAGATGGCCCAGCGCGGCGTTGCCGAAGGCGGCATCGGGGGCAGGGATGCGGCGGCCCAGCCACCAGTGATGCGCTTCCGCCGCGCCGCTTGACCGGCTGGCGTACCGCAGGATCGCATCGGCAATGGGCAGGCCGCGGACAGCGAGGCAGTTGGCAATATGGTCCAGCAGGCACAAGGCCACCTGATCGCGTATCGCATCAGGCGGTCCGCCATCCGCCAGCACGCGACGGACCAGTCTGCGCGCCAGCGATGGTCCTGCTTCAGCCATTGCGCTCCCCGGCCTGACGAGGACGGAAGCGTGGCAGCGTCACCTCGGGTGTGACGTCGTCGAAGATCACCTCGACCGCCATGCCGATGCGTGGCCCGCCGGGTGGCGGGTCGACCAGATTGGCCGTCAGACGCGGGCCCTCCTCGAGTTCGACCTGAATGACGTTGTATGGACCGTTGACCATCAGCGCCGGGTACCAATCGCGGTGGACGATGGTGAACGTGGTGATCGTTCCACGCCCGCTCATGTCGCGCCAGGTGAGGCCATCGCCGAAGCAGAACGGGCAGACCGGGCCGGGCGGCCAGTGCGCCCGATGGCAGGTCTCACAAACCGGCAGACTGAGTCGGTGCTCGCGCGCGGCCGCCCAGAATTTTGCCGTATCCGGGCCGATATAGGGCAGGGGCTTGTCGGGATGGGCCATGCCTCAGCTCTGCAGAATGACGGAGTCGCCCCAGGCGGTAGCCCATTGCAGGCAGGCCACGTCGGGGATCTGGCGTGGGCCGGCGGTGCCGCGTAGTTGCCGGACCATCTCCGCAATCGAGTTCCAGCCGCCGACATGCGCTTCCGACAACAGCCCGCCGGAGGTGTTCATCGGCAGCTCGCCACCAATTTCGATGCTGCCGTTCTGGACGAAGCCGGCTGCCTCGCCCGGACCGCAGAAGCCGAAACGTTCCAACGTGAACAGCACCAGCGGCGAAAACGCATCATAGGTGAACAAGCCCTGCACGTCGGCGCGTTCAATGCCGGCGCCGCGGTAGACCTCCAGGTCACGCGCGCGCGCCGGCTGGCGACCGAAATTCTGCTGCGCGATGCCCATGCCGCGCGGCGCAAAGATGAACTCCTCGCGTCCCGTCCGCAGCCCCTGCATGCCGGTGATACGGACGGGCTTCTGCCTCAGGTCCCTTGCCCGCTCGGCCGAGGTGACGAGCACAATGACGGCGCCGTCGGTGACGAGGCAGCAATCCAGCAGATGCAACGGCTCGACGACGAAGCGTGATGCCTGGTGGTCGGCCACCGTGATGGGCGTGCGCATCAGCGCGGCTGGATTCAGCGACGCGTGCTTGCGGAACGCCACGGGCACGGCTGCGAGTTGTTCCGATGTTGCGCCGTGGACATGCATGTAACGCTGCATACCCAGTGCGGCGCCGCTGGCCGGTGCGGTCAGGCCATAATGCGGGGATTCGCCGTGTGTGCCCCCTTCCTCCCGCATATCCTCGGCGTCGACACCGCCTAACACCGGAATGGCTCGCGTGAAGCTGATGGCGGTGACGCAGGCGACGACATCCGCAAGGCCGGCCTCCACGGCCAGCGCAGCGTGTTGCAGCGACATCGTGACGAACCGGCCGTGCATCCACGTCTGGCTCACGTAGCGGATGTCCAGCCCGAAGGCCTGGGCGAACCGGTCGTAGTCCGTGCCGAGGGGAAAGCCCATGTTGATACAGAGCCCGTCGATGTCCTCTCGCGTCAGGCCGGCATCGGCCAGCGCTTGCTTGAAGGCGACGGCGGCCAAAGCGGTCTGGCTTTCCGGCAGGCGGCGGCCGAAGCGGCTGGCGCCAATGCCGACGATGCAGGCCTGTTTGCCATCGTTACGCCGCATGAAGAGCGCTCCAGGCGCTGGCGCCTGCCGTGGGCCCTGGTGTGTCCATGGGAGCTGGCAGGACGCTCCGACCAGGCGTCAGGCGCGGACGCGGATCGCGGCGGCAAGCCCGATCCGGCCGGTCTGAAGACCGGCTGGGCCCAGCCGGCGGCCGGTGGGCAAGACCGGCGCCTGTCGACTCGAACTGGTCCATGGTGGACGCCTTTCATCCCTATCGTCTTGCGGCAACCATAGCGCGGCCTGCGGCGGTCTTGGCTATCCCCAGCCGGTGCCGCTGCGCGGAAAGGAGCATAAGTGACCGGGTGGCCGCACCGGACGACGAGGTTCCGGACGGCTGCCGGTTCACCGGGATAGGCTTGCGCCTGTTCGAGACGGCAAGACCAATGGCCGCGCAGCAAGGATCTTTCACTGTGTTGGCCGATCGCAGTGCGGGCTAGGACACTGCGCCGCCGGCAGGCTCCCGACGTGCCTTGCTATGGGAGCCGCCGCGGTGCCGGAAGGCTTGCCTGCGGCACTGGCTATGGGATAAGGCGAGCCGGCCATGGTGCGAGCGTCGGCTTTGCCGGAGGCTTGATCCGTGGCTGTTATTCAAGACAGCCAGCATACCGGCTGCTTGTCGCGCGCCCTTAGCTCAGCTGGATAGAGCAACAGCCTTCTAAGCTGTGGGTCACAGGTTCGAGTCCTGTAGGGCGCGCCACCCGATCGATCGCGTCCTGGCGAACGTGCGACATCAGTGCCATCCAGATCCCGACCTACGCCAGGGTCCTGCGTGTCAGCGGGTGGTCATAAGCCTGTGTTGCCGCACCCGGCTCTGGCGGAAGCCGTATGCCATCCAATGCAGGACGGTCGCAGCGCCGACAATGGTTCGCGGCGGGCGCCGCGGCACTCCATCGCTAGAGGAACGCGTATGCCGCTACCGCCACCGCAATCCAGAACGGAAGGGAAAGCGCCGCCGCAATCAGAATCGCTCTGGCAAAGGAACCAGAGCTCCGGTCGGTCCGGTCACTCCGAGTCTCGTGGCGGCGGGAGAGGGACGGCGCCGCGACGACATTAAATGAAGTCATCGTCTGTGCCCTTTCATGGTGACGTGATAACGCCCGCGTGAGCGGACAACAAGAAAAATCACGCCTCGGTGACCAGCCGACACCCTAGCCGCGGCAACTTATGCGCACATCGGAACAAATTCCCGGAACAGTTTTGAATAAGAAAAAGATTTTATACCGTATCGTATGCATGGAAATTCCGGCGATCTAGCCTAATTATTCAGCTTCCGCCGCGCACGTCGCTGCCATTTTCATTGCTAAACTATTTCTTATACTAGAATATTCTTGCAATCCGCGGCATTGCTGCGGCAAAAATCACGTGTTCGTGAGACCAACGGGCGCCGTACCAGGCAACACAGGGACGATCCGAGTATGCTGCTGCGCACCACCGCTGCCGCCCCAAAAGGCCTCTCCTTCGATATTGCCGACCTGCTGCTCGTGCGCGCATGGGCGGACTTCCATGAACTGCGCATGGAGGTGGAACTCGACTTCACCGCCGAAGGCGATGAATTCGAAGAGATTATCGGCTTGTTTTCACCGGCAACGGGTTTTCGCCGCTGGATGATCTGGCGCTCCGCCGACGGCATTGTTGCGCAGCCGATGGTTGGGCGGCCGCGCGCCTTCCAGGCAGTTGCCGACGCTCTGGAGACGCTGATTCCGGCCCAGGATTGATCAGGGTTCGCGCCGGGCTTACATCTCGGTCGCTTGCCGGCGTTGCTGCGCCGGCGATGCATGATCACTCAGGTTCAGCGCCGAGTTGATCAGCGCCAGGTGCGATAGCGCCTGCGGGAAATTGCCAAGCTGCCGGTGGTGAATTGGATCGTACTCCTCGGCCAATAGGCCGACATCGTTGCACAGCCCGAGCAATCGTTCGAACATCTGTCGCGCGTCGTCGGTGCGGCCCAGCAGGACCAACGCATCGACATACCAGAAACTGCAGGCGAGGAACGTCCCTTCCTCGCCGCGCAGCCCCTCTACCGCTTCGGCTGTGCGGTAACGCCGGATCAAACCGTTCACCATCAGGTCGCGGCCGATCGCGTCCACCGTGCCAACGACCCGGGGATCGTTCGGTTCAAGAAACCCGACCAGCGGGATCAGCAGCAGGCTGGCATCCAGCGTGTCGCCACCAAAGGACTGGACGAAACTGTTCAGCTGCGTGTTGAACCCTTCGGTGCAGACCATCTCATGAATCCGCGCGCGGACGGCGCGCCACCGGTCCAGTGGCGCCTTCAGCTTATGCGTCTCCGCGCTGCGGATGCCGCGGTCGAATGCGACCCAGGCCATGACCTTCGAGAAGGTGAAGTGGCGGGGATCGCCGCGCACCTCCCATATGCTCCGATCCGGCTGTGACCAGGCCGCCTCCAAATGGTGCAGCAGCGCGGATTGCAGATCCCAGCTGGCGGACGGCCGGACCAGTCCCAGCGCGGCCTCCTGGAACAGCGCATCGATCAGCTCCCCATACACGTCGAGCTGCAACTGTGTGCTGGCCGCATTGCCGATCCGCACCGGGCTGGCACCTCGGTAACCCGGCAGCCACGGCACCTCCCATTCCTGAATCCAGCGCTCGCCGCGGATGCTGTAGAGCGTCTGCACCTGATCGGGCGAGCCGGCGACGCTGCGGCGAAGCCAGGCGCCCCAGGCCTGCGCCTCCTCCCGGTAGCCGGCATGCATCAGCGCCAGCAGGGTGAAGGTGGCATCGCGCAGCCAGCAATAGCGGTAGTCCCAATTGCGCTCGCCGCCGAGTTCCTCAGGCAGCGAGGTTGTCGGCGCGGCGACGATACCGCCGGTCGGGTCAAAGGTCAGCGCCTTCAGCGTCAGCAGGGAGCGGTTAACCGCGTCGTAATACTCACCACGATAGGCGCAGCGGTTTGACCACCCGGTCCAAACCGCCTCGGCCGCGTCCAGTGCGGCATCGGCCTCCGGTGGCGTCGGGGGATCCAGATGCGAGTCCGCATGGCACATCACGAAGCGGGTGCGGTGGCCGGCCTCGGCGGTGAATTGCGCCACGGTGGTCATCGCCCGGCCGCGCAGCGGGACTTCGCTGTGCAGCACCACCTGGTCAGGGCCGGCAACGGCTCTGATGCCGTGGTTCCGGCGGGTCACCCACGGCACGGCAGAACCGTATTCGAAACGCAGTGCCAGGTCGAAAACCATATCCACCGACCCGCTTCGACCCTCGACAATGCGCACGAGGGCCTGCTGCTCCACCGCCATGCAGTCGATCAGCGCCACCTCGCCGGTGGCGGTGGTGAAAACGGTCTCCAGGATCATCGTACCCGGCCAATAGCGCCGCGTCACCGTACCCGTCGCGTCGGCTGGCCGGATGCGCCAGCGTCCGTTGCCTGGCGTGCCGAGGATGGCCGCAAAACAGGCCGGGCTGTCGAAGCGCGGCCAGCATAGCCAGTCGATCGAGCCGGACCGGCTGACGAGCGCGGCGGAGTGGCAGTTGCCGATCAGGGCGTAATCCTCGATGGGCGGGGGCGGTTCTGCCTCGGCTGCGGCCGGGCGTGGCGAGCGGTCCGGGGCCATCAGTTGGCCTGGCCATAGACACGTTGGCCGCCATTGCCCGGGCACCAGCAGGTCGCGCCTGGTGCAATCGGCTGGTCCATTGGACAGACATAGGCGCCGGCGTAGCAGCTTTGCCGGGCAGCGCTTTGCACGCCGCCTGGCATCGGCGTGTAGGGCCGGGGTGGCGTGTAATACGTCGGCGGAGGCGGCGGCGTGTAATATACGGGCGGAGGTGGCGCGTAATACACTGGTGGCGGTGCGACGTAGACCGGCGGCGGATAGGCGTAAGGCGCGACCAGCGGCAGGCCAAATCCGAAGCCGACGAAGACACGTGCCTCGGCACGGCCAACGAGGGCCATGGTGCCCGCGCACAGCAGGAGGGCAAGGCGAGGGCGGCAAAGCATCCGGCGCAATCCGGTCATGGTCAGGCTCCCGATCATGCGTGACTACCGCAGTATGTCACATTGCGGCATTCAATCCGAAGCGCGGGCGGCCGGGTTTCCAGCTACCCCCCCCGCTCTTCGGCCAGATCCGCTGACAGCGCGCTATGCAACCGTCGCGCGCCTTGATGCCAGGGCTACCGGGGGCCGGGCGGTCATGGGCCAGGGGCGGAACGCCCGTTTGCCACAGGCCTCGAAGCGCTGAACCTTCACCTGCCGGCCCGCCGCGCGCAGCGCATCAGTGCCCACGACGCGAACCGCCGCCGGCGCCCTCGGCTCATGTGCCAGTTTCGGCGGGCCGCTCCATCACATACAGCCCGACATCAATGTTGCCGGCCCTGAAGCCGCCCTCGCAGTAGGCGAGGTAGTAGTCCCACATGCGCCGAAAGCGTTCGTCGAAGCCCTGGCGCTGCACCTCCGGCCAGGCGGCGTGGAAGCGCTGGCGCCATTCCGCCAGGGTCCGGGCGTAGGACGGTGCGAAGCGCTCCTCCGATCGCATCACCAGGCTAGCCTGCGCCACCTGCCGGCGCAGTTCGGTCACCGTGGGCAGCATGCCACCGGGGAAGATATAGTGCTGGATGAAGTCGGTGGCGCGCTTGTAGCCCTCAAACAGCGGTTCGGCGATGGTGATCGCCTGGATCACCGCCCGTCCGCCGGGCCGCAGCCGGTCATGCACCGCTCGGAAGTAGCTGGGCCAGTAGGCTTCGCCGACGGCTTCCAACATTTCGATCGAGACGATCCGGTCGAAGGCGCCATCCGCGTCGCGGTAGTCCTGCAGCCGCATGTCAGCCTGTGCCTGGTGCGCCGCCAGCCGCGCCTGCGCGGCCTCGAGCTGCGCCGGAGACAGCGTCAGCCCGGTAACGTGGCAGCCGCCGTCGCGGACCAGGCGCTCCGCCAGCCCACCCCAGCCGCAGCCGATTTCCAGAACCCGCTCGCCGCCGCGCAGATCCAGCAGCGCCAGGATGCGGTCCTGCTTGGTCGATTGCGCGGCTTCCAGCGTTGTCACGCCATCGCCGTAGATCGCCGACGAGTAGCTCATGCCCTCGTCCAACCACAGGCGGTAGAAGTCGTTGCCGAGGTCATAGTGGCGGACGATGTTGCGCTTACTGCCCTCTCTCGTGTTGGCATTGCGCCGATGCACTAACCGGTTGCGCAGGCGCTTCAGCCAGGTACCGTCGATCGCATCCGTGAGCGTCGGCATATTGCGCCCGGCCAGTTCGATCAGCGCCGGCAGGTCGGGGCTGTGCCAGTCGCCGTCCATGTAGGCCTCGGCAAAGCTGATGTCGCCCTGGAACAGCAGGCGACGCAGCGTGCGCCACCGGCGCAGCACCATGACGCCGTGTGGTCCGTTGGTCCGTTCCGGCACTGCGCTGCTGAGACGGAGGCCGGATGGTGTGACGATGGTCAGTGTGCCCGTCCGGATGCGCGACAGCAGCATGCGTGCCAGCGGCCGAGCCAGCCAGCCGATGCCGGGTCGTATCGCTGTGTTGTTTATTGCGCCATCGAACGACAGGTCACTCATTGGTTCCAGCCATTGCCTCCCGGCACTCTGGGCAGTCTCGCCGGTTACCCTTGGGGGGTCGGGATGATGGTAACAGCCTGCGCCGGCGGTTCCGGCCGCGGCTGCATGCGAACGCCTTTCAGCCAGAGCTTCAGCGCCTCCCAGTGAATGGCGGCCAGAACCTTAAGAGACAACAACCCGTGCCGTGCGACAAGTCCAAGGAGTGCCCGGTCCGTCAGCGGCTGCCGTCGGCCAGCGAAGGAGGCGGCGATGATCCGACCTTCGGCGTCGTCACCGTTGATCACCACGGCGGTCGTCTCACCCGGGGGAAGGACCCGGAAGTTGTAGATGATGTCCATCTGCAGGAAGGGCGAGACATAGAACGCCTTGGCGCAGTGCTGGCGGATGACGCGTTGGCCGATTGCCTCCACGGGAATGAGGTAAGAGTGCCGCTGGCCGAACGTGTTGTTGACCTCGTACAGCAGTGCGGCGACCGACCCGTCGCGGCGGTGGCAGAAAAAGACGCTGAGCGGGTTAAACACATGGCCAAGAACGCGGGGCATGCACAAGACGCGGATGGGTCCGCCGTCCGGAACCAGTCCGGCACCTGTCATTGCAGCTTCAACCTGAACACGTAGTGGCGCGGCTGGCGCGGCACCACGACCGAGGTGGTCACGGTCGTGGAAGCTGACCAGGTTGAAGCGGTTGCGGGAGAACAGGCGCGCCGTCGGCACCTCATCGAGGTCCAACAGCATCCAATCCATGCTGTAGCGAAGCCGGTGCCTGGTCGGGCGGAACCGCTGATGCACGACAACCCCGGCGTACAGCGCTGAGGTCATGCGAACTCCAGCTCTGGGGCGGTCAGATGGATGCGCTTGCTTTCGCCGGCGACGGTCCAGGGCCGACGGACCCCGCCAAGCTGTTCTGCCACCGCCAGCCCGGCCTGCAACCCGTCCTCATGGAAGCCGGCACCGAAATAGGCGCCGCAGAACCAGGTACGCTGGCGGCCCTGTAGCGACCACAGCCCGGACTGTGCCCGCATCGCCTCGGCGTCGAACTGTGGGTGGCGGTAGGTTTCCTCGTGCAGAACGGCATCGGGCCTCGGCGCAACCGCCGGATTCAACGTCACGAACAGCGGCGGCGCCTCCGGCAGGCCCTGCAGGCGATTCATCCAATAGGTCACGTGCAGGAGGTCGGCCTGGTCGCGCCGGCCGATATAATTCCAGCTTGCCCAAGCCGCCCGCCGCTTCGGCATCAGTGTCGCATCGCTGTGCAGCACCGCCCGGTTGGTGCTGTAACCGAAGGCGCTGAGCAGCGCCGTTTCGGCGTCCGTCGGGTCGTCCAGCATCGCCAGTGCCTGGTCCGCATGGCAGGCCAGCACGACATGATCGTGGCGTCGCACGGATCCCGCTGTATTGCGCACGGCGACGCAATCGTACTCTCGGCGTATCTGTGCCACGCCCTGGCCGAGCCGCGTTTCGATCCCGGCCACCATCCGCTTGACGTAGTTGCGGGAGCCGCCATCGACGGTGCGCCAAAGCGGGCGCCCGCTGAACTTCAACAGTCCATGGTTCTCGCAAAAGCGGATGAAGTGTGCCGCTGGGTAATCCTGTAGTCGCATGGCCGAGGCAGACCAGATCGCCGCCGCCATGGGCAGCAGATGATCCTCCCGAAATGCAGCGCCGTAGCCATGTGCTGCCAGGAACTCGCCGAGGCTGGTGGCCGGAGAGGCGTGTCGTGCCTGCGCCGGCGCTTGCAGGTAAAAGCGGCGCAGGTCGCGCAGCATGGACCAGAAGCGCGGCCGCGCGATATTGCGCCGCTGGGCAAACAACCCAAACAGATCGGTGCCGGCATATTCGGTGTGACCGCCATCCAGTGAGACGGCAAAGCTCATGTCCGAAGCCTTGGTGTTGACGCCCAGATGGGCGAACAGCGCCGTCAGATTGGGATAGGTCTGCTCGTTATAGACGATGAACCCGGTGTCGACGCTGCGCGGGCCGGCCGGCGTCTGCACGTCGACCGTGTTGCTGTGACCCCCTGGGCGCCGCTCTGCCTCATAAAGTGTGACCCGATGGCGCTGTTGCAGCAGCCAGGCGGCTGACAGACCAGCGATCCCGCTGCCCACTACCGCGATATCCAAGCCAGCCGCCATGCCATCCCCGTATCCGTCGCCGTGTTGTCACCCATCGTTTACGCCAACGCCAGCGTTTTGGATCACCCGGGGGTGATCCAAACGCGACGGACCGCCGTATGGAGGAACGTGACCGCAACTTCTTTCCGGACCGCACCCCGTCCAGAGCCCCACCAGAGCGCGTTTGTTGCGCCAAGGGGGGTGGTGCTGCCGTTTCGACATCGCATATTCCAGGTCAGCATGAACCGCCCGCCTGCCGCGTCGGACGCTGCTGACCATGCTGCGCTGATCCTCGCGATCGCGCAGCGGCAGGATCGCGCCGCATTTGCCACGCTGTTCGCCTACTTCGCCCCGCGGGTGAAAGCCTGGATGCTCCGCGCCGGCGTCCCGCCGACAGGTGCCGAGGAACTGGCGCAGGAAACCCTGCTGATGGTCTGGCGCAAGGCGAAGCTGTTCGATCCCGCGCGGGCCGGTGCCTCAACCTGGATCTTTGCCATCGCCCGCAACCTGCGGCTGGACGTGCTGCGGCGGGAGCGGCATCCCAGCGAACTGCTTGCCGAAGAGGCCGCTGATGAAGACGCTGAAACGGCGCCGGCGGCCGATCACGCCTTCGACCAGCGTGAGCGCGAGGTGCGCATACGCGCCGCTCTTGCGACTCTGCCGGTGGAGCAGGCGACGGTCATCCGCAAGGCGTTCTTTGAGGACAAGGCGCACGGCGACATTGAAAAGGAGCTTGGTATTCCCCTCGGAACCGTAAAATCCCGCATGCGGCTGGCGATGAACCGGCTGCGTGCCGCATTGGGTGATGTCGTATGACGACCACCACCATCCGGCATCATCCGTCCGAAGCCACGCTGCTCGCCTACGCAGCCGGTACGCTGCCGGCGGCACTGGCCCTGGTGGCGGCGACGCATCTGGCGCGTTGCCCGGTGTGCCGTGACATGGTGGCCGCCGCCGAAGCGATAGGGGGAACCCTGCTGGACTCGTTGTCGCCGGCAGAGATGGAAGTCGATGTCGCCGCCGTCGATCAGGTCCTGGAACGTGCCGGACTGCCGCCTGCGGCGCCCGCGCCGGTGCTGCATCCTGATCTGGCGCCGCCGCTGAACCGCGTGCGCATGGGACGCTGGTGGCCAATCGGCCGCGGCGTCCGCTGGCGCCCGCTGCATGTCGGAGGCCGCGCCTGGGCAGGCCTGCTGCTCGCGCAGCCGGGTCGCTCGATACCCAGCCATGGCCACGCCGGGCTCGAGTTGACCTGCCTGCTTTCCGGCGGGTTCCGCGATGGCGGGGAGGAGTATGCCGCGGGTGACGTCGCTGAACCGGTCGGCGAGCACGATACGCCACCGGTTGCGATCGGCGCCGAACCATGCCTGTGTGTGGTGGGGTTTGAGGGCATGCGGTTCCACGGATGGCTCGGCCTCGCGCAGCGGCTTGGCCGATGGTGACGATGAAAGCGCGACCGGCGGCGGCGGCGCCGGCTTGGACCACGGACGGCGATGCGGCTGGCGAGACTGCGGCGGTGCAGCAGGTGTGCCGCGGGACGGCGTCCCGGCCGCGCGGTGAGCGGTGTCTTCCACCGGCGGCAGCAGGCCGCGCGCATGGAATGCGGAACTTGTTTCCGTCCGCTGCCCTGATGACGACGCTGCTGTCCGCCTGCTCGCCGGTCGGCTTGCTGAATGCGACAGCGCCGACCGGCGGCGTGACGATCACGCACGACGTTTCGTATGGTACTGGACAGCGGCAGCACCTGGATATTTACGCGCCGTCCCTACAGAACGCGCCAGTCGTCGTGTTCTTCTATGGCGGCGGCTGGACGGACGGCGACAAGGCGATGTACCGCTTCCTCGGCTCCGCCCTGGCCGCGCGCGGCTACCTGACCGTGGTACCTGACTACCGGATCTACCCGGACGCGCGCTTTCCGGCCTTCGTCCAGGACGGCGCGGCGTCGGTTGCCTGGACACAGGCGAATATCGCCCGTTACGGCGGCGATCCGACGCGGATCGCGCTGCTTGGCCATTCCGCTGGCGCCCATACAGCGGCAATGCTGACGCTTGATCGACGGTGGCTGCGGGCTGAAGGCTTGGACCCGGATCGCAGCATTACGGCCATGGCCGGACTTGCGGGACCCTACGACTTCCTGCCGCTGAACGATCCGGAACTGGAGGCGATTTTTGCGCCGGCCGGCGACCTGCGCCTGACGCAACCGATCACCTTTGCCCGGGGCGACGCGCCGCCGCTGTTCCTCGCCACCGGCACGTCCGACACGACCGTCTGGCCGCGCAATACGCTGAACCTCGCGGCCGCAATCCGCCGGCAGGGCGGGCAGGTCGAGGTGGCCACCTATGCGGCCGCCAGCCACCGCCTGATTATCGGTGCCCTGGCCGGGCCGCTGCGCTGGACGGTGCCGGTTATGCGCGACGTCAGCCGGTTTCTCGACCACCACTTCGGCCGTCTCGCAGCGGATGTGGCGCATCCATGATTGTGGCCTTCGTCCTCGCTGCCGTGTTGCTATCCGCGCTGATGGCAGGCGCCTGGGTGCTGGCGCAACGTACCGGGCAATCCGGATGGGTGGACGTGGTGTGGTCCTTCGCCCAGGGCGCTGCCGGCATACTGGTGGCGCTGGTACCCCTAAGCGGCGGCAGCGCGGGCTGGCGCCAGGTCACAGTCGCCGTCCTCGTTGGATTATGGTCGCTGCGGTTAGGGTTGCACATTGCCCAGCGGTCGAGGCACGGTCCGGAGGATGCGCGCTACGCCGCGCTGCGCCGGGAATGGGGCGCCAACTTTCCGCGCCGGCTATTCTGGTTCCTGCAGGTGCAGGCGGCGGCCGCCGCTTTGCTGACGCTGTCGATCCTGCTCGCCGCGCATAACCCGGCGCCATTCCCCATGCCGCTGGATCTGCTTGGCGTGCTGGTCATGTTGGCCGCCATTGCCGGCGAAGGTATCGCAGACGAGCAATTGCGCCGGTTCAAGGCCAACCCCGCCAACAAGGGCCGCGTCTGTAACACCGGCCTGTGGGCGTGGTCGCGCCATCCCAACTACTTCTTCGAGTGGTTCGGCTGGATCGGCTATTTCCTGCTGGCGATCTCCGGCGGCTGGACCTGGGGCTGGCTGGCGCTGAGCGGGCCTGCATTCATGTATTTCCTGCTGGTCCATGTGTCGGGCATCCCGCTGACCGAGAAATTGATGCTGGAATCACGCGGCGAAGTCTTCGCCCGGTATCAAGCTCGCGTCAGTCCGTTCTTTCCGCTGCCGCCAAAGGATCGAGCCTCGTGAGCCTGATCACCGCCGCTACAAGCGTCATCGAGCGTGTGCCGATGCCCGACAGCGTCACATCGGCCGGCATCGCATATCTGGTTGGCCGCACGCGTCGGAGACTGGCGCGCGCTGGCGGCAAGGAGGCGGAGTTCGCCCGCCTGATGGCGCAGCATCCGATTGCCGTCCGTCCGGATGCGGCGAACGCGCAGCATTACGAGGTTCCCGCTGAGTTTTTCGGTCTCGTCCTTGGCCCGCGGCGCAAATATTCATGCTGTTTGTACGACGGGCGCACCACAACTCTGGCGATCGCAGAGGAACGGGCGCTGGCCGAAACAGCTGCCCACGCGGCGCTGGCGGATGGTCAGGATGTGCTTGAACTCGGCTGCGGCTGGGGCTCGTTAAGTCTGTGGATGGCTGAACATTTTGCCGGCTCGCACATCACCGCCGTATCGAACTCCCATTCGCAGCGTGCGTATATCGAGGCCCAGGCACGGGAGAGGGGCCTGACCAACCTGCGTGTCGTCACTGCTGACATGAATGACTTCGATGCCGGCGCATCGTTCGACCGAGTGGTTTCGGTCGAAATGTTTGAGCACATGACCAACTGGCGAGCGCTGCTGCGGCGGATTCATGCATGGCTGCGGCCGGATGGGCGCCTGTTCCTGCATGTGTTCAGCCATCACTCGGCACCGTACCTGTTCGACATGGGCGATCAGGAGGACTGGATCGCGCAGCACTTCTTCACCGGCGGCATTATGCCCAGCCATGGCCTGCTTTGGCACGTGACAGAGCAATTCGATGTCGAACAGGATTGGCGCTGGGGCGGCCTGCATTACGCACGCACCGCCCGGGACTGGCTGGGCAATTTTGACCGCAACGAAGATCGCGTGATGAACCTGTTACGAAAGGTGTATGGAGCCGACGCGGCATTATGGAAGCGGCGCTGGCGGCTGTTCTTCCTGGCGACAGCAGGGCTGTTCGGGCACGCCGACGGCGCCGAGTGGGGTGTGAGTCATTACCTGCTACAACCCCGATGCACCTGAGGCTGCTCCGCCCAGGGCTTCAACATCCGTTCCCGGATCGGGGCATCGGCAACCGGGCATCGAGCGTTTCGAGTCTGGTCTGTACCAGGAGACGGTCAAGGGCATCCGCTTCGATTAAGCCACGATACTTTCAAAAGAGGCCAGACAGAAGCGTGGTAACGGACCCGGATGGTTGATCGCCGAATCGGTGACTGCCTACCACTCAAGCCGGTGCCACTTTCGGTGTAGGCAAATTCTGATAACGACTTTTATTGCCGACGGTAGGCTAGTCAAGACAAGTCCTTGTGTCGTTCTTTATATGTATCACATTCCCGGCACGGCCCTTCCTGCCTGTCCAGCTGTACTCTAGTTGCTCTCCTACAGTTTGCCTTTTAGCACAGAGGAACGGCCTTTGCGGCACGAACCCGACATCTCTCGACCTCCACCTCAACGAACGTCGCACGATCCTCATTACGTTCCGGACTATGATGTTGCGATCGTGGGCGGCGGCTTCAGCGGAACGTGTGCTGCTATCCTGCTCAGCCGTCAGGGACTGCGTGTAGCGGTTGTCGATCTGCACGCGGATTACCCACCAGATTTTCGAGCGGAACACCTGGACGGGGCGCAGATCGACCAACTGGAGCGCCTGGGCCTGTTGGCAGGGCTTACGGCGGGTGTGCAGCGGGGCGACAGTGTCGTTTGCGGGCGCCGCGGCAGGACTCTGGGCTGCTGGCCCACAATCAACTACGGCCTGTCCTATGACCGGCTGGTCAACATGGCGCGCGCGATGCTGCCGCCAACGGTGGTTCGCATCTTTGGCAAGGTGATCGCCGCCAGTACCAATGCGGCAAGGCAACAGATACACCTGGCCGATGGCCGGCGGCTGACCGCCCGGTTGCTGGTCATCGCCACGGGCCTTAGCCCGGGCTTTGCCCGAGCGCTGGGGATGCGCCGGGTCATGCTGCACAAGGCGCATTCGCTGACGTTTGGGTTCAACCTGCAGCCCATCGGCAGACCAGACTTTGAACATAGTTTCTATGTGTATGAAGGTGAAAGTCTTGCTGAAAGAATTGATTACATCTCGGTATTTCGGCTTGGTGATGAGACGCGGGCCAACCTGTTCACCTTCGCCGACCACCACGGCGCACGCGCGGCCGCTTTCCGAACCTGTCCGACACAGGCGCTGCGGGACGCGCTGCCTGGCTTGGCACGTGTGATAGGCGAATATTGCGTCAGCGGGCCGGTCGTGGCGCGGCCGATGGATCTGTATGTAACGGAAGGATACCGCCAGCCGGGCGTCGTGTTGATCGGGGACGCGTTCCAGACGGCATGTCCGGCCGCCGGAGCCGGCATTGCACGCGCCCTCATCGACGTGGAGCGGCTGTGCTGCGTGCACATTCCGCAATGGTTGCAGGCAAATCGTACTGACCGGACAATGATAGAGCAATTCTACGATGATCCGGTGAAAATGAGCAGCGATGCAAAGGCGCTGCATGATTCGAGGTATCGGCGTCTCCATGCGACGCAGCCCGGCTTCTCTTGGGCGCTTCACCGGCAGCAGGTCCACCTTCGTCGCCGCGTTCATGGCTGGGCGTTGCGGCAGAAGCTGGCGCTGCGTACGATGCGTGAGCGTGTTGCCGCGCCTTCGGCCGACGCAGGCGACGAACTGGCTTCCGGTGAGGGTGTGGCAGCGCAGCGCTGACTGAAGGTCACCATCCATTGCCGGTTCGTCAGAGCGCGGTTTCGACGACTGGCCATAGCCGTCGCGCACCGGCGCCCCTGCAACATTCTGCTGCCGCTTTTCACGCGCGTCTGCCATAACAGCCGTCCAGCGCGGTTCGCCGCCGGTCGATGGCTGACGCGTGAGGTGACCATAATTGTAATGACCATCCAGCAACAGCGATGGCCGTGATGCTGAGGTGGCTTCGGGCCTACATCGCCGACGACGATCCCTACGTCGGGGCAGCCAACTTTATTGCCGTGATGCTGGCGTGGAACCAGCCCTACTATCCCCTGTACCTCTGGTGGATTGTCGGCCGCGACGCCTGGGTTGCGGCGCCGTTCGCCGTGGCTTTTTTCCCGTTCTTTGCCATTCCCGCCATCACCCGGCGTGCCCCGCTGCTCGGCAAGATGACATTGGTCGTCGTCGCTACCGTCAACATCGTCTTCTGTTCCGCTATGTTGGGCGAGGCGGCCGGTATCCAATTGCTCTACCTGCCCTGTGGTATGCTGGCGGCAATTCTATATCCGTGGCGGGAGCGTATGGTCATGCTCGTGATGACCGGGCTGCCGCTTGTGGTCTGGTTGCTGACGCGGGAGCGGTTCGACCATCCGCCGGTGCGCTTCACGCCGGAGGCGTATGCCTCGTTGTTTACACTGAATGCCGTCAGTGCCGGCCTGCTGATCATCCTGTTCGGCTGGCTCCTTGCCGGGATTGGCCGGGCGAGCAAGCCATCATGCGGATGACGACCCTGGCTTGGCAGCAGCCGGTCGGACGCCCCGGGGCCTCACGTTTTTGCTAGTAATCCAGTGGTTTCCATGCGGACACGGATCAGGCATAAGTCCGCCACCGACAGTGTGCTTCGGGGCGCCGCCCGACGGGCGAGGCAGCCGGACCCTTGGCGGACAACCGCCCGAAAGGTTAGCCGTGTTGCCTTCGCCTGTCGCCGCCTCCCGGGCTGTCCGGCTTGCGCTGCCTGCCGCCGTGGACCGCCGCCGTATCGTGTGGTCCTACGCCGTCACGGTTGGCCTTTATCACCTGCTGGCATTGCTCGCGCTGCTGCCCTGGATGTTCAGTTGGACCGGCGTCGTGCTGGCTTTGGTCGGCACCTACGTGTTCGGTGGTCTTGGCATTAACCTGGGTTTTCATCGCCTGCTGACGCATCGTGGCTTTTCCTGCCCTAAATGGCTTGAGCATGCCTGCGTCATTGTTGGCGTCTGCTGCGTGCAGGACACGCCGGCTCGTTGGGTCGCCGTCCATCGCCGTCACCATGAGCAAGCGGACCTGCGCGATGACCCCCATAGTCCGCTGGCTGGGTTTCTTTGGGGCCATGCCGGCTGGATGCTGGTGGAAAATCGTGATCTGGCCCGGCTGGGCATTTACGACCGCTATGCCAAGGACGTTTTGCGGGACCCGTTTTACCGGCGGTTGGAGCGCTCGCTGCTTTACCCGGCCATTGTCCTGGCTTCCTGGGTGCTATTCTTCCTGTGTGGTGCGGTTGCCAGCCTCGCCGGTGGCGGAACCCTGGCGGATGCAGCGCAATTCGGTGCCAGCGTGCTGGTCTGGGGCGTCTTCGTTCGGACCATCGCAGTCTGGCATATTACCTGGTCCGTCAATTCGGCTGCTCACCTTTGGGGGTACCGCAGCTATGAGACGGCGGAGCAGAGCCGCAACAACTGGGTCGTCGCCCTGTTAAGCAACGGAGAGGGCTGGCACAACAACCATCACGCGCAGCCGCGCGCGGCTCGGCATGGTCATCGGCCCTGGGAGATTGACGGAATTTTCGGTGTGGTGCGGGTCCTGGAGGCTATGGGCCTGGTATGGGATGTGGTGCGGCCTGATCCGAAGCTTGTTGCTGCCGCAGCCCAACGTGCCGCCATGTCGGCTGGCTGTTCGGACGACGGCCACCGTGCATTGCAAGAGCCGACAAGGGATGCGGGACTATAAATCGGGCTGGTAGGCGCGCGAGCCCGGTGGTCGGAATCCTGGTCCGCCCGGGAGCCAGGCCGCTTTCTTGTGAAGGCGACTAGAAATCCCCGCCTCGGAGTCCTGGCCGCGCAGCCAACGCGTCCTTCATAGAAGGTGATATCGGATCATCGCCGCATCGACCGTTTTTGTGACGTTGCGCTGACCGGCTTAATCCGGCGTGACAGGCCGCAAATGCGCGGGTATTGTGCGCTGCAACAGGCGAGTTGATCTGCTACTTTAAATTGTGACAGACTGCCGCCACAACTCTAGGCTTCATTACGAGTGCTTGACCCGATTCGGCCTGTCGCTTGATGCGCCGCAACGACGCAGCCTCACTAGCGGAGCATAGACCGGTCTCGCACCAATGCCACGCAAGACAGGACTGAATCCATGACCAAAACGGCCCGTGATAGCGGCACAGCCTGGTTCGGTGCCTGCGGACCCGCCACCATGCCGACGAACTTTATCGCCGATTACTGGATCGACGCTGTTCAGCGTTCCATTCTGTTCCTCGACGTGCTGCGTCAGCGCGGCAACATTGCGCGCGCGCACAATGCGCGCGAAGCGCCTCACGTCCTGCACTACAAAGCTGAGATTCTGATCGATGGCCGCACGCTGGAGCGCCCGGTCAACTACGCGCTGGTCCGCATCATTCCGCCGCCGGGAACGCATACTGATCCTCACCGGCGCCCGTTCATTGTCGTGGACCCGCGCGCCGGGCACGGTCCTGGCATTGGCGGCATGAAGCAGGACAGTGAGATCGGTGTGGCGTTGAACGCCGGGCATCCCTGTTATTTCGTCGGCTTCCTTCCCAATCCGGTGCCTGGCCAGACGGTCGAGGATGTTTGCCGGGCGGAAGCGCTGTTCGTAAAGCAGGTAGCGGAGCGCCACCCGGACGCCGAGGGCAAACCGGTGCTGATCGGCAACTGCCAAGCCGGGTGGCAATTGATGATGATGGCCGCGGTCAACCCCGACCTGTGCGGCCCGATCATGCTGGCCGGATCGCCACTGTCATACTGGGCTGGGGTGCGTGGCAAGAACCCGCTTCGCTATTTGGGCGGCCTCCTCGGCGGCACCTGGCTTACGGCTCTTGCCGGGGACCTCGGCGCCGGCATTTTCGACGGCGCGGACCTGGTACGCAATTTTGAGCAGATGAACCCGGCCAACACGGTCTGGCAAAAGCCTTACAATGTCTACGCCAAGGTGGACACGGAGGCGGAACGCTTCCTCGACTTCGAGACCTGGTGGGGCAGTCCGGTTCTGCTGAATGCCGGGGAAATGCAGTGGATCGCTGACAACCTGTTCGTTGGCAACAAGCTGACTGCCGGGACGCTGCACACCAGCGACGGCGTGCGCATTGATCTGCGCAATATCCGCTCCCCTATCGTTGTGTTCTGCTCCTGGGGCGATGACATCACGCCGCCGCAGCAGGCGCTGGGCTGGATTACCGACCTGTACGACGAGGATCGGGAGATCGTCGCCAATGGGCAGACAATCGTCTATACTCTGCACCAGAGCATTGGCCACCTGGGTATCTTTGTCTCCGGCAAGGTGGCGACGCGCGAGCATCAGGAATTTGCCAGCGCCATGGACATGATCGACCTGGCGCCACCCGGCCTGTACGAGGCCGTTATCACCGATGTGGGCGAGGACACCGAAAATCCCGAGCTGATTCAGGGTCGCTACCTGTTCCGGCTGGAGCATCGCTCACTGGCTGACATTCGTGCCTTGGGCAACAACGACCCCGAGGACCAGCTTCGTTTCGCAACTGCCGCGCGGGTATCGGATGCCAATCTGGCACTGTATCAGACCACGCTGGCACCGCTTGTGCGGGCGGCGACGACAGCGCAGTCGGCCGAGGCGCTGCGCGCTCTGCACCCTGCGCGACTGCGTTTCGACCTGTTCTCGGACCAGAACCCCTTGATGCAGCCGGTGAAACTGCTGGCGGAGCAGGTGCGGGAGAACCGCCAGCCCACGCCGGCCGATAACCCTCTTCTGGCCATGGAGCGCATGGCATCCGACTGGATGGTCACCTGCCTCAATACCGCGGCCGCGGCCCGTGACTCGATTCAGGAGCAGGTGTTCCTGTCGACCTATGGTGCCCCTTGGCTGCAAGCCCTCATGGGCTTCGGCCCGGATGCGGTGAAAACCCTGCAACGGGCTGACCACGACGTGCTGCGGGAGGCGAACGAAGCGCGCTTGCGCGCGGAACTGGAAACCCAGTTCCAGACCGGCGGTCTGACCGACGCCATCATTCGGGCGTTGATCTACATCCGGATGCCCGAACGCAGCATCGATGAACGCGGTTACAACATGGCCAAGGCGCTGCATGACCGTCAGCCGGCGGGCGTTCGGCTCCGCCTGCCGGCGCTGAAGGCGGCGTTCCGCGATCAGTACCTGTTGCTGCTGCTCGACGAGGCGCGGGCGGTGCAGGCCATACCGGACCTGCTGCCGAACGATCCGGCCGCGAGGCGCGATGCATTGGATGGAATCCAGGACGTTCTCACGGCGTCCGGTAGCCTGTCGGCCGAAGCGGCACGACGCCTGGCGGAGATCAAGGCGCTGTTCGTTCCCGTGACATTGCCTGCCACGTCAGACTCTGCCGCTGCGCCGGAGATGGCGCCGCTGGCGACCGCACAGTCCGGCCCGGCGCCATCGATCCCGGTACGGCCCGCGCCAGAAACCGGTCCCCCGGGCGCGGCGGCACCGGCCGGCCGGCCAACGCCATCCGGCGAAAAAACCGTACAACAGGCCCGCGGCACGTCAGCTCCGATCAGGACGGCAGCGCCCGCGCCATCCGTCCGCCGGAACCGGACGCCGGGTCGGAAAGCGAAGTAGAATGCCTGACGATCGCCCCGTGCTGCCGGCTGCTCCGCGGCATGAGAAGTACGCCCGCCTGGTGGAAGCTGCGCAGGCCCTGCCCGTGACTCGCATGGCCATCGCGCATCCCTGCGATCAGGTCTCACTGGAAAGCGCCGTTGAGGCGGCAAAGCTCGGGCTGATCGCGCCGATCCTGGTAGGGCCGCCGGACCGGATCAGGGACGTCGCCGCGCGCTGGAACCTTGACATCAACGGGATGCCCATCGTCGCCGCGGAGCACAGCCATGATTCGGCGGCGAAGGCGGTCGAGCAGGTGCGTTGTGGCGCCGCCGAGGCGCTGATGAAGGGCAGCCTGCACACCGATGAGCTGATGGCCGCCGTCGTTTCGAAGACGGACGGCATCCGTACCGGACGCCGCATCAGCCACTGCTTTATCATGGACGTGCCGAACCACGCCGATCCACTGATCATCACGGACGCCGCCGTCAACATCGCGCCGACGCTCGATGAGAAGGTGGACATCATCCAGAATGCGATCGACCTCGCGCACGCCATCGGCTTCCCCGAGGTGCGCGTCGCCATCCTTAGCGCGATGGAGACAGTGACGTCGAAAGTGCCCTCAACGGTCGAGGCGGCGGCGCTGTGCAAGATGGCGGAGCGCGGGCAGATCAAGGGTGGCCTGCTCGACGGTCCGCTGGCCCTGGACAACGCCATCAGCGTGGAGGCCGCGGCCATCAAGGGCATCGTGTCGAAAGTGGCTGGCCATGCCAATGTGCTTGTCGTGCCGGACCTGGAGGCAGGCAACATGCTGGCGAAGAGCCTGTCCTTTCTCGCCGGCGCCGACGCGGCCGGCATCGTGCTTGGGGCGCGGGTGCCGATCGTGCTGACAAGCCGGGCGGACACGCTGGTGACGCGGCTGGCGTCCTGCGCCGTGGCGGCGCTGGTGGCCGAGGCGCGCCGGGCGAGCGCGTCGATCATGGGGGATTGACCGGTATGAGCGAAACTGTCCGGCCGGTGCTGAGCGGTCAGAAGGCGCTGATCGTCGGCGTCGCCAACGACCAGTCCATCGCCTATGGCTGTGCCAAGGCATTCGCCGCGGTCGGGGCAGAGCTTGCCATGACCTGGCTGAACGACCGGGCGCAGCCGCATGTCGAGCCATTGGCGAAGGAGCTGGGCGCCACCATAACCGCGCCGCTCGACGTGTCGGTACCGGGCCAATTGGAGGCGGTGTTCGACAGGATCCGCACGCGGTGGGGCCAGCTCGACATCCTGGTCCACTCGATCGCCTTTGCACCAAAGGACGATCTGCAGGGCGGATTGCTGAACTGCTCCGCCGATGGGTTCGCCAAAGCAATGGATGTGTCGTGCCATTCCTTCGTCCGGATGGCGAAGCTGGCAGCGCCGTTGATGACCCGTGGCGGCACGATGTTCGCCATGAGCTACTATGGTGCCAACCGCGTGGTGCCGAACTATAATGTGATGGGGCCGGTCAAGGCGGCGCTGGAGGCAGCCTGTCGCTATTTGGCTTACGAGCTTGGTCCGCAGGGCATCCGTGTGCATGCCATTTCCCCGGGACCGCTGAAGACCCGGGCCGCGTCGGGGCTGAAGGATTTCGAACTGCTGCTGAACGAGGCTGCGGCGAAATCGCCGATCGGCGAATTGGTTGACATCATGGATGTCGGTTACACCTGTGCCTACCTGGCGACCCCGTTCGCCCATCGGATCACCGGCGGCACGGTCTATGTCGACGGTGGCGCCAACATCGTCGCGTGAGCACGCCGTGACCGAGTTTGTCGTCGTCCTGAATGCCGGCTCCTCCAGCATCAAGTTCGCCATCCACGATCTGGCGGACGCGCCGGCCCGGTTTCGTGGCCAGATCGAGGCCATCGGTGTTGCGCCGGTCCTGAAGGCGCGCGACTCCGAGGGTAAGGTGGTGGCGGAGCATAGCTGGCCGGCGGACGGGCTGAACCACGAGGCGGCGACGCGCGAACTGATCGGAACGATCAATACGCTGCTGGGCGGTGACAGGATCGCTGCCGTCGGCCATCGTGTCGTGCACGGCGGGATAAACTATGCCGCACCGGTCCGGGTAACGGATGCGGTCCTGGCGGACCTCGACAAGCTGGTGCCGCTGGCGCCACTGCATCAGCCGCATAACCTGGCACCGATCAGGGCGATTGCAGCGCATGCGCCGAACCTGCCGCAAGTGGCGTGCTTCGACACTGCGTTTCACCGGTCCCAACCGCCGGTGGTGCAGGCCTTCGGCCTGCCGCGGTCGTACTTCGAGCAGGGCGTCCGGCGATACGGGTTCCACGGACTGTCTTACGAGTATATCGCGAGCCGCCTGTCGGAGGTCGCGCCAGGACTCGCGGCGGGACGGGTTGTCGTCGGACACCTGGGCAACGGTGCGTCGCTGTGCGCTATGCACGCCGGTCGCAGCATCGCCAGCACGATGGGGTTCACGGCTGTCGAGGGCCTGCTGATGGGCACGCGCTGCGGGTCCATCGATCCGGGCGTCCTGATCTACCTGATGGACAGCGAAGGCCTGGATGCCCGCGGCATCGAAGCATTGATCTACCGCAAATCCGGCCTGCTTGGTGTCTCAGGCGGAATCTCGTCGGATATGCGCACTTTGCGGTCCTCGGCCGCCCCGGAGGCGAAGGAGGCGATCGCGCTGTTCGTGCACCGGATCGTACGCGAAGCCGGGTCCCTTGCCGCGGCAATGGGCGGGATCGATGGCATCGTATTTACTGCCGGCATTGGCGAAAACGACGCGGCAACCCGGCTGGAGGTCATGCGTGGCTGTGCCTGGCTTGGCGTCGTCCCCGACGAGGGCGCTAATGAGGCCGGCAGGCACCGGATCAGCGCTGCTGGCTCTCCCGTCTCCGTCTGGGTGATCCCCACGGATGAGGAACGCATGATCGCCCGCCATACCCGGGCCGTCCTGACGATTGGCACAAAGTAACGGCCTGACGCTGACGTAGCGCCACGCGACCGATTCTTACGCTTCTTGTCCAACGGCCTTTGTTGGAGGCGTCGGGCGCCCCTGGTCTGACTGGCACGGAATATTGCCTGTATCAAATGGTGCGCAGTTGGAGAATATTGCTGTATGCATTATGCCATTTTGCGACGAGCATGCTTGAAATGGATTGCAAATCTGCAAGGAAGCAGGTTATTGGGGCGCTACGGTTAAGCGTTGCATCATGCGCCATGGTCAGGTTCCAACGTCTTGGACAGCGGTGTACGCGACCAAGCATCGATCGGCAGCGCTGTCCGTCGGGACCGTGCTGGACAGTGTCTGCCTGCGGGAGCCAGTTGGCCCGGGCAGCGGCAGGTCCGGCGTCTTGATATATCGGGTCGCGCTGAAGATGGCGCGGAGCGACAGGTTAATTGGCGGGGTTGAACGGGGATAAACGATGGCAAATGCGTTCACGAGTGCGACGATCACCAACATTGCCGGCGTTAATAACTGGGTCGATGGCATCGAAGCGACCACGACGTTCGATGTCAGTGGCGTCGCTTCATTTTCTCCGTCGGCGACCATCAACGCCGGGGACACGTTCTCCGTCATTCTCGGCTTCGGTGGTGGTAAGAAGATGACCGTCACCGGTACGGTCGCCACCGTCGATAACGTTAACCACACGATTACCTGGACGGCCCCGTGCAGCAACCTCGCGTCGCTTCTGTCCGACGCCGAGGGCACGAAGCGCATGACGGCCAGCATCTCCACTGACCCCGGCCCGCTCAACAACCAGTATGTGACGAGCGCGCAGCAGACGTTTGCGTATCTGAGCTGTTTCGTTCGTGGCACGCTGCTGTCCACGCCCGATGGCGAACGCGCCGTGGAGACGCTGCAGGCCGGCGACATGGTGCTGACCGCATCCGGCGCTGCCCGCCCTGTCAAGTGGCTCGGCCGCCGCGTGGTCAAGGCCAGCCGCCATGTGTTCGCTGGCCGTATCGCGCCGGTGCGGGTCTGCCGCGCTGCCTTCGCCGATGGCGTGCCGGCGCGTGACGTCCTGCTCTCCCCGGATCACGCTGTGCTGGTTGACGGCAAGCTGATCCCCGTGCGCCAGCTGGTGAACGGTGCTTCGGTCCTGCTGGAACCCCACCAGCCGGAAGTAGAGTATTTTCATGTTGAGCTCGACACGCATGACGTGCTGCTGGCGTCCGGCCTGCCGGTAGAAAGCTACCTTGATGCCGGCGACCGCGGCTTCTTCGCCAATGGCGGCGTGCAGGTTGAACTGCATCCGACGCTGGATGAGCAGTCCGGCTACCGGGCGCGTGAAAACGCCTCCTGCATGCCGTTCGTGACCGATGAGCAGAGCGTTCAGCCGGTCTGGCAGCGCTTGGTGGAACGCGCGCAAACTAAGGGCCAGCAGGTTCCGTCGCAGCCCGTCGTTGCCGATCCTGACCTCCATCTGACAATCGATGGTGCTCGGGTGGACGCTGTGTCGCGCACCGGTTCACGTTACGTCTTTCCGCTGCCGGATGGCAGTGCCGTGGTGCGGGTGATGTCGCGGAATGCGCTGCCGATCGATAGCCGCCCTTGGATGGAGGACACCCGCCAACTGGGTGTTCGAATCGCCCGGCTGCGGCTGCGCCAGGGAAGTTCGGTCGAGGACATCTCGCTCGATGGCCCGGCGCTGCACGACGGTTGGTGGAGCATTGAGCGCGACGGTCCGGACCTGCGCCGCTGGACTGACGGCGATGCCATGCTGACGCTGCCGCGGCCAGCCCGCATGGCCATGCTGGAAGTGGAGCTCAGCGACGTGCTGGCCTACCCTGATCGAAAGGCGGCCTGAACAAGGCTTGATCCGCCGTCTCTGGAGGCGGATCCAGTGCCGGCTTGAACGCACAACGCCCGGATGGTTGCTCCATCCGGGCGTTGTGTTATCCGCTTTCGCACGCAGCCAGGGCGGCTGGGCGCCGCGCTGCGCCTCTGCTGCTACGCCTGCGAGAACTCTCCCGATTTACCACCCGCCTTGTGGGTAACTCGCAACCCGTCGATCCGCATGCCCCGGTCGACCGCTTTGCACATGTCGTAGACCGTCAGAGCGGCGATGCTGGCGGCGGTCAGCGCCTCCATCTCCACACCCGTCTGCCCCGTCGTGCGGACCGTCGCGGTGATCTCCACCGCGTGCGCAGCGGGGTCAGCTTGCAGATCGAGCTTCACCGACGTGATCGGCAACGGGTGGCAGAGCGGGATGAGGTCCGCTGTGCGCTTCGCCGCCATGATCCCGGCCAGACGCGCCACGCCTAGTACATCACCCTTCTTGGCACTGCCCTCCTGGATCATCGCCAGGGTGCTCGGCGCCATGACTACGGTAACGCGGGCGGTGGCAGTGCGGTCGGTGGCCGGCTTGTCCGAGACATCCACCATCGCCGCATTGCCCGCCTGGTCGAAGTGGGTAAAGCCACTCATGTCAGGGCGCCCGGTCGCCGAGCAGCGTGCGGGTTGCCTCGTAAACGTCCGGCTGGCGCATCAGGCTTTCGCCAACCAGGAAGCCCTGCGGACCGATCGCGGACAGGCGCTGAAGGTCGCCGTTGCTGCGGATGCCGCTTTCCGCGATCAGGAACCGGTCAGGCGGCACCAGTGGCGCAAGGTCCTCCGTCGTCTTCAGGTCCGTAACCAAAGTCTTAAGGTTGCGGTTGTTGATGCCAATCAGCGAGGTCTCCAGCAGCAGCGCGCGGTCAAGCTCCTCGCGGTCATGCACTTCCACCAGCACGTCCAGGTCAATGCTGCGCGCTACTTGCTCCAGTTCGCGCGCTTGATTGTCTGACAATGCGGCCATGATCAGCAGGATGCAGTCGGCGCCGATCAGCCGGCTTTCGTAGACCTGCCATGGGTCAAGCATGAAATCCTTGCGCAGAATCGGCAGCGGCACCGCGGAGCGCACCGCCTTCAGATGCGCCGGATCGCCCTGAAAGTGCTGCCGCTCCGTCAGGATCGACAGACAGGTCGCGCCGGCGTTCTGGTAGGCAAAGGCGAGCGCGACCGGATCAAAGTCAGGCCGGATCAGCCCAGCCGACGGCGACGCCTTCTTGATCTCGGCAATCAGCGCATAGCGGCCTGCCGCAGCGGCCTCCTTCAGGGCAAAGCCGAACCCCCGCGGCGGGTTCTCGCGTGATGAGATATCGCTGCGCAGCGATTCTATGCTGCGTTTAGCCTTCGCAGCAGCGACCTCGGCGCGCTTGTCGGCACAGATGCCGGCCAGCACGTCCGGGATAACAGGGGCAGTGTCCGGCATCTTCTCTCCCGGTGTCAGGCGGCGCACACGCGCCGCAGCGTCTCCAACGCGGCAAGCGCGGCCCCGGATGCAAGTGAACGGCTGGCCAGATCAACACCCTCTCGCATGTCGCCCGCCTTGCCGGCGACGATCAGCGCAGCGGCGCTGTTGAGCAGCACGGTGTCACGGTATGGTCGGGCCGCCGCGTCGTTGCGGTTCTCCAGCAACGCGCGCAGGGCGGCCGCATTCTGCGCCGCCTCTCCACCCTTGATGGCGGACACCGGCGCGCGGTCCAGTCCCGCATCGGCGGCGTCAATGGTGAAGCTGCTGATGCTGCCGTCACGCAGCGCCGTCACGTGATTGGGACCAGCAACGGTCAACTCGTCCAAACCCTGCCCGTGCACCAGCCAGGCCGAACTGTGGCCGAGCGCCGCCAGGGTTTCGGCCATCGGCAGCGTCCAGTCGGGGGAAAACACGCCGGTGAGTTGCCGGCGTACGCGCGCGGGATTGGCCAATGGGCCGAGCAGGTTGAAGATGGTGCGGGTGGCGAGTTCGACCCGCGGTCCAGCGGCATGGCGCATTGATGGATGGTGGCGGGGTGCAAACAGGAAGACGCACCCGGCCTCGGCCAGCACCGCCGACAATTTCTCGAGCGGCACGTCGAGGTTGACGCCGAGTTCCGCCAGCACGTCGGCGCCACCAGTGCGTGAGGACAGCGCGCGGTTGCCATGCTTGGCGACTTTCACACCGCAGCCGGCAACCACGAACGTGACGGCGGTAGAAACGTTCAACGTGCCCGCGCCGTCGCCGCCGGTGCCACAGACATCGATCGCATCGTCGGGTGCCTCAACCGCTGTCATGCGACTGCGCATGGCACGCACCGCGCCGGTGATCTCCGCGACCGTCTCACCGCGCAGGCGCATGGCCATCAGCAACGCGCCGATCTGCGCCGGTGTCGCTTCGCCGGACATAATGATGTCGAAGGCGGCCTCGGCCTGGTCGTCGGACAGGGTTTCGCCCGCGGCAAGGCGGGCGATGACGGATTTCAGGTTGTTGGACATTGAGGTGTCAGGCAGCCTGCGCCGGGTTGTTGGAGCCGCGGGCGAGCGCGAGGAAATTGGCCAGAAGCGTGTGGCCATGCTCGCTGGCGATGCTCTCGGGGTGGAACTGCACGCCCCAGACGGGCAGCGTGCGGTGCTTCATCGCCATGATCAGCCCGTCCTCGGTCCATGCCGTCGCCACAAGGCAGTCAGGCAGGCTCGCACGCTCGACGATCAGCGAGTGATAGCGGGTGGCGGTGAACGGGGAGGGGATGCCGGCGAGAATATCGGTCGCCGTATGAGTAATGGCGGAGACCTTGCCGTGCTTCGGTTCCGGCGCGCGGATGACATTGCCGCCGAACGCTTGGCCAATGGATTGGTGGCCCAGACAAACGCCAAGAATCGGCACCTTGCCGGCAGCTGCGGTGATCAGGTCGAGGCAGATCCCGGCCTCATTTGGCGTGCAGGGACCGGGTGAGAGAATGATCGCCTCGGGCTGCATCGCCAGGGCCTGTTCCACAGACAGCTTATCGTTACGCCAAACGTCGCAGTGATAGGGGCCACTACGCAGCGCCGCCTCCCCCAGGACGTGGTAAAGGTTGAAGGTGAAGCTGTCGTAGTTGTCGATAAGCAGGATCATGACGGGCTATCTTTGGTCCTGCCGCGCGTCCCGGTCAATCACGGAACGGGACGGCGACCCGCGCCGCGAGCGGGCAACGCCGCGCCGGCCGGCACAGCGGCGATCGATGTCCGGGCTGGGCGAACAGCCGTATCCCCCATGGCCTCGTAGCAAAGCGTCACCGAAGTTTCGTTGCGCGCTCCTGGCGCCGTGATGCACGGTCGGCCGCCCAATCCGGTTACGATGTCCGTGACGACGACCTGACGGCGGGTCCAACACGGGGAGGTATGGCTTTGAGCGATGCCATCGCAGCCTTCACGGGCAGTGTCCCGGAGTATTACCACCAGTATCTCGGGCCGGTCATCTTTGTTGACGCCGCCGCCGACATGGCGCGCCGTGCCGTTGCGGCCGGTGGTGAGAGGCTGCTGGAAACCGCAGCCGGCACCGGCATCGTCACCCGGGCACTCCATGATGCCTTGCCAGCAGGCACCGCGATCACCGCGACCGATCTGAACCCAGCCATGCTGGCTGTGGCAGAATCGAAGCTGGAGGGCTGTGGACGAATCACGTTCCGCCCAGCTGATGGCACCGACCTGCCGTTCCCGGATCAGTCCTTCGACACCGTCGTGTGCCAGTTCGGCGTCATGTTCTATCCCGACAAGGCGCGCGGCTATCGCGAGGCGCTCCGGGTGCTGAGGCCTGGTGGGCGCTATCTGTTCAGCGTGTGGGATTCGCATCGGTATAACCACTATGCCGGCATCGCTCACCGCGTGGCTGGCGAAGCGTTTCCCGACAACCCGCCCCGCTTCCTTGGGGTGCCGTATGGCTACAGCGCCATTGATCCGATCAAGGAGGCGCTGATCGAGGCCGGCTTTCGAATCATCAGCGCGACCGTGCTGCGGATCGATCGGCCGGTTGCCGACCTTGTCGCTTTCGCCACAGGGTTCGTTTTCGGCACACCCCTGTTTGGCCAGATCCAGGAGCGCGATCCGGCTGCGCATGCCAGTGTCCGCGACCGGATCGTTGCGGCGTGGCAGCGCGAATATGGTGGCTTATCAGCCACCTTGCCGTTGCAGGCGATCATGTTTGAGGCCCACCGGCCGGCATAACCGCCGGGGCCGGAAACGGCGCCCTCTGTCCAGGACTACGCCCTTGCGTTGGTGGCGGTCATTTCAGCAGCAACGGCTTAACCGCTTGTTAAGGCCCCTCCGGCCAGATTGGCCCAATGCCGACGCTCGAAATCACCACCCATCTAGGCTGCGCGATGGCCTGTCGCTTCTGTCCGCAAGACCGGCTGGTAAAGTCCTATCCGAAGGGCGATGCGCGCTCGCTGACGCCCGAGGCCTTCCGCATGATCCTTGGGCGAGTGCCACGGCATGTGCGTCTCGACTTCTCCGGTATGGCGGAACCTTGGCTGAACCCGGACGCGACATCGATGGTCGTTGCGGCGTTCGAGCAGGGGCGGGCGGTTGCATTGTACACCACGCTGCAGGGAATGAACCCGGACGACGCGACCATGCTGATCCACCGGTATGGCGAGCGCATTACACCCGAGACGCCCTGGGTTATCCACCTGCCGGATGCTGACGGACACATGACCGGCTGGAAGCCCAGCGAGACCTATCGCGAGGCATTACGACGCTTCCTCGGGTTCCGCGACGCGCAGCTCGGCCCCGGTCTTGGGTTCATGACCATGAGCGCGGATGGATCCGTGGCCGCGCCGCTGCGCGATCTGCTGCCGGAGAAGCTGGCGCCATTCGCGGGCATCTCGCGCGCCGAGAACCTCGACCGATCCGCCTTTCAGCCGGGAGCTCTGCTGCGGGCGGTGCGCCACGACCAGGCGCTGCTGTGCGGGTCTACGCCGTTCTTTGACCACAACATGCTGCTGCCCAATGGCGATGTTCTGCTGTGCTGCATGGACTACGGGCGGCAGCATGTCATCGGCAATCTCTTGCGCGAAAGTTATGAACAGATCCACGCCGGCGCCGCCATAGGCGTGATCCGTGCACATGCGATGATGCCAGGGCAAGGAGACCTGCTCTGCCGGCGGTGCCACAACGCGGTATGCCTGAGCCAGCAGGGTGGCACGCATTGGCATCTGGCCGGTGCGTCGATGTGGGCGCCTGTCGTGACGGCGGCACCTGTGCCGAGCCCCGAGCACGTGTCGCGGCCGAGGCTGCGCCGCGTGCTGGACCGTGTGCTGCCCTTGTAACATCCGCCGGAACCGCCAGTCTAAAGGCCGTTCGCAACAACGCGAGGCGGCATGGCAGACGACGATATCCCCATCACCGGTGCGGTCCGGGACAAGCTGATCGAGCGCAAGCAGGATTGGGCGCGTGAGGGCCGCCTGTTGACCGGCACCTCGGCCGATCCTACCCGTGAGCGTCTGCCGCCCGGCCAGCGCCTTGTCCGTGACTGGCCAGTCCTCGATCTCGGCGCACAACCGCAGGTGACGGAGCAGAAGTTCCGCCTGGACGTGGATGGCGCGGTGGAGAACCGCCTGAGTCTAAACCTCAGCGAGTTCATGGCGCTGCCGCAGACCGAGAGCGTTTCCGACATGCACTGCGTGACGCAGTGGTCCCGCTACGACAATCACTGGAAGGGCGTGGCGGCGCGGGACCTGCTGGCGGTCGTACAACCGAAGCCGGAGGTGAAGCACGTCATCTTCACGGCCTATGACGGCTACACGACCAACATCCGGCTCGAGCAGTTCGACCAGCCCGACGTGTTCCTTGTGCATCAATGGGAAGGCCAGCCAATCTCCCGCGAACATGGTGGTCCGGTGCGCATGCTGGTGCCGCGGCTGTACCTGTGGAAGTCGGCGAAGTGGCTGCGCCGCATCCATTTCACCATCAGCGACCATCCCGGGTTCTGGGAGGTGCGCGGCTATCATAACAACGGCGATCCGTGGCTGGAGGAGCGTTATGGCTGAACCGACTCGTCGCATGCTGCTTGCGGCATCGGCACTGGTATGGACAGGAGGGACCGGGGTCATGGCGGCGGACAAGGACAAACTGGCCTGGGACTTCAGCTTTCCGGGCATCGAAGGCGGCACGATTGATTTCGCCGCCTTCAAAGGTCGTGTGCTGCTGGTGGCTAATACCGCCAGTTTCTGCGGCTACACGTACCAGTATGAGGCGCTGCAAAAGCTTTACGACGCCCGCAAGTCAGCCGGTCTGGTGGTGATCGGCGTGCCAAGCCAGGACTTCAACCAGGAATCGGCCGACAACAAGACGGTGAAGGATTTCTGTGAGACCCGCTTCGGCATTGACTTTCCGATGACCGGTCTGGCGCATGTCCGCGGGGCACAGGCGGCGCCATTCTATGCCTGGGTCAACAGCCAGCGTCTCTGGCATCCCAACTGGAACTTCAACAAGGTTCTGATCGGGCGCGACGGCCGGATCCTCGGAACGTTCGGATCATCGGATGAGCCAAATGGGGCGGCGTTGACCAAGGCGATTGATCAGGCCCTGGCTGCGGCGGTGTAGCGCCGGGGCGCCTGTCGAAGGCAGCGCCCATTTCGGTCGTCACGGTTCCCAGTGCGTCAGGCGGTTTCGCGCATGAGATCAAGTCGTGCGCGTCCTGCTACGTGATCGCCTTCAGGATGTCGCCGACCACCGTTTCGAACATTGCCGTCGTCAGCCGCCCGGTGTTCGTGTTGAGGCGGGAGACGTGGTAGCTATCGGCCAGCACAAGCCCGTCTGCCAGGCGGTGCAGGACACCGTGCTGGAATGGCACGTGGCTCGCCCGCAGGCCTCGGGCGCGCAGCACCGCCTTATGCGCCACCCCACCCAAGGCGAGGATCGCGCGCAGCCGCGGCATCGCCGCCAGTTCGGCCATCAGGAAGCGATTGCACGTGCTGATCTCTGCCGGAGTCGGCAGGTTTGCCAGTGGCACGCAGCGAACGGCGTTGGTGACCCGCGTATCGACGAGCGCCATCCCGTCCGCCGGGTCGGCGCCATAGTTGCCTGTTGCGCGGCCGAACTTCAACAGCGTCTGGTAGAGCAGCACACCGGCGTAATCACCCGTGAATGGACGGCCGGTACGGTTCGCCCCGCGCACGCCTGGGGCCAGGCCAACAACAAGCAACGTCGCGTCCAGCGATCCGAAGCTCGGCACAGCACCATTGTACCAGGCCGGATGAGCAGCCTGGTTATTTTGACGGTACCCAACCAGCCGGTCGCACAGCGGGCAGTCTGGCGCCGGCAGGGCCGGCTGCGACTCGCTCAAGCGGCGTCGTGCGGGTCGGCGTAGGGTTCAGCCGGCGTGCTGCGCACCCCGGCGTTGCGGGTGCGCGGCTCCGTCTGTCGGCGGGTGAACTCCTGGGCGATCTCCGCCAACTCCAGGAAGTTGTCGGCTTGCCGGCGCAGGTCATCGGCGACCATGGGCGGGCTGGTGCGAACGGATGACACCACCGACACGCGCACGCCCTTGCGCTGTACGGCTTCGACCAGCCGGCGGAAGTCCGAGTCGCCGCTGAACAAGACAGCGTGATCAATTTTGTCGGCGAGTTCCAGCATGTCGACCGCGACCTCGATATCCATATTGCCTTTGACCCGCCGGCGACCCGTCGCGTCGGTGAATTCCTTCGCCGGCTTCGTCACCAGGGCGTAGCCGTTATAAGCCAGCCAGTCGGTCAGAGGTTTCAGCGGAGAGTATTCTTCAGTTTCAAGAACCGCTGAATAGTAATATGCACGCAAAACGCGAGCTCGTTTCCTGAAATACTCTAGCAGGTTGCGGTAATCGACATCGAAGCCGAGGTTCCGCGATGCGGAGTAAAGATTTGCGCCGTCTATGAACAGCGCCACCCGCTCATTCGGGAGAAATGGCATTGGCTCAACCTTGTTATATTCGTACGTGGGATAGAAATCCGGTTTCCGAATCCGGTGCTCGATGAAGCGTGAAGTCTCTGGTAACCCCTCACTATACCCATGAAACAATTTTATGAAAGCCGAAATGGTCCGACTCCCGTCATGAAAGATGACGTTTTTGTCGCATTAGGCGCGAACCTGCCCGGCAACGATGGCCGGCCGCCGCTCAGCACTCTCCGCGAGGCCGTGCGTCAGCTGGATTCGTTGCCGAACCTGCGGGTCGCGCGCATATCCCGCTGGTACCGCAGCGCGCCGGTACCAGCTTCCGATCAACCCGACTACATCAACGCCGTTGCGGCACTAACGGTTGATTCCAAAGATGGTGTGGATCCCGCCTGGCTCCTCGCCCAGCTCATGGACATCGAGTCAGCCCATGGCCGCCGGCGCAGCTCGACAAATGCCGCGCGCACCCTGGATCTCGACATTGTCGCCATCGGCGGGTTAGTCCGGGACGCGCCCGATCCAATCCTGCCGCATCCGAGGGCGCATCTTCGCCGCTTCGTCATGGCGCCGCTCGCCGATGTGGCGCCCGATTGGGTGCATCCGGTGCTGGCGGAGACTGCTGTCGCTATTCTGGCCCGGCTGCCAGAAGCGGGCGTGATACCATTCGAGCCCTAGGGAGGCTGGATTTTCAGGCCGCGGCCGCTTCCACTCGTCGCGCCCGAAGGCGCCGGATACGGCGCGGGTCGGCGTCCAGAATACGGAACTCGATGCCGGACGGATGGCTGATGACCTCACCCCGGGCCGGTACGCGCCCGGCGAGGGTGAATACCAGGCCGCCAACCGTGTCGATATCGGCGTCGCGCTCATCCTCGGTCAGGATCGGGCCGACCTTGTCCTCAAAATCCTCGATCGACAGCCGCGCGTTCAGATCGATCGCGCCATCCTGCCGCTCCGTCATCATGGGCGCTTCCGGATCGTCGTGCTCATCCGCGATGTCGCCGGTGATGGTCTCGACCAGGTCCTCGATCGTCACCAGCCCGTCGATGCCACCATATTCATCGACCACCAACGCCATGTGCACGCGCTGCTGGCGCATCTGCAGCAGCAGATCCAGCACGGGAATCTGCGGCGCAACCAGTAGCGGCTTGCGCATGATCGCTTCGATCGAAAACTCCTCCGGCCGGCCGACATAGGCGAACACGTCCTTGACGTGAACCATGCCGATCACGTCGTCCAACTGATCACGATACACCGGCAGGCGCGAATGCCCGTCTGCCCGGATCAGTTCGATCGCCTGCTGCAGCGTGACGTCGGCCCGGATGGCGACGATGTCGGCGCGCGGTACCATTACGTCGTCGGCCGTGGTCTCCCGCAGGCGCAATACATTAGCAATCAACAGCCGCTCATGCCGGTCGAGTTCCGGCTGCTCTCCGGGGCTGTGCTGTGCCTCGGCGGCCTCCTGCACCAGTTCAGCAATCGAATCGCGCAATGAATGTTCCGCCTGCCGGCGGCCCAGCAGCACGCCGATGCGGCCGAGCAGGGTACCCCTCTGTCCGCTCATGCGCGTTTCCAGGGATTCGGCACGCCGATGCTGCCGAGGATGCGGGACTCTGCCATTTCCATGCGCCGTGCATCGCCCGGATGCTCATGATCCTCGCCCTGCAGATGCAGGGCGGCGTGAACGATCAGGTGCGCGAGATGGTGGGCCGGGCGGCGCTTTTGCGCCTGCGCCTCGGTGCGGACCACGCCCAGCGCCAGGATCGCCTCGGCGGCCGGTTCCTCGTAGGTCAGCACGTTGGTCGGCTTGTTCTTGCCGCGATGCGCAGCGTTGAGCCGCCGAACCATGCGGTTGTCGGCGAGCACAATTGTGCCCTGCATGCCCGCGGCTTTGGCAGCCCGCCTGACAATGTCCTCGACCCGTGGGACCAACCGGCGCCAGGCCGGGTCGGTGATGATCAGATCGATGTCGTCAGGGTCGGGCCGTCTACTTCGAGGTTCCATCGCTCGTCATTCGTTCATCCACCGCCGGGCGATCCCGTTCGGCGCGAGACCCACGGCGTGGCTCTGCTCTCTGGGTTGCGTCCCATTGAGCAGCCTCCCGCTGCGCGGCTTCACGGGCATCATACGCGCCAACGATTCGTGCCACCAGGGGATGCCGCACAACATCGCGCTGTTCAAAGCGGACGACCCCGATACCCTGGAGTCCCTCCAGCGTATCCAGCGCGTCGCGCAGTCCGGATCGGACCCCGTAGGGCAGATCCACCTGGCTGAGATCGCCGGTGATGACCATGCGGGTGCCTTCGCCCATGCGCGTCAGGAACATCTTCATCTGCATCGGCGTGGTGTTCTGCGCCTCGTCCAGGATGGCATAGCAATGCGCCAATGTGCGCCCGCGCATGAAGGCGAGGGGGGCAACTTCGATCTCGCCGTTGGTCATGCGGCGGATGACCTGGTCTGCGGGCATCATGTCGTGCAGCGCGTCGTAGAGCGGCCGCAGATAGGGGTCGATCTTCTCCTTCAAGTCGCCGGGCAGGAAGCCGAGGCGTTCGCCGGCCTCGACCGCCGGGCGGGAGAGGACGATGCGATCGACTTTGCCGGCCTGCAGCATGGCGACCGCCTGCGCTACGGCGAGGTAGGTCTTCCCGGTACCGGCCGGACCGACGCCGAACACCATCTCATGCGACGCCAGTGCCTCCATGTAGGCGACCTGACCCGGACTGCGCGGGCCGACAGCGCCGCGACGCGTGCGGATGGCCGGCACGTCGGACAGCGGCAGGCGCGGATCGCTGTCGGCGTCAGCCATGCGGATGGCGGCCTCTATCTCGGGTTTGCCGACGCTCTCACCACGTTCCAGCTTGCGCCAGAGGCCCTGCAGCAGGTCCTGTACAACGTTGACGCGCTCCTCCGGCCCGGCAATGGCAATGCGGTTCCCGCGGCAGGACAATCGCACGCCCAGCGCCTGTTCGATCCGGACGAGGTGCCGGTCGTGATCCCCCAGAAGCAGCGGCAGCAATGTGTTGTCATTGAACTGCAGGGTGATGGCCCTGCCGCCAGAGCCGGCTGCAGTGCCGGTGACTGCCGGGGATGCCCCAGGGGGCGATGCCAGATGCGTCAAGCGATCAGTCTCTCCTGGACTAGAGTTCCTGCGAGGGAGTTTGGATGAGCCGCAACGATTCGGACCAAGACTTCATTGCCGATCAGGTCAGCATGACCTTGCAGATGGACGGGATGAAGAAATGGTGACCGTCCGACGACTTGGCCAGGGTGCCGGCCGGGCCCGGTGAACAATACTGGCATGGTCAGGCCAACGCAGGACTGGGCGAAGCTGGCCTGTTGTTCGCGCAGCAACGCCTGCAACGCCTGCAGGCGGCGATCCTTCTCGGGCTCCGCCACCTGGCGGGGCGCGCCGGCGGCAGGGGTGCCGGGACGGGATGAATACTTGAAGCTGTAGGCTTGCGCGAAATTGACGTCTCGCACGAGGGCCATGGTGGCCTCGAAATCCGCCTCGGTCTCGCCGGGATGGCCGACGATGAAGTCGGACGACAGCGCCAGATCCGGTCGCGCTGCGCGCAGGCGGTCGACGATCCGCCGGTAGTCGGTGCCGGTATGCTTGCGGTTCATCGCCTCCAGGATGCGGTCGGATCCGGACTGCACTGGCAGGTGCAGGAACGGCATCAGCGCGGGGATGTCGCGGTGCGCCGCGATCAGGTCGTCGTCCATGTCGCGCGGGTGGGACGTGGCGTAACGCAGCCGCGGCAGGTTCGGGATATTGGCGAGTTCCCGTAACAGACGGCCGAGGCCCCAGGTGGAGCCGTCCGGCGCCTCGCCGTGCCAGGCGTTGACGTTCTGGCCGAGCAGGGTGATCTCGCGGGCGCCCTGGGCGACGAGGTGCCGGGCTTCGCGCAGGATCGCCGCGGCCGGGCGCGATTGCTCCGCGCCGCGGGTATAGGGCACGACGCAGAAGGAGCAGAACTTGTCGCAGCCTTCCTGGATGGTCAGGAACGCGGTGACTCCCTGCGGCGTGGTACTGTCCGGCAGGTGGTCGAACTTGTCCTCCGCCGGGAACTCCGTCTCAATCACCGCCCCGCCCGCCCGGCTGGCGCGCGCGACCATTTCCGGCAACCGGTGATAGGTCTGCGGACCAAGGACGATGTCCACATACGGTGCACGGGCGAGAATCTCGGCGCCTTCCGCCTGCGCAACGCAGCCCGCGACGGCAAGGATCATATGGCCGCCGGAGGCTTCCTTCAGCCGGCGCAGGCGGCCAAGTTCGGAGAACACCTTCTCGGCTGCCTTGTCGCGGATATGGCAGGTGTTGAGGATGACCATGTCGGCCCCATTGGGCGTTTCGGCTGGTGCATAGCCGAGCGGGGCGAGCACGTCCGTCATCCGGCCGCTGTCATACACGTTCATCTGGCAGCCCCAGGTGATGACGTGGAGACGCTTGCGATCGGGAAGGCTGGTCAAGGGGCACGCTCCGCACTGCCCTGCCGGACCGTTCCGGCCTGGGGAGCGGGAGGAATGGGCATGCGAATCGTCGTGGTCAAGCGCAACAGCGCGGTTTTGCCTCCTGAACGGGCGATAGTCTGAGATTATCCACAGGGGGCGTGTCAACCACCCGATTGAATGCCATGCTTTGCCAGCCGGCGTGCCGCGCCGGATGATCGGGGGACAGCATGAGCGACGCCGGGTTTTCTGCCTTCCTCTCTGCCATCTGGACCGGGACGGGCGGCGCGCCGGACGCGCTGCGGCATGTGACGCAGACCGGGACCGGAGCGCTGCCCTCGGTGTTCGCGGTCACCGACCTTGCTGCGGGGTCGATCGGCGCGGCGGGGCTGGCGGCGGCGGAACTGCTCGCGGCCCGGCATGACATGTGGCCTGCGGTCCATGTGGACCGGCGGCTGGCCTCCTTCTGGTTCGGAATGACGCTCCGACCCGAGGGTTGGGCGCTGCCGCCTGCCTGGGATTCGATCGCTGGCGACTACGCTGCTGCGGATGGCTGGATCCGCCTGCATACCAACGCCCCGCACCACCGGGCCGCGGCGCTCGCGGTGCTGGGTGTGGCGGAGGACCGGGCCGCTGTGGCGCAGGCGGTCGAGCGTTGGACGACGGCGGAACTCGAGGCGGCGGTGGTCGCACAGGGCGGCTGCGCCGCGGCAATGCACACACTGGACGAATGGGCGGCGCATCCACAGGGTGCCGCTGTCGCTGCCGAACCGTTGGCCTGGGTCGAGCCGACAGACCCCGCAGCCGCGTCCGTCTGGCCCGTGCCGCGCGACCGCCCGCTGCGCGGCGTGCGGGTGCTGGATCTGACCCGCGTGCTCGCCGGCCCGGTGGCGACGCGCTTCCTCGCCGGCCTCGGTGCCAAAGTGCTGCGCATCGACCCGCCGGACTGGGACGAACCCGGCGTTGTCCCCGAGGTCGTCCTGGGCAAGCGCACCGCTCGGCTGGACCTGCGATCGGCCGAGGGGCGGGCGGTGTTTGAGCGTCTGCTGGCCGAGGCCGACGTGCTGGTGCACGGCTACCGGTCCGATGCGCTGGAACGGCTCGGTCTGGGGCCGGAGCGGCGGCGGGTGCTGCGGCCGGGGCTGGTCGATGTGTGCCTGGACGCGTACGGCTGGACCGGCCCGTGGCGGACGCGGCGCGGCTTCGACAGTCTGGTGCAGATGAGCAGCGGTATTGCAGACGCCGGCATGCGGCGGCTGGGGAAGGAGAAGCCGTTCCCGTTGCCGGTGCAGGCGCTGGACCACGCCTGCGGCTACGCCATGGCGACGGCGGCACTGCGCGGTCTGACCCGGCGGCTGGTGAGCGGGCAGGGGTCGGCGTCCCGGCTGTCGCTGGCGCGGATCGCGGCGCTGCTGACGTCTGTGCCGGCGGCGGATGAACCGGCGCTGTCGCCAGAGACGTCGGACGATCTGGCGCCGGCGGTGGAGGCGACCGGTTGGGGGCCAGCGCGGCGGGTCCGGGCGCCGGTGGCAATCGAGCGCGCGCCGCTGGCATGGGATGTGCCGGCTGGGCCGTTGGGGGCGGGGGCGCCGGGGTGGGTATCGTCATAATAGGTGTGCGCACACACCGGGTTGCCGCACCGCTTTTGAGGTGAAGCTGAAGCTGAGTCTGTCGCCTACCTCATCTTCTTGCATCAAGTGCAAGAGCCCGCACTGACGAACCCTTCGGCCATCGCGATGTGGGGGCGGATGTCGATCAGCCAGTGTCGCGTCCTGCTCAGAAGGCAGAGATCGCATCGGCGGTCACAGCAGGCCGCACGTAGGCTGCGGTTAGCCGGGACTCCTCGTGAACGGCACCGAAAGCCTGGCGTTAGAGTTGTTCGCCCGAGCTGTTGGTGGCACGGCCGGACTCGTGTACGCCTGACAGCACAGATAGGACAACCGGCAGCCAACGCGACGCAAAGCCGCGCGCGCCGCCCGCCTTTTCGTGCCACGGAGGCACCCATGCAGCCACCGACCTCTGCCGCTCGTCCCTACTCCACCATTGACGGTCTTTCCGACGACGTCGTCGCCGACCTTCTGCGCACGACCAGGCGGATTGCCCTGGTTGGCGCGTCCACCAATCCCGGCAGAGCCTCGCACGGCGTAATGCGCTTCCTGTTGGAATGCGGCTATGACGTCACGCCGGTCAATCCAGACCATCTAGGCCACACGATCCATGGCCGTACCGTGGTCGCCACACTGGATGAGGCGGCTCCGCTCGACATGGTGGATGTCTTCCGACGCAGCGCGTTCGTCGCTCCTGTCGTCGATAGCGCGATCCGGCTTGGCGCCAGGAGCGTCTGGATGCAACTCAGGGTCATCGATGAGTCCGCCGCGGTGAAGGCGCGCGCGGCGGGCATTACGGTCGTAATGGATCGCTGTCCGGTGATAGAGGCCCGGCGGATGAATCTGCAACTGGCAGGAATGGCGTTGCGGTCACGCTCTTCTTAATCGGTCTGCGCTGCCCGCACGCTCTTGAAGCTGCAGGTCAAGCCAGTACTGTCCGGTCGATCTTGTCGTAATCGATGGCCATAGCTGCTCCTCTGGTGCTGCTCCTCTGGTTGCTGGTGAGTGCCGACACTGATATCGTGGCACGCCCATCACAGTCTTACCTTTACTGGTAAGAAAGGCACTGCCAATGCGGATTACCGCCAAGGGTCAGGTCACTATCCCTCAAGACATTCGAGAACGCGCGGGGCTTATGCCTGGCACGGATGTTGAGTTCCTGATCGATGCTTGCTCCCGCGCTGTTCGCCTGGTCAAGGCGACCACAAAGGGTGCCCGCCGGACCCGCGGCAAAAGACTGGTCGACAGCCTTCGCGGGCACGGGGACTTCAGGATGACCACCGATGAGATCGTCGCCCTGATGCGAGGCCCGTCCGCTGACGAAGGCTAAAGCCCGGCGCCATGACCTTTGTGGATTCCAACGTCATCATCGATGTCCTGACGCGGGATCCTGACTGGCACGCTTGGTCGGAAGCCGCCCTCGCCGAGGCTGCCGATCGTGACGATATCGTGATAAATCCAATATCTATGCCGAGATCGCATCCGGGTTCCTGCCGATCGGTGAACTCAACCGTCATCCGGGCGCCGACAGGTTCCGCCGGCTGGCACTTTCCTACAAGGCTCGCTGCGTCGCTGGCCGAGCTTTCATGGAATACCGCAGGCGGGGCGGCGTCCGGACGTCACCGCTGCCAATTTCTATATTGCGGCGCATGCCGCTGTTTCGGGGCTCAGCCTGCTGACCCGCGATGCCCGCCGTTATGCCGGCTACTTCCCGAAGGTGCGGCTGATAACGCCGGACTAATCCAGGAAATGTCCGCACGCGCCGCTTGGCAAGCGCGCTGTGGCATCGCACCATCCGCGCCGCAAGCTACCGGAGCCCCGCATGGTCGCCGTCGTTCAATCGCTCTCCTCCACCACTGCCGAACAGCTTGAGTGGCAACTCCGCTGCGACATGGCCGCCGTGTTCCGCGTCGCCGCCCGCCTCGGCTGGAATGAGCAGATCGGCAACCACAACTCACTGATGCTGCCGACGCGAACGCCGGACGAGAAACCGACCTTCCTGATCAACCCGCGCGGCTATCTGTTCCAGGAACTCACTGCCAGCAGCCTGATCGTCTGTGACCTCGACGGCAACGTGCTGCGCGGCAAGGGGGAACTGCGGAAGGTCGCGTTCCACATCCATTGCCGCATCCACCTGCAGAATCCGGCGGCGACCTGTGTCGTGCACGTCCACCCGCAATACCTCACCGCGCTGTCCATGCTGGCGGACCCGGAGATCACACTCTCCCACCACAACAATCTGCTGCTGAACGATCGCATCGCCATCGACCAGCACGGCGACGCCCCCGCCGACAGCCATGCCGAGGGCGACCGCCTCGCCGCCGCGCTTGGCGACAAGTCGGTCCTGCTGATGGGCGGCCACGGCGTCACCGTCGTTGGTCCGACGGTGCATGAGGCATTCGACGAGTGCTTCATCGCCGAACGCACGGCGATGTACCAGGTCACCGCCATGTCCACCGGCCGCCCCCTGCGCGCGCTCGCGGACTCCGGGCGTCGCCGCTGGTCCGGCCCCTGGGGCGAGAAGGTGGATGCCCGCCTGCACCTCGATGCCTGGCGCCGCGTGCTGGACCGCGAGGAGCCTGATTACGCCAGCTGATCGCCCCCGTTGGCACTGGCCGGTACTGCTCCGGCCAGTGTCCCCGGGCCTTGGTAGCACCGGCCTCACCGCAGGCGCGCCCGCCGCCGACATCGTCCTGGACGCGCGGCTGCCGGAACAGGATCTGCTGCGGCGCCTGGATACCGGCCGTGACGGCCTGACCGAGACCGAGGCGGCCGCGCGCCTCCAGCGCGTCGGCCCGAATCAGGTGATGCGGGAGGCGGAGCAGAGCGCCTGGCTGGAACTGGCGGCGCGGGCGAAAAACCCGTTGAACGCCCTGCTGTTGGGCTTGGCGCTGATCTCCTGGCTGACCGGCGATGCCAGGGCCGCCTTGGTCATCTGCTTCATCGTTGCGCTCAGCGTGCTGCTGTCCTTCGTGCAGGAGCACCGCTCCAGCCGCGCTGCCGCTTCGCTGCGCGCCATGGTGAAGACCCGGGTGGCGGTGCACCGGCGTGCCGAAGGCGGCGGCAGCCAGGTCGTGGACATCGCCATCGACCGGCTGGTGCCGGGCGACATTGTCAGCCTTGCGGCCGGCGATATCGTGCCTGCCGATCTGCGCCTGCTGGAAGCGCGCATCCTGCATGTGAACCAGGCGGCGCTGACCGGCGAGGCGCTGCCGGTCGACAAGTCGTCCGCTCCGCCCGACGGCTCGCCCGTGGAGCCATTTGAGGCCGCCAATCTCTGTTTCATGGGTAGCCATGTGGTCAGCGGGTCGGGCGTCGCCGTCGTGCTACGCACCGGCCAGGCAACGGCCTTCGGCCAATTGGCGGAGAGCCTCACCGGGCCGGCGCCCTCAACCAGTTTCGACCGCGGCGTCGCTCGCTTCACCTGGCTGATGATCCGCTTCATGGCGGTGCTGGTGCCCGCGGTGTTCCTGATCAACGGCCTGACGAAAGGCGACTGGCTGGAGGCGCTGCTGTTCGCGGTCGCCGTCGCCGTCGGGCTGACGCCGGAAATGCTGCCGATGATCGTTACGGTCAACCTCGCCAAGGGCGCACTGGCGATGGCGCGCAAGCGGGTGATCGTAAAACGCCTGCCGGCCATTCAAAACTTTGGCGCAATGGATGTGTTGTGCACCGACAAGACCGGCACGCTGACGCAGGACCGCGTCATCCTGCAATACCACCTGGATTTCGAGGGCGAGGAATCCGACCGTGTCCTCGAATTCGCCTATCTCAACAGCTACCATCAGTCCGGCCTGCGCAACCTGCTGGATGAGGCGGTGCTGGCGCATGCCAATCGGCCGGAGCACACCGGCCACATTGCCAGCTACCAGAAAGCCGACGAGATACCCTTCGACTTCCAGCGGCGGCGTATGTCAGTGGTCCTTCGCCGTCCCGACGGCGTTCATCTGATGATCACCAAAGGCGCCGTCGAGGAGGTGTTGGGCATCTGCAACCGTTACGTCCTCGGTGATAGCGGCGGCACGCTCGATCCGCGGCATCTGGTGGACGCCAAGCGGGAAATGGCAAAGCTGAATGCCGATGGGTTCCGTGTCGTTGCCGTGGCGTTCAAGGCATTCACCGATCCGCCCCCCGTCTACGACGAGAGCGCGGAGCAGGGGCTGACGCTGCTCGGCTATGTCGCCTTCCTCGACCCGCCGAAGGAGTCCGTCGACGAAGCGCTGCGGCGCCTGGCGCGCGCGGGCGTCGGCGTGCGTGTTCTGACCGGCGATAACGACGTGATCACCCGAACGATTTGCCGGCAGGTCGGGCTGAGCGTGGATCGCATCGTCCTGGGCCACGAACTCGATGCGATGGACGATGCCGCACTCAGCCAGGCGGTCGAGGAGGTTCCTGTCTTTGCCAAAATGACCCCG
>JAFEFW010000300.1 GCA_018240405.1 Pseudomonadota bacterium
CGCGCCCCATGCCGACCATGCCGCTCTACAGGCTGCACGGGTGGCGAATATAATTGCTATCCCCTGTCGACCTGCCACCTTCGACATCTCAGCCATTTCCGCGACGCTGGACTTGTGTAAGCTAGCAAACAAGCAAGCGCGGGTCATCATCAACGCTGCTCCAGTAAGATCGAGGGTGACGGCCGAGGCAGAGGAGGCAATCGCCGACCGAGGTGGTGATGTATCGCCTGTCGTGATTCGACAGCGGGTTGCATTCCAGCATTGCCTGATTGATGGCCGAACGGCAGCCGAGTTTGAGCCAGGCGGAGCGGCATCCGAAGAGGTTACTCGATTGCTCGCAAACCTGCTTTCAGACATACATGAAAACGTGAAAACACGTAAGCCTGTACGCAGAAAGGTGGCTTAACATGGCGGTCCGTCCGAGCTTGAACCATAGACCTGCTCTTAAGCCCGTTGCAGCCCCTCCTGCTCCTTCTCAGGATGGGCCACCCGAGAAGGCAATTCATCGCCCACGTTCTACAACCAATGGCTATCGTCCGCCGTCTCGTCAAGGCAAACGCGCGGCAGTGGCGTGGTTGGAACCCGAAGCTATCAAGCAACTCAACCTCTATGCGATCCAGAACGACCGCCATGTTCAAGGCATTCTTGTCGAGGCGATTAATGACTGGTTTGCCAAGGAAGGGTTACCTCGCTTCGACCCTGACAGCTGAGTTGCGAGCAATCCGATCTGCATGACTGCCCGCTTTCATGTTTTCATGTAAGCAGATCACTGGGTGACGCAGTATGAAGGAGGACGAAGGCGACATACCGCTGCGGACCAAGCACCTACGACGCCGCTGTGTTGCCGCGGCATCGGCGAAATGATCAACGGTGCGGAACCGGGCTGACGAGGCAATGCAGCGGACCAGTCTGTGCCATCCGTGTAACAGAAGGTCGGTATGAGGAATATCCATTGGTGGACGCTCCGGACACTCGAGAGCATAGACGAGGACGCTCTCCGCAGTGAATGGTCGGTCATATCAAAAGAGTTGCTATCCCAGGCTCGGCATCAGGAGGGTGCCTCATAATCCGAGGCCAACCGCCCATAAACTCCATATCCCCCATTCCGCCGAGTCGCAGACTCAAGGGGTTAGCAAACATAGTCACGATGTAAGGTTAATATCCACAGGCCGGATGTGGAGGTTGGGGGCGCTTTCGTGGAGTGTATGGGCGCGACTCGCAGTTATCCCGTGGAGTTTATGGGCACAGAACTAATAGTTAGGATCCTATACTCTTCAAATAGCTCCGCCCATAAAATCCAAATTGACGGAGCGAAACTTTTGATGTCGGCTCTGTGGTATGGCTGAGGTGCACCGGTTGATCACACTACACGGGGTGGACGAGGCGAGGCGGCAGGCCGTGACCGCTCGGGAACGCCAAGCCGTGGAAACTGCCTTCAGGGTGCTCTCGGATGATGCAGAGCAGCTAGGTTTCACCTATTCGGGCTTCGCACTTACAAGCCTTCCGCATCGCACACCAAAAGAAACTATTTGGCGTCGCGAGGGGCACAATCTAACGCTGCTGTTGGAAAGCGGGCGTGATCGCGCTGGCAATCACATAGGGATACCCTATGGGTCATATGCGCGATTCATTCTCCTTTTTCTGCAAACAGAAGCTGTAAAGACTAAGTCACGAGAAATCGAACTTGGCAGATCCATGCGTGTATGGCTGGGATCCATGGGTTTGTCGATTGGAGGCGTGACCTATCAGGCAGTGAAGGAGCAGGCTAAACGCATCAGTACATGCCGGTTAACTTTCTTCGGGAGCAACGGGCGCCTCGATGTTCGGAGCAATGGCGGTTTCGTTCAGACCGAAATTAACATGTCGGGCCTTGTGGATGGCGACCAGCCAAGTCTTTGGCAGGACCGCGTCATTCTTGACGAGCAGTTTTATCGAGCGCTTTGCGAGCATCCAGTTCCAATTAACGAGGCGTCATTACGAGCAATTGGTCCCCGATCCATGGTCCTCGACATCTACATCTGGCTCGCTTACCGGCTGCACGCTCTACGCGATAATACGACGGTGAGTTGGCCGGCAATTACGGCACAGTTCGGCGCTAGCTTTTCACGAAACCGTCGATTTAAGGAACACTTCCTGGAATGTTTAGATATCGCCCTGGCCGCTTATCCTGATGCTCGCGTCTCGGTAGATCCAAAGGGCGTCGTGCTCTACCCATCCCGGCCGCCAATCGCCAAGATCGGCTGATTTGGAGTTTATGGGCGCTGTCGCTGTAGCGCGTGCTCGACCTTGCGGAGCCGGGCACATGGCTCTGCTGCATTTCGGCCGCTGCTACAGAGTCGACCTCAAGTCACAATACGTATCATCGGTCTACCGTTCAGGCATCCCCAGATCCTGCAGCGCGCCAAAAATCCGCTCTGATGCCTTGGCCGACGCGGGGCTGGCTGTGATCGTCGCCGAGTCCTTCAAACGCTGGATCGTCCAGCCTGGCCTGAGCTCGTTATGCTTCTTCAGCGCCGCGAGCGCCTCCTTTCGTCGGCCCAGCTCCGCCAGAGCGACGGCGGCATTCAGATAGCCGCCGGGGTAGGCCGGATTTGCCGCAATAGATTCCTGTGCCTCGGCCAGCGCACGCACATCGTCGCCCTGCTGAAGGTAGGCGGTACTGAGATGCTGGTACCAAACCGCACGCAGCGGATCGAGCGGGCTCAGCGCAAGCGCCTTTGCGAGGAACGCGTGCGCCTGATCCGGATGACCTGCCAGAATCTGGCGCAGCCCGAGCGCCGCATGCGACGGCGCATGATTTGGGTTCAGATTGACAGCCGTCTGCAGTAGCCGCTCCGACCGGTCCGGATCTCCGTCCACACGAACGGCGTACTGCAGGGCATACAGGGCGTCGGCGTTATTCGGGTCCAGCTCGACGGCCCGTTCGCCCGCCGCCAGCGCCTCACGCCTCAGTTCGCTCTGAGACCGGTCGGACCAGCCGAATTGCGCCATGCGAGTGAGGGCGTAGGATCGGCTTGCCAACGCATCGGCGTTTAACGGATCAATTGACAAGGCCTTGTCGGCAAACGCCAAGCCGGCGGCGTTTGTGGCAGGGCTCTGCGGCTTGTTCCAGATCTCGGTCCATGCCCGCAACGCATAGTCCTGTGCATCGAGGTTGCGTGGGCCGCCTCGCGATGCCCTTTCGCTGGCCGCCTGCTTCAACTCCAGGTTCAGCCGTCGGGCAATTTGACTGGTTACTTCCTGTTGGAAAGCAAACATATCGGTCCGCGTCCGCTCAAATCGGCTGGACCACAGCACGCCCCCCGACTGGCCATCAATCAGGCTGACACTGATCGCAAGCTCTTCCCCGGCGCGCCGTACCTTTCCCACCAAGGCAAACCGTACATCCAACTGGCGGGCGATCTGTCTGGCGTCCACCGACCGTCCTTTGAAGGTAAAGCTGGTGTTTGAGGAAATGATGAATGCATCGGCGATGCGAGACAGGTCGGTGATCAGGTCTTCGGTAATGGCCTCGGCATAGACGTCATTGCCGGGATCGCCGGAGACATTTTCGAATGGCAGCACAACGATCGATAGGCGCCGTTCCTGGGCTACGGCTTGTGGGTGTCCTGCCGAAGATCCCGTGCCTACAGCGCCCGGGCTTTCTGCCGGTGCGTACAGCCACCACCATCCGCCGAATGCGGCTGTCATGGCCGCCACAATTGTCGTGGCCATAACTAATCGGCCAAGTCTACTTCGTTGCGGACGACCGGCCGGCCCGGCCTGCGCCAGCGGCGCAACCGCATCTTCGGGGAGTGTTTCAATGGCCTGTGCCGACAAGGCAAAAACCCCAACCGGGCGCGCAATGTTCTTTACCGACCGTTCGCCCAGATCAACGAATGGGAGCGGCAATTTGTCATGCACCTGCTCATAAGCAGCGCGTGACACGCAGAGGCCTCCCGGCTCGCACAGCGTCTCCAGCCGCGCCGCGACGTTCACGCCATCGCCAAAGATGGCACCGTCATCAATAATGACATCGCCAATATTGGCGCCCATCCGCAGCATGATCTGCCGGTCCTGGGGCGTGTCCTTCTTGGCGGCCAGCATAGCGCGCTGGATGCTGACCGCGCAGTGCACGGCGTCCACAACGCTACCGAACTCCATCAGGACGCTGTCGCCGGGCATATTGACAATCCGGCCGCGATGGGCGGCAACCGCCGGCGCCAGCACACGGGCGCGGTACGACTTCACCGTCCGCAGGGTGCCGATGTCGTCGCGGCCCATAAGCCGGCTATAGCCCACGATGTCGCACATCAGGATGGCCGCCAGCCGACGCTCGAACACTGGTCCGGTCATGGCGCCCGTCCCGTGGGAACCACAGCTGCCGGCATGTCGGGCGAACGGCACTGCAGCCATGCTGGAACGGACGCCGGGAAGCAGGAGCGCGACCAACTGCGCAGGCAGGTCCGCTCCCGAGGATCAGCCATAATCCACGTACCCAGTCGCCGTTTCGCCAACGGATGAGGAAGTCAGCAGAGATGGCAAGCTGAGCAACATGCTACTTGTTGTCAACAACTT
>JAFEFW010000301.1 GCA_018240405.1 Pseudomonadota bacterium
TCCGGCAGATGTGCTGGATCTTTCTGCAGCGAGACCCAGCTGACATCCTGCACATCGCCCAGCGGAGTCAGCAGCTCCGGCAGAAGCGACCGCCGGCGGTCATGCTGGTAACGTGCCGCACCGGCCCAGCAGAGGCCGATGGCGCGTCCGTCCAGCCGATCCACCCGCCGCCGCCACCGCGTCACCGCCTCCGGATCGGCAGCGAGATACGGCACGTCAGCCGGAATCGTGTCCAGCTCCGTCCGGAACAGCGCCGGAAGGTCTAGCACGGAACAGCCGATTTCGGCGTGAGGCACGGCCTCCTGCACCGGCACCACCTCGGCGTCACCGGGCAAGCTCCGCAGCAAGCGAACCAGGGGCGAGGGCGCAGCCACGATGACGCGTCCGCCGCGGATCAGCGGTATGTAGCGGCAGAACTGGATCATGTCACCGAGCCCCTGCTCCGGCCAGACCAGCAGCGTGCGGCCGTTGAGCGACGATCCATCCCATTGCGGCGTGTGCGACATCGTGGCCAAGGCGTTACGGATTCGATGACGCCACGCGAAGCCCAACCATCCCCGCGCAAAGTCGCCGCGCGAAAGGTGAACCGTGCCGGCAAGCAGATGCGCGTCGGCGTTCTCAGGATCGAGGTGCAAGGCCGCATTGCATTCCGCCAGCGCCGCATCCAGCGCACCGGCGTCCCGCAACGCCGCGGCCAGGTTGCTGGCAATTGGCGCAAGATCCGGCCGCAGCCGGCGCGCCGCGGATAGGGTTGCGACAGCGTCGGTCACCTCGCCGCGCGTATGCTGGACCAGGCCCAGATTGTTCAAAGCCATGGCGTCGTCGGGTGTCAAAGCCAGAGCCGCCCGTAGCGCAGCCTCGGCTTCGTCCAGCCGGTCCAGTTCGAGCAGCGCCGCACCGAGCGCCACATGGGCCGCTGCGTGGTCGGGGAGCTGCGCAAGTCCCTGACGCAAGGCGACGACCGCCTCGTCCAGTCGCCCCAGCTCTTTCAACACCAGCCCCACCGATGCCCGCGCGGCAGCCAATTCAGGCGCCAGCACCAAGGCTGCCTGATAAGCAACGACCGCATCCTCCAGCCGGTTCAACAGCACCAGCGAGTCGCCCAGCGCCGCATGGGCGAGAGCGTCATCGGGATCGAGCAGCGTGGCGACGCGGATAGCCCCGCGCGCCTCCTCGAAGTGGCCCTGCGCGCGCAATGCCAAACCGAGGTCCAGATGCACGCGTGCATCCTCCGGGCGGGCGCGAGCAGCCTGGCCGATATAGGCGATGGCAAGCGCGGCGCGGTCCCGTTGCAATTCGAGCAGGCCCAGACCATGCAACGCATCGGCGTGGTCCGGCACCTCGGCGAGGATGGCTTGGTAACCGCGCTCCGCCTCACCGAGATGGCCGGCCTGATGATCGGCGGCCGCACGCTGAAATGCCTTGGCGAGCCGTCGCATCTGCGCGCGCATGTCGTCTCCGTCCTGTTCGACCCAGGATACGGCGCCGCGCGTCACCGCGCGATTGTTGACTCGCGATGTGTGCTCGGGCCGGACCGCCCAGAGGCCCGCCTGGCACGAATTGCCCGCCGCCGCACGGCCTCGTATCATCATCGCCAACGGAGGAAGACGCATGTTCGACGTGCACGAATTGAAGAACAAGGTCGCCGTCATCGGCGTCGGCAATACCAAATACGGCAATTTTCCGCAGACCGACGATTACGGGCTCGCGGCACAGGCCTTCAAGAATGCCATTGAGGACTGTGGTATCGACAAGAACCAGATCGACGGTCTGCTCGTCTCCCGCATCCCCTACTACGCACGCATGGGCGAGATCCTCGGCCTGAATCCGCGCTGGACCGTCACGCTGCCGGGCCATGGCCGCATGTCCGGCATGGGCATCATCGAGGCGGCGGCGGCCATTGCCTCCGGCCTGTGCACCACGGCGGTCCTGCTCTACGCGAATATCGGCCGGTCACGGCGGGTCAACTACGGCGGCGATGAAAGCCCCGGCACCTGGGACCCCTGGGGCTTCACCTCGCCCGGCGCTGCGCACGCGATGGCATTTCGCCGGCATATGGAGATGTATGGCACCACCACGCGTCAACTGGCCGAAGTGTCGGTGGCGATCCGGCATCATGCCTCGCTGAACCCGGACGCGGTGATGCGCACGCCGATCAGCATCGACGACCATGAGAACGCCCGGTTCATCACCGCCCCGCTGCGGCTGCTGGATTACTGCCTGATCAATGACGGCGCGGTCTGCCTGATCATGACCTCAGCAGAGCGGGCAAAGGACTTCAAGAAGCCACCGGTGGTGATCTCCGGCTTCGGCGGCGCCGATACTTACGCGCCCTCCTCGATCGCCAATTTCGACATGGATTTCTGGTATCCGGCGATCGATGCGGCCGGGAAACAGGCACGCGAGATGGCGGGCGTCGCGCACAAGGATGTCGATGCGCTGATGTGCTACGACAATTTCTCGCCCACCGTGCTGTTCAGCCTGGAGGGCCTGGGCTTCTGCGGCCGCGGCGAAAGCGGCCGCTTCGTCGAGAACGGCGCGCTGAAGATCGGCGGCACGCTGCCGGTGAACACCGACGGCGGGCATCTGTCCAACTCCTACATGCAGGGCTGGGCGCTGAATGTCGAAGCGGTGCGGCAGCTCCGCGGCGAGTGCGGCAAGCGACAGGTTCCGGACTGCGAGGTTGTGCAGTACGTGCAATCAACGCCCTGCACCCGTTCCATCATCTACACGCGCGGCTGAGGGAGACCCACCATGGCCTACAACAAGCCCCTGCCCCGCCTGGACACGCTGAACACCCCGTTCTGGGACGGCGCCAAACAGGGCAAGCTGATGCTGCAGAAATGCCCGGCCTGCGGTGATGTGCGCTTCCCGCCTGGGCCGGTCTGCCCGAAATGTCTGGCCGACGGGCAGGTCTGGGTGGAATCCGCCGGCAAGGGCACGCTGGAATCCTGGATCGACATGCATCGGGCGTACTGGGACGGCTACAAAGGCGACCTGCCCTACCGCGTCTGCCTGGTGCGGCTGGAGGAAGGACCGGTCGTGGTCAGCAATCTGGTCGACAAGACCGACAATCTGCGCATGGGCCAACCGGTCAAGGTCGTATTTGAGGCCGTTACCGACGAGGTGACGCTGCCGAAGTTCACCCTCGTTTAGCAGCATGGAGAACGGCAACGCCGTCGACTGGTTCGTCGACCGCCATGTCCGGGACGGCGGCGGCGACCGCCTGGCGTTTCGCGACCCGTGGCGCGACCTGACCTACGGCGCGTTGCAGACCGAAACACGGCGCTTTGCCGGCGCCCTGCGGCGTGCCGGTATCGCGCGCGAGCGGCGCGTTGTGTTGCTGTTGCAGGACACGATCGATTTCCCGATTGCCTTCTGGGGCGCGATCAGAGCCGGAGTCGTTCCGGTGCCGATCAACACGCTGCTGACCGCCGAGACCGTCCGCTACGTGCTCGATGACAGCCGGGCCGGTGCGGTTATTGTGTCAGCACCCGTGGCCGCGGCTCTGACACCGGCTCTGCTGGATAGTGGATCAGACCGATTGCTGGTGATCTCCCAGCCGGACGGTTCTTCGGGCACGCCGGTGCTGCCCGGAGCCATTGATCTGCAGTCCTTCCTGGCCGGCGCCGATGCCGAGACGTCAACGACCGTCACGCCAGCGGATGAGGTCGCCTTTTGGCTCTACTCATCCGGCTCCACCGGCGCTCCAAAGGGGGTCCGGCATGTGCATGCCAGCCTGCGCGTCACCGCGGACACTTACGGCGCACGCGTCCTGGGCATCCGGCAGGACGACGTCATGTTTTCCGTGGCCAAGGCGTTCCATGCCTATGGCCTCGGCAACAGCCTGACCTTCCCGCAATCGGTCGGCGCGGCCACCGTGTTCCTGCCGGACCGGCCGACGCCGGATGCGGTGCTGGGCATGATGGCGAAACACAACCCGACCCTGTTCGCCGGCGTGCCGACGCTGTACGCGGCGATGTTGGCCAATCCGATGCTGATGCCGGGCGCCGGGTCGCAGCGCCTGCGCCGCTGCATCTCGGCCGGCGAAGCGCTACCGGCCGATATTGGCCATCGCTGGAAATCCGTCGTCGGCGTCGACATCCTCGACGGCATCGGCTCCACCGAGATGCTGCATATTTTCATCAGCAACGATCCTGACGACATCCGCTACGGCACCACCGGCAGACCGGTGCCGGGTTATGAGGCACGCGTCGTCGATGAGCACGATCGGCCGGTGCCGAACGGTGAGGCCGGCGAACTGGTGGTGCGCGGCGACAGCGCGGCCGAGGGCTACTGGAACCAGCGCGCCAAGTCGCGCCGTACCTTCCAGGGCGAATGGACCTATACCGGCGACACCTATATCCGTGACGCTGACGGCTATTTCCGTTTCTGCGGACGCCGGGACGAGATGTTGAAGGTCAGCGGCGTCTGGGTTTCACCCTTCGAGGTGGAGGAAGCGCTGATCTCCCACCCGGCGGTACTGGAAGCCGCTGTAGTCGGGCGCGAGGACGACGCCCATCTCACCAAGCCAAAGGC
>JAFEFW010000302.1 GCA_018240405.1 Pseudomonadota bacterium
GAGAACCCGGCGTAGAGCGATGCCTGCACCAGCACCTCGCGTACGGCCGCTGCGGACAGGCCGTGCTCCAGAGCCGCCGCAATGTGCCGGCGCAGGGCTTTCAGCCGCGGACCGGTCGCCAGGGCCGCCATGGCACAAACCAGGCGGTCAGGCACCGACAGGGCAGGGCGGGTCCAGATGCCGCCATAGACCGCCTCGGTCAGCAGGTTGCCGAGTCCTTGGGTCTGCTCCGCGCTGCCAAACACTGTGTGGAGCATGGCTTCACCTTGGGCGCGAAGGTCCTGGCGGGTCATGTCGTTTCCTCCGGTTGCTGGCATAGTGTTCCGCCAACCTTGCCATGAGTCCATCGATGAAGCCCCCCATGAAACCATTGATCCTGCTCTGGAGCCCGCTCGACGACTATTTGGGCGACATGTTGTCGGCGCGCGACGATATCCGTTTCGGCCGCGTGCGGTCCATTGACGACCTGGCGGCGATGGCGCCCGAGGCCGATGGTATGGTCATGATCGGCCATTTCTACACCGCGCCGGTTGCCGCGCTGATCAAGGCACAGGCGAAACGGCTGCGTTGGATTCAGCTCACGACAGCCGGCTACGACGGCTTCACCTTCCACGGTGTCCCGCATGGCGTCGTCGTAACGAACGCCGCGCACAGCCATTCACCGATGGTGGCGGAGCACGCAGTGACGCTGCTGTCGGCGCTGGCGCGACGTCTGCATCTCTATGCGGCGCCGCAGGCGCGGCACGTGTGGGATCGGGACATCCGCCACGGCCTGACGACCCTGGAAGACATGACCATCGCCGTGCTCGGTTACGGCGGCATTGGCCGCGAAACGGCACGCCGGCTGAAGGCGTTCGGCTCACGCGTTATCGCCATTGCCCGCACCGCGCGGCCTGACGATCTGGCCGATGCGGTCGTTGCGTCTTCAGATCTGCATGCGACACTGGCACAGGCGGACGCGCTGGTGGTGACCGCTGCGCTAACCGAGGCGACGCGCGGCATGATCGACGCCGCCGCGCTGGCGGCCCTGAAGCCCGGCGCGCTGGTAGTGAACATCGCCCGCGGCGGGCTGATCGACACCGGTGCGCTGATCGCGGCGCTGCACAGCGGTCACATCGGCGGCGCGGGGCTGGACGTGACGGACCCGGAACCGCCGCCGCCGGACCATCCGCTGTGGGACTGCCCGAACCTGATCATCACGCCACACATCGCCGGTGTCGGCAGTGGACCGGTGTGGCGGCGGATTGCCGATGTGGTGCGGGGGAATCTGGAGCGGTTCCTGGCGGGGGAGACGCTCGCGCACCAGGTCAGCACAGCGGCAGCCTGTACCGTGCCGCCATCCTGACCACTATTACCAATAGTCACGCTGCAGGATGACAGCCGGCACTTCCGGAGTATTGACGGCTGGACGCGCCGCTGCCGTCGCCCACACGCCGGGTGGTCAACCGCTACGACATGCGGGAGGGTTGCCGCGTCGGTCTGAAAACAAGCGGCAGAAACATGGCGATCGGAATGAAGTAGCGTCCCTGGCCGCTATCGACATGGGCCTTACCGACTGGCGTCCGAGTGCGATGTTACGAAACGCGACGGCGAGTATCGCGCCAACGATACTCGCCGCGGTGATGACACGTAAAACGAACGAACGATCAGAAACCCTGTCGCGCGATGTCCATCGCGAAATAGGTCAGGATCAGGTCGGCGCCGGCACGCTTGAAGGCGCCCAGCGTCTCCCGCACCACCCGAACCTCATCGATCGCGCCGGCCTGTGCAGCGAACTTGATCATCGCGTATTCGCCGCTGACCTGGTACACGCCCAGCGGCAGCAGGCTGCGCTGACGGATTTTCGTCAGCACGTCCAGGTAGGGCAGGCCAGGCTTGACCATCAGCATGTCGGCGCCTTCGGCCTCATCCAGGTCCGATTCCCGCAGCGCCTCGCGCCCGTTCATTGGATTCATCTGATAGGCCTTGCGGTCCCCGTCCAGGTCGCACCCCGCGGCGGCACGGAACGGGCCGTAATAGGCCGAGGCGAATTTCGACGAGTAGGACATGATCGGCGTGTTCACATGCCCCGACCCGTCCAGCGCCGACCGGATCGCGGCAATCTGCCCGTCCATCATCGCTGACGGCGCGATGACATCGGCGCCCGCCTCGGCCGCGACCACCGCCTGCCGGCCCAAATTCTCGATGGAGTGGTCATTGTGCACGTCGCCGTCATGGATGACGCCACAATGCCCATGTGTGGTGTACTCGCAGAAGCAGGTGTCGGAGAACAGCACGACCTCCGGCGCGGCGTCCTTGGCGCGCTTGATCATCCGCGCCATCAGCCCGTCGCGATTCCAGGTGTCGCTGCCAATCTCATCCTTATGGTGGCTGACGCCGAAGGTCATGATCGCTCTGATCCCCGCCGCGGCGATCTCCTTCATCGCCACGTCCAGCTTGCGCTCCGGTATCCGGTAGATGCCCGGCATCGATTCCACCGGCGCAAAATCGTCAATCTCCTCCTCGACGAAGATCGGGTAGATCAGGTCCTTCAGCGAGATCTCGGTTTCCTGCAGCAGGTCGCGGACACCCGGATTGCTGCGCAGGCGGCGCATCCGCATATTGGGAAAGATATGGGCCATACTGGTCATCCCTAGACGAGGGGCGACGGTCTCGGCCGCGTCCCATCAATGAAGCGATTGTAACGAAAGGGCGACGGATCGACAATTGTCGGACCGCCGGTGACGAGTTCGGCCATCAGGCGTCCGGCGCCTGGCGCAATTCCGAAGCCATGGCCGGTAAACCCGGTGGCGATGTGAAAGCCCGGCAGGGAGTCGACGGCGGATATCACCGGAACCCCATCAGGCGTGACGTCGATCATGCCGCCCCAGCTTTCTGCGACCCGCATAGAATGGAATACCGGGAAGGCGCTCGTCAAATAGTGTTGGGCTTGCCGAAGGATCGCCGGATGGGGCGCGGGATCGAGAATGCGCGTCGCTTCGAACGGCGTGGGCGCATCCAACCGCCACGTCTTGCCTTGGGCCAGCTCCCGCAGAAACGGCCGACCGAGGCGCGGCCGGAGTTCGTGCCGCTCGCCCCACAGTGCCGGCAGGAAGTCTCGCAGGTAACGAAACGAATCAGGCACGATTGGCGCGACATTGCCGCTCCAGCTTGCCACGGTGTAGCCGCCGTCGAGGCGTTTCCGGAATCCAAAGCCGAAGCCGCTGGTGGACACGTCCGGCCCGCCCGGTAGCGGGTCGGTGCGCATCACGCTCGACAGGATCGGCAGTTGCGGCAGGCGCAGGCCGAGGCGCTTGCAGAACAGGCGGGACCAGACGCCGCCGGCCAGGACGACGGACTGGCAGGCGATCGATCCTTTCTCTGTCACGACGCCGCTGATCCGGCCGGCGTTGGTCTCGACGCCCCGCACCGCACAACCGGTCAGGATCGTCGCGCCGAGACGTCGCGCAGCCAGGACGATAGCCGGTCCGGCCATGCCCGGCTCCGCGCGGCCGTCGCTCGGGGTGTAGAGCGCTCCGGCCCACTCACCGGCAAGGCCCGGCAACAGCCGAGCGGCCTGGACCCGGGTGATCAACTGCGAATCGACCTGCAACGGGCGGCCGGCCTGTTCCAGCCACGCCTCGCGCTTTGCCAGTTCGGCTTGGTCGCGACAGAGATAGAGGATGCCGCTGCGGCGAAAGCCGGTCTCGGCGCCGACCAGCGTGTTCATTTCCGGCCACAGGCGCAGCGCCTCAATCGCCAGCGGCAGTTCCGCCGGGTCGCGGCCCATCTGCCGGCACCACCCCCAGTTGCGGCTCGACTGCTCTGCCGCGATCTCACCCTTCTCGCACAAAACCACTGGGACGCCCTTTCGGGCCAGGAAAAACGCGGTGCAGACGCCGATGATGCCGCCCCCGACGATGACAACCTCCGCGCGAGGCGGCAGGGCGGCGTCTGACGGTACTCGGTCGACAGCGGGGGCCATTTGGGGTTTCCGGAAGCGGAACAGGCGTCAGGGACTGATCTGCATGCCAGCTTCGTGCGCCACCGCGCAGTAAAAAATGATCGGCTGCGTCTAGGGTGCCATGCGAGGATGGGACTACCAATCCGGCCCCGATTGCACTAGATGGCGCGCCATGCGTTTGAACAAGATTGACAGTTTCGACAAGCGCGCGGCTTCGTCGGCCAGCGCTAAGGCCGCTCTGCTGGACAAGTTCCGCACGCGGCCTGATCCGAACGATCCGGAATTCCAGGAGAAGCAGCGCCAACGGGCTGAGGCGGCTGCCGCCAAGGCGGCCCGTGAGGCGGAGCGCAAAGCCGCCAAGGTGGCTGAAGCCGCTCGGCTGGAGGCAGAGCGGAAGGCAGCGCAGGCTGAGAAGGCCAGGCTGGCTCTGGAGGCCGAGAAGCAGGCCCGCCTGTCGGCATTGACCGAGAAGCAGCGGGAGATGCGGGCGAAGCTGGAAGCCGCTCGCGCCGCGCGGAAACAAGCCAGGGTTTGAGCGAACCGGCGCCGTCCTCCGGGTTGGAGACGACGCGCCTTCTGCTTCGGCCGCTTGCCAA
>JAFEFW010000303.1 GCA_018240405.1 Pseudomonadota bacterium
TGCCCCGGCTCTTTCGGCGTCTCCGCGCCCGCGAAACTGGCTGGATTGAGACGGCCGAACTGCTGCGGCGCCTTATCTCCCCAAACGCGCCGATCGTAATTGATGTGCGCCAGCCGGAAGAGTTCTTCGGTCCGCCCGGCCATCTACCCGGCGCGGTTAACGTGCCTCTGGCCGATATTGCGCACCGGGCCGCAGAGCTCGCCAGCCGCCATCGGCCCATTGTGCTCGTCTGTAAGACGGATCGCCGCTCCGCGCGTGCGGCCGAGACCTTACAGGCTGCAGGGTTACGCGATGTCGTGGTGCTTCGCGGCGGCACAGACGGATGGCATCAACAAGGTTTGGCGCTGGAATAGCCACCAGAACTGGAGGAGACGTCCATCCCACCGCTGTTCGACAACAAAAATCCTGATGCGCCCTCTGTGTTCGCGCCGGCCGCACTGCTGCGCGAAGCACGGCGGCAGAAGGGCATCCCAACGGTGGATGTGCCGCGCATCTGCATTCTCGATCCAGATGGCGATCTCGTGCGACGGTTGCGAAGCACGGGACGGGCAAAGCCATTTGAGGGCTGGGCCTGCTATCACACCCAGCTTGATGCCTTCAGGCTTGGCGACGAAACAGTCGGCATTGTCGGTTGTGCGGTCGGTGCGCCTTTTGCGGTGCTTGTCGCCGAGCAGCTGTTCGCTTCCGGATGCAGGCTCCTTATCAGCCTCACTTCGGCCGGGCAGATCGACCCGGTTGGCGCTCCGCCTTATTTCGTGGTGATCGACCGCGCGCTGAGAGACGAAGGCACCAGCTATCATTACGCTGCACCGACGACGTTCGCCGAGGCCGATCCGGTCTTTGTCGCGGCCGCGATTGCCGCGCTTCAGGCAGTGGACCTGCAAGCCTATGTTGGCGCGAGCTGGACGACGGATGCGCCGTTCCGTGAAACGGCGGAAGCCATTGAGGCCGCGCGCGCCAAGGGCATTCTCGCCGTCGAGATGGAAGCGGCGGCGCTCTACACCTTTGCCCATGCACGCCGTGCCGCCGTGCTGTGCCTTGCGCATGTCACGAACACGATGGGCCAGGCAGGTGAGGATTTCGAGAAAGGCGAGGCTGACGGCACGATGAAGGCGCTTGCCGTGCTGGAAGCGGTTGCTGCGGCGCTGCTGCCGATGAGCGCGCCGTGAGAGGCGCTGGGAGTCCATCCGGCGCATGGAACACCATGGGAATGAAGGAGGTGCGCGATGAGTGCCGATCTGGGCGTCAATGCCGACGCTTTACGCGAGGAAGTGCGAAGTAAATACCGGGAGGTGGCTATCAACCCGAACGGGGATTTTCATTTCCACACCGGCCGCCCGCTCGCCCGCCGTCTTGGATATGACGACGCGCTGGTCGATGCCTTGCCGGATACGGCGGTGGAATCCTTTGCCGGTGTCGCCAATCCGTTTTCGCTACGGCCGCTTAGGGCCGGGGAACGGGTGGTCGATGTGGGATCTGGTGCAGGCTTCGACTCGTTCGTTGCTGCGCGACAGGTCGGACCTACCGGTCAGGTGGTTGGCGTCGACATGACGGAGGAAATGCTCCGCAAGGCGCGCGCGACGGCTGCATCTCTGAAATTCGATCATGTCGAGTTTCGGGAAGGCCTGGCGGAACGGCTTCCGGTTGAGGACGACTGGGCGGACGTCGTGATCAGCAACGGGGTGATCAACCTCTGCGCTGACAAACGGGCGGTGTTCGGAGAGATTCACCGCGTGCTCAAATCCGGCGGGCATCTGCAAATTGCGGATATCGCGAATGGCCAGCCGGTGCCGGCTGCCGCTGTCAACAACATTGATCTCTGGACGGCTTGAATTGCTGGTGGTCTGCCGTGCGCAGCCTGGCAAAACATGTTGGAAGAAATTGGCTTTGTTGACGTGATGGTGGGGTCGCCAATCGATACCTTTGGCGGCGCCAGTGGCGAGAAGAATGCCCGCCGATTTGAAGTTTATGGGTATCCGTTCTTCGCCCGGAAGCCATAGGGCCGCAGACGATATCCGTGAGGGCGGTGCCTGATCGGGCACCGCCCTGGCGTATCCGATGGCTAAGCGCCAAGTCGGCCGCTCGCCGACACTCGTGTGCACGAATTTGACGTGAGCATGCATATATGACGTTTTAAACATCATATATAGCTGCCTTGACATGATCTTTGATTTTTTCTACATCCGGCGTTAGGGAGCAAGAACGTCAATGATCACTGCCGCTCAGATGCGAGCCGCGCGAGCGTTGCTCGGGATCGACCAACGCCAGCTCGCTGAGTTGGCAGACGTGTCGCTGCCGACTATCCAGCGGATGGAGAACAGCACCGGCCATGTGCGGGGCGTCGTCGAGACCCTGACCAAGGTCGTCGCCGCATTTGACGCGGCCGGGGTCGAATTGATCGGTGAAAATGTCAGAAGCGCTGGTGATGGGCGCGGGGTGCGCTTCAAGCAAGCTGCATCAATGAATGATGTTTATTTCCACTCCAGGATTATGGAACGCGGACCTCTAAATCAGCCCGCCAATGCTCGGGCCGCCCGACGATCGGAGAGGCACTGATCGCCTCTGTCACTCAAACCATCACCGACACCGCATTGCAGAAATCCATGAACATGTCGCCGAGAGAGGGCTGGTTCAGCCCATGGCTGAGACACCCGTGCCGACGCGCAGGCAATCTCCTGATGCTCATTCTCGCCGCATCACTCATGCTGGGACTGCTGTTGATCGGCATCTGGCGGGACGGCTAGGAGCATGCTGAAGCACCCACTCGTTAAGCACGGCGATACGGAAAGTGCCGGAGGCTAACTCATATGCCCTACAAAGAAGAGGACGAAGGCTATTTGGCCGCTGAAGCCCGACAAATGCTTTCTGACAATCCGTATCCTCGTGGCACCCTCCGTTATCAACATTGGGAACGGGGCTGGCACATCAAGAATGATGAAGCCCACAGAGAGGACGATGAAAGTTTTTTGGCTGCGGAGATCGGACTGAGGCTTTCCGACAACCCCCATCCGCCTGGCACGATCCGTTATGAAGAATGGCGGCGGCGCTGGCACATCAAGACTGCCGAAACTCAGAGGGCCATTAGATTAGGCAGGCGGTAAAACGCACCAGGCTTACGCAACAGGTAATGCAAATCCTTTTGAGATCCGATTTTGGTCTGCTAATCATGAATTGTGCGGACGGCATGTGATTGGAAATCATTCTTCTCCACGCCGCCGTGCGCTAAACTGACGGCGTCAGCGCTGTTTACCCTTACATGTGCATGTCTCCGCAAACAACTTGGGGGACACAAATGCGCGCTCCTCTGGCGCTGATTTCGATCCTGGCCATGCTGGGCTTCCGGCGTCCACGCACGCGGAACCTGCTCCAACTATGGCGGCGTGGCCCAATGGCGCAACCGATGCGTCGTAGGACGCATTCGGCTGGCCGCTTCAGGCGGCTATGCCCGCGAACAGCCTGCCATAGACACCATTGATCCTGCGCAATGCAACCGTTGACGGCGGCCGCGAAGCTTAGCTCATGCAGAAGGACCGTACGCCGCGTCGCCGCATCCCACGTGAAGCCAGCGATGGTGACACTGATGCTGCTCAGACGACCAGGGATCGCTTTCACCTCCTGACAGCGCGCGTCTTGGCAATGACGCCTATCGAGCTGCGGAAGGCTCAGGCCCGGTGGCTTCGGCCCAGCCACAAACGCAAGCCTTGGGACGCCGGTGGTTAATCCTGACAGTTGACACCCCATATCTGTTCTCGGTCGCAAAAACCTCACGCGGATTTTGCCCAATCTGCGCACGGACCTCGTGCTCGATGCCCTGGGGGTGGCAATCGGTCAGCGGCGCCCGCAGACCGTCATTCACCACAGCGACCAAGATAGCCAATACACTTCGCTGGCCTTCGGCCAACGGTGCAAGGAGGCTGGTGTCAGGCCGTCGATGGGCTCTGTCGGCGATGCCTACGGTAACGCCATGTGCGAGAGCTTCTTTGCCACGCTGGAATGCGAGTTGCTCGACCGCCGCCGCTTCGTATCTCAGGCCGAGGCGCGGAGGGCGTGCTTCAGCTTCATCGAGGGCTGGTACAACCCCGCCCGACTGCATTCGGCGCGGTGCTACCGATCGCCGATGACCTATGAAGCAGAGATGCAAGACACCGGTCTGGTAGCGTAATCAACACCAGCCTCCCAGGCTCCACCAAACCGGGTCAACTCCAGACGACGATGCCGCGAGCGGCCAGGATCTCATCGACATGGCGCAGGCTGAGTGGAAAGCGGAAGTAGAGCCATGCGGCGAAGCTGATGATCTCGGCTGGGAAGCGGTAGCCGGCGTAACTGGGCGGGGCGGGCGCGGTTATCTGATCCGGCTACGCAACCCGGCTGACTTTGGCAACACCATCTCGTTACGGCCACAGCCGCTCAACTTGACGGTGCCGTCGCGGCTACGACGAGCTGTCCGCAACTTCCTCCATCCAGCTTGTCTTCGCCCAGCACCGTGGCCTTCACGTCCTCTGCGCTTCCACAGCGATGATCAGCATCCTGCAGGC
>JAFEFW010000304.1 GCA_018240405.1 Pseudomonadota bacterium
CTTTGGCCTGACCCAGACCTCGCGCCTTGGCTGCCAGATCGTGCTGACCGATGCGCTGGACGGGCTGGTTGTCAAGCTGCCGGCCGCCACCCGCAACGCCATGGGATGAACGTCCGTATAAGTCCATGGCCGTCATGAGGGTGGTCGTCGCCATGTCCGGCGGCGTGGACAGCAGCGTCGTCGCCGGCCTGCTGCACGAAGCCGGGCACGAGGTCGTTGGTGTCACGCTGCAACTCTACGACCATGGTGCCGCGAGCGGCCGCAAGGGCGCGTGCTGCGCGGGGCAGGATATCCATGATGCTCGGCGCGTGGCGGATCGCCTGGGCATTGCACATTACGTTATTGACGCCGAGAGTCGCTTTGCCGACAGCGTCATCGCCCCCTTCGCCGATGCCTATGCGCGCGGCGAGACGCCGGTGCCTTGTATCGCCTGCAACCAAACGGTGAAGTTTGGTGACCTGTCGTCACTGACGGTCGCGCTTGGGGCCGATCGCCTTGCAACCGGACATTACGTGCGGAGACTGGATGGCCCGGATGGCGCGCAACTTCATCGCGCTTTCGACTCGTCTCGCGATCAAAGCTGGTTCCTCTACGCAACCACCCGCGCTCAGCTCGACCTCTGCCTCTTCCCGCTCGGTGACATGCCGGACAAGCGGGCGGTGCGCGCCGTCGCCGACCGCCTGGGTCTGGCCGTGGCCGACAAGCCGGACAGCCAGGATATCTGCTTTGTACCCGCCGGCGCCTATACGGATGTCGTGGCTCGCCTGCGTCCCGACGCGCTGGAGCCAGGCGAGATCGTCACCGCCGACGGCACCCCGGTCGGCCACCACGACGGCATCGCCCGCTACACGGTCGGCCAGGGCAAGCGTCTGGGCCCCGCGGCACAGATCGGCGGCGAACGGCAAGTCGTTCTCGGGGCCGACCCTGGCCGCAAGCGCATCATCGTCGGCCCCCGCGGCAGCGGCGCGCGCAACATTCCCCTGCGCGATATCAACTGGCTGATCCCCGAACCCGACGCGCCGCTGCGCTGCGCTGTCAAACTGCGCGCGCGCGACGAACCCCGCCCTGCCACCATCCACGGCAGCACCGTCACCCTTGACGAACCCGCGCTGCCAGCCCCCGGCCAGGCCTGCGTCTTCTACACCGGCACCCGCATCCTCGGCGGCGGCGTCATCGTGCGGGGGTAGACGGGAGACCAGGGGGCGCTGCCCCCTGGACCCCCGCAAAGGGGCACGCCCCTTTGGATCCCCGTCCGTGGGGGAACCGGAGGGAGGGGGCAACACGGGGGTCGCAACAGCACAGTCGCCCCCTCCCTCCGGTTCCCCCAATGATTGGGTTCTAAGGGCGTCAGCCCTTAGCGGGGTCCAGGGGCTGAGCCCCTGGTCTCTCCTTGACCTCCACCGCCCGATGCGCCACGTCTGAAGGCGAGGCCAGATAGCTGGACGGCCGCTGCCTGCTTTCGGGCGGGTGGAGGAAAGTCCGGGCTCCACGGGAACACGGTGCCGGCTAACGGCCGGCGGGGGCGACCCCAGGGACAGTGCCACAGAAAGCAAACCGCCTGTGCAAGGCTTTCGGGCCCCGCGGGCAAGGGCGAAACGGTGCGGTAAGAGCGCACCGCGCTTCTGGTAACAGGGGCGGCACGGTAAACCCCACCGGGAGCAAGACCGAATAGGAGCGGCTGCGAACCGATGCGGGTGTCGAACCTGCAACGGAAGCAGGGGTGTTCCCGCCCCGCCGTTCGGGTTGGTCGCGTGAGGCACGTTGCGAAACGTGTCCCAGAGGAATGGCCGTCCAGTTCCGTAAGGAATGGACAGAACCCGGCTTACAGGCTGTCTGGCCTCCGCATTGTCCGGCGTTGTCCACCGCTGAACCCCGCCGGAACGCGCTCGATCCACAAACTTGTCCACAAGAACGAAACAAGAATACAGGGGTGCAACAGTTTGCCCTTGGGGGGACTCGAAGGCCCGCCCTTAAGTGCTTGAGGAACCCGGCAAAATCTAGCGTGCCGACTCGTCCGGAAAGGCGAAAAACCTTGCTGACCATACCGGCCCATGTTATCCCACGAATGCCCACGGTGTTCCATTCGTCCACCGCGCGGCGGCGAGGCTGCCCGGTCACCCCCCACGCTTGGTCGCGGTGCTTCGTCGAGACGGCTGAGGCTTCATTAACTCATGGGAAACGCGACGCGGGAAAGGCAGGCGGGTCGGGATGGCCCTGTTTCTCGGCACATACCAGAACAAGCTGGATGCCAAGGGTCGCGTTTCGGTCCCCGCGCCGTTTCGTACGGTACTGAAACGGCTGAGCCACGCCGGTGAAGGGTCTTCCATTGCGTCGTTGGTGCTGCGTCCGTCCCACCAATACCCCTGCATCGAGGGGTGGACCGAGAAGGGGTTCGAAGCCTTGAGCGCGCCGCTGGAAAACTACGACCAGTTCAGCCAGGCGCATGAGGACATGGCGATGGCGCTGTTCGGCGATGCCGTCGCCATGGAGACCGACAAGGAAGGCCGTATCGTCCTGCCAGCCGATATGGTCGCCTTTGCCGGACTGGGCGAAACCGTCACCTTCATCGGCATGAGCAAGACTTTCCAGATCTGGGAGCCGGAGGCCGGCGCCCGGCGTCTGGCCGAGGCCAAGGCCGCTGTCCGCGAGCGCCAGCTCACCCTGCGCAACCCCCCTGCCGCGCCGGTGGCGTCATGAGCGGCCACCTCCCTGTCATGCTGCGGGAGGTGCTGGGCACGCTCGCCCCTGCCGATGGCGGCGTCTACCTTGACGGCACGTTCGGCGGCGGCGGCTACACCAGGGCGATCCTGGACGCTGCACGCTGCACCGTCTGGGCGATCGACCGCGATCCGGCGGCGATCCAGCGCGGCGCCGCCCTGGCGGCGCAGTATCCCGGCCGCCTGCATCTGCTGCAGGGCGAGTTCGGCGACATGGTCGCGCTGCTCGCCGGCGTTGGCGTGACCGCCCTGGATGGGATCGTGCTGGATCTCGGCGTCTCCTCCTTCCAGATCGACGACCCGGCGCGTGGGTTTTCCTTCCGCCAGGATGGCCCGCTCGACATGCGCATGGGAAATCATGGGACGACCGCCGCCGACCTGGTGAACACGCTGCCGGAAAAGGCGCTCGCCGACCTGCTGTACGAATTCGGCGAAGAGCGCGCCTCGCGCCGCATTGCACGCGCAATAATCACGGCCCGCAGCGAGGCGCCGATCACCACGACCGGGCGCCTCGCCGCGATCATTCGGAGCGTTCTGCCGCCCGACCGATCCGGCATCGACCCGGCGACCCGCAGCTTTCAGGCTCTGCGTATCCGGGTGAATGACGAACTCGGGCAGATCGAACGGGCCCTCGCGCAGGGCATGCGGTTGCTGGCACCGAACGGCCGCCTCGTCGTCGTGTCCTTCCACAGCCTCGAGGATCGTATCGTCAAGCGGACGATGACCGAGGCCAGCGGGCGCGCCGCCGCGCCGTCCCGCCACGATCCACGCGGATTGCTGGCGCGGCAGAGCGCCCGTTTCCGCCTGTTGACCAACAAAGCGCTGCGCCCAACGGTCTCCGAGACGCAGAATAATCCGCGCTCCCGCAGCGCCCGCCTGCGCGCCATGCAGCGCATCGCCCCATCGGAAGCAACCGCGCCATGATCCGCCCCCTGACGATCGTCACCTTCCTGATGGCCTGCGGGTCGGGGCTCTATCTGTACCAGACCAAGCATGCCGCGCAGGTGCTCGACCGCAACATCGAGAAGGCGGTGCGGGAGACGACCGCATTGCGGGAGCAGAGCAAGCTGCTTGCGGCCGAGTGGACGATGCTGAACGACCCGGAAACGTTGCGGAAGTTCTCCGACCAGTATCTGCAGTTGAAGTCCATTGCCCCGACCCAGTTTACCAGCGCGGCGGAGCTGAAGAACCGCCTGCCGGCGGTGCAGATCATGACGCCGACGGTAACGCCGGCCGAGACAACGGACCAGGAGGAGGATGAGGCGCCCGCCGTGGCCGCCGTCAGCCGGCCCGAAGCGCCGCCCGCGCCAGCCATCGCCGCCGTTCCGGCCGCCCCGCCATCCGTTGCAGCTGCCGCACCGCCGATTGCCGCAAAGGAACCCAAGCCGGCCACTGCACCCGTCATCGCCGCCGCCCGGCCACCCTCCGCGCCAGTCGTGGACCGGCAGGCGGAGCGTAACGTGGACCGGACGGCCGATCGCTCTGCGGATCGGCCGCCGGCCGCGCCCGCGGAGCGCAAGCAGGTGGCTGCGGTGAAGCCAGCCGTGGTGCCGGCTGCGCCCCGCCCGCCGGAGCCGCGCGTCGTCGACAGCCGTCCGGCGGAGCAGCATCCGGCCTTTGCCGCGCCTGTCGTGGCGCGGCCGGCCGTTGCCACGGTCGTCCCGGCGCCTGTTCCGGTGTCGCGGCCGGCCGTCATCGCCGCCGCCGCGCCGCCGGTCCGGCCCGTGCAGGCTGCGGCGCCGGCTTACGTTCCGGCCGCTGCCCCCGCGCCCACGCCGGCGCCGGTTCCGGTTCAGCCGCA
>JAFEFW010000305.1 GCA_018240405.1 Pseudomonadota bacterium
GCTGCTGGAGTTTCGCGCGAAGTGGGAGAGCAACCTGCCGCCGCGCGTTCGGGGATGGCACATCAACGAAACCACGCGACGCATCGAACGGACTGACGTCTCGGACCCGGACTATGCCCGCATGGGCACGACCAGTCGTGCCCAGATCCTCGATGCTCGGCTGGCGGAGATATTCCGCAACGGCACCAAGCCGGACCCATCGGATATTCAATCCGCCATCGTGCCAATGGACGCCGCCGAGGTGAAGACACTGGCGCGCGCCGAATACCGTGGCGCCGACTGGTTCGTGCAGGGCAGCGGCACGGTGATGGCGGAGCGCTACCCGGTGATCATCCGCTCACGCCGCCCGGTGGACCTGACCGGCGCGGGCCATCTGCTGGACGGGCGCTGGTATTGCCGGGCCGTGCGGCATCGCTGGGCGGTCGACGTGGACCGACCGGACGAGGAGCCGGTGGTGCGCCGATACGAAGCTGACGTCACCCTGGTGCGCAACGCGTTGGGAGGGATCGGCTGATGCTGCAGTCGATGCGCTTCCCATTCCAGCTCAGCACCCGCGGCGTGGTGGCGGAATCTTCGTTTAACGATGTCATCCGCCAGCAATTGGAGCAGTTGCTGTTCACCATCCCCGGTGAACGGGTAAACCGCCCGTTGTTCGGCTGCGGCGTGCAGCGCCTGGTCTTCGCCGGCACGTCCGCCGAGACCATTGCGGCGGCGGAATACGTCATCAGTACCGCCATCCGTACGCATATGCCCGAGCGCATCACGCTGGATGCGGTGCGCGTCACCGTCGACGATGCGACGCTGTACATCGACATCCTCTACACGCTGGTCGAGAACGGCGCCGAACTGGCCGCGTCCTTCGCCCAGCCGGTGGCGGCGGCGCCATGACCGTGCGCACCCTAGCCGGCCCGGACCTGGCACAGGCGCTGGCGGATGCGCAGGCATCGTTCGTTGCCGGTTCGGCCGCCGAGGATACCTGGCGCCTGCCACCCGGCCGCTTCGCCATTCCCATGCCGCTGACGCTGGGTGCCGCAAAGCGCGGCCTGGCGCTGGAGGGCAACGACACTGAACTGGTCTTCACCGGCATCACGGGAACCGCCGTCAGCCTGACCGGGTCGACCGTGCGTGCCGAGGGGCTGAGCCTGTCGGTCACCGCTGCTGCCGACAGCGCTGCGCTGACGGTAATCGCCGGCAGCGCTGTCCTGGCGGACCTGTCCGTCAGCCTCAGCGCAACCGGCGCGGCCCAGGGAATCGTCGTTACCGCCACCGGCATAGACGTGCAGCGCTGCGGCGTCACGGGACTGACCGCCACCGGCGCGGCCACCGGTCTGCGCCTGGCCGCGCAGGACGCGCTGTTCCTGCGCGATGTGTCCGCCACCGGCCTGACCGGCGCCACCGCCACTGGCCTGGACCTGTCAGCCGCGCGCATCGCCGGCGGCGAACTCTCAGTCGGCACGCTGCACGCGACCGGCCAGGCCATCGGCATCCGCGCGACGGCAACCGTCGACCTGACGCTGGAGGACATTGCCGCCGACGGGCTGCACGGCGCCGGCGCGGATGGCCGCCCGTTCGACGACGAGACCGGCGATGGCGTCACCGCCCTGCGCGCCGCCGCGCCCGACGGGCGGCTGGAACGGCTGACGCTGTCCGGCCTCGTCGCCAGCTCTGGCAGAGCCGTGCCGGTGCGGGCGGCGGCGGGGATCGTCGTCGCCGATATCAGCCACCAGCGCGCGCTGACAGGCGCCGACCTGCCTGCGCTGCTGGCCGCGGCGCAGGCGGCTCTGGCAGACACGCCGGCCGGGACGCTTGAAACGTGGCAGCTGCCCGCCGGCGATTTCACCCTGACCGCCGGCCTGTCCCTGGGCGTTGCCGGCCGCTCCATCACACTGCGCGGCAGCCGGCAGGCTGGCTTGCCGACGCGGCTGCGCTTTCACAACGGCGGCGGTCCCATCGCCGGCGACCTGACCTGCCTGACGCTAACGGGCGATGCGGTCGGTCTCGACGCAGTCGCGCTGTCTGCCGACGCGTCCGGCGCGCTGACCGCCCTTGCCGCCACGGCAACTTCGCTGCGACTGACGGATATCGGCTGCAGCGATCTGTCGGCATCCACGGTCACCGGTATCGCCGCCACAGTGACTACGGCCGACCTGTCGGACGTGACGGTGACCAATGCCCATGCGTCTGCCGGCGTCCTGACCGGTGTACGTGTCACGGCCGACGCAGCCACCCTGGCAAATCTGTCGATCAGCAACGTAACGGCAACGGCGCAAGCGACAGGCATCGACGTGGTCGGCCGAAGCCGCCTTGCGGCGTCCACCGTCGCCACGCGCGACCTCAGCGGACAGCGTGCTGCGGGCCTGCGGCTGCGCGTGCTGGCCGCCGATGGGGAGTTGTCGGTGCTGGACGCCACGGCATCCGGCATCAACACGGTGGCGGGCCAGGGCGACGCCATTGGCATCGCGCTCGCCTCGGCCGGCGACATCGATATCCGCGGCCTGTCCGTCGGCGGCATTGCCGGCAGCCGAGCAACCGGTCTGCTCGCCGCCGCGGGGCGTAGCTTCGACTGGATGGGTGGCGATGTCGGCCCGGTCCAGTCGCTGGACCGCGGCGCCGCCGGTGTGCGCTGCGTTGCCACGCCGGCAGCGCCGCAATCCGCCGCGGCGCCTTCGGTCGCGATCCGCGGCGTGGCGATCGAGGCGATTTCCGGCGCCGTTCCTGGCACGCAGCCGGACGCGCCACTGACCTGGTCTGAGGCAGTGGAAGCACGGCTCGCCGCGCTGCTGGCCGATGACGGGCTGGATACGTTGCCGACCACGGCCGACCCGGACCATGTCGAGGACATCGCCGGCCTGATCGTGCTGGCCCGTGTCACTCCGTTCGAGACCTGGATCGACCGTAGCGATCCCGGCTCCGTGGTGATCGAAAACACCGTCATCCGCCGCGTCAGCGGATCGGCGCTGCAGGTTGGAGCCGCGCTTCGGGATATCGGCCTGCGCGGCTGCGAGATCTGGACCGCCATTCGCGGCGGCTGGATTGAGGGCGAGCGCGTGTTGCTGGCCAACCTGACGATGCATCGATTGCAGGCCGGCCTCGACCTCGGGCCCGGAGAATTCTCCGTCTTCAACACGCTGGTCACCGGCATCACCGCAGGACCGGGCCTGAACGCTGGCCCGGATACGGAACTGGCCGACGCGTCGCAGGCGGCCTTTGTCCAGGACATGGACGTGCCCTTCCGCCCGCCGCCGAACCCGCTGCCCTACATCGACCCCGGCCCGTCCGGCGCCCTGCCGGCCGCTGTGCTGGCCGGTGGCCTGGCTGCCGCCGATCCCGTCGACCTCCGCCTTACCCCCGGCACCACGCTGCATGCCGAGGCTCGGCCCATCCCTGGCGACCCGCCGGACAGCACAGTCTTCGTCGGCTGCCACCCGCCGGAAACCGACACACGCTGCGTGTTGCACGACCCGCTTGCCCCGCCGCCCGCTTCCGCTCCCGCGCCGCCGGAACCCGGCCCCTTCGTCGATTACCGGGCGCGCGATGCCCAGGCATTGCTGGCGGTGATGATGGACCGGGCGCGGACAACCATGCCGGGCTGGAGCGAACGATCAGCGCCGGACATGACGACGATGCTGATGGAACTGCTGGCCTACCGGCTCGACCAGCTCGCCTACGCCCAGGAATCCGCCGTCGCCGAGGGGTTTTTCGGCACCGCCCGACGCCAGCGCTCCGTTGAGGATCATGCCCGGCTGGTCGACTACGTCGCCGATCCGGGCCTGTCCGCCACCGCCATGCTGCGCTTCTGGTTCACCGACGCCGGCAAGGTTGCACTCGGTTTGCGCGAGCGCTTCGACCGCGGTGAGACCTTCGCCATCCCGCGCGACACGCTGGTGGTGAACCCGGATTTCGACGACGTCTCGATTATCTTCGCCACCGAAACGGAGCTTGCGTACGACGAGCAATTGGAAGCGCTGAGCCTGTATCCGGGCGACGACCTGGCAGCGGGCGCGGTGTCGATGGTGTTGGCCGGCGACCTGGTCGATCGGATCCCGCCCGGACGGTGGCTGGTGATCAGCCACGACGACCCCTCGGTGCCCAGCCATGTCATCCGCGTGGTGCGGGTGGAATTCGGCACCGACAGCACCCGCATCGTCTGGGATCCACGCCGCCCGGCACCCGCTGCTTACCCGGTCGATGCGACGACAATCTACGGCAACGTCGTGCCGGCGCAGCACGGCGTGCCGGTCACGCCGCTCGATCCCGGCTACGACCTTGCCGCTGCCACCGACACCGCCGGGCTGACACCCTGGCGCGAGCAGATGCGGCTGACACTGGACAACAGCGACGGCACGATACGCGAGATCGCCGTGCCGCTGGGGCCGGTCAGCGTGCAGTCCCCCGGCTGGCCGTTGCCGGACGAGACCGGGCGCGCCGGAACGCCTGCCCTGGAATTCGCCATCGACGACGAGCCTTGGCGGCTGGTGGACGACCTGTCGCTCGCGCAGCCCGCCGATC
>JAFEFW010000306.1 GCA_018240405.1 Pseudomonadota bacterium
TCGATCCTGTCCACCAATGCGCTGCCGGGCAGCGATCCGTTCACCGCCATCTATGATCCGGTCAGCAACACCGGCCTGTCCTTCACCGCGACGCGCTGCGTCGCGACCGAAGGCAATAACTGGGGGCCGGCAACGCTCACACCCTCCTGGACAGCGGCCGCATCACCGAAAGCCTATTGCGGCCAGGGCAACAGCGCCGGGCTGAAGGTTTCGCCCAACACAACGCTGGACCTCGCGCCCGGGACCTACGTGTTTTACAACATGTCGGTGGACTTCCAGGGCACGGTGACCTGCAGCGCCTGCGGCGCCGGCGCTGGCGTCACCATCATCCTGGCCGGGTCGCAGGCCAGCCGGATCGGTTCCCTGACCATCGGTGCGGGTGCGTCCGTTACCTTAACCGCTCCGGCGGTGAACGCGGTCAATGCAGCATTCAACGGCGTGCTGTTTTACGTCGACTACCATGCCGTCGACCCAAGCAACGGCAACGCCGCCGTGGATATCACCGCCGGCAGCGGCAGCATTCTGACCGGCGGCATGTACTTCCCGTCGGTGACGCTGAATTTCGGCGGCAATGCCAACACGCAGTCGCGCTGCACGAACATCGTTGCCAAGGATGTCAGCCTGTCCGGCACGACACGCCTGGACGTCAGCGCCTGCGCGCCGGAGACGCTGTCGCAGATCAATGTCCTGGCCGTTCTGGAGTAGCCAATGCGCCGCCGCGGGCGTTTATTGCCGGCCTGGCCTGACACCGATTGCGGCGGCCAGGCGCTGGCGGAGTTCGTCCTGATCGCCGGCGTGCTCTCGCTCCTGCTGCTCGGCATGGTCGATGTCGGCGGCGCCGCCTATCAGTCGATCGCCCTCCACCAGGCGCTCAGCGCCGGCGGCGAATTCGCCATCAACCATGCCGCCGCGCACAACCGCATCGTGGACGTGGTGCGGCAGGCACTGCCATCCGCCTGGACCGATGTCACCGTGCCGGCGCCGCGGTTCTTCTGCCAGGACAGCGCCTGGTCCTGCGTCCATCCACCACCCGAGGGGGCGACGCAGCCGCTGAGCGCCGCCACGTGCGGAGCGGCCGGGCAGGCGGTGTATCTGGTCGCCGAACGCCCGCATCGCTCTGTCGTGGCCGGGATGTTCGGCGGCAGGCTGGAGGCGTGCTATGTCGGCCGGTTCCAGTAGCGGTGGTGCGATGCCGTCTGGCGCCGGCCGCGGCGCCGGACGCAGCCGCACCGGACGCGGCGGTGCCACACTGGAGTTCGCCCTCCTGGCGCTGCCGTTCTTCCTGCTGCTGTTCGGCATCGCCGATGCGGCCCGCTATCTGCTGGTGCAGCACGGTGTACGCACGCTGGCGGCCGAGGCGACGCGGGCCGCGATGGTGCAGATCATGGCTGGCGGCAGCCTGTGGGACCGGAACGGCGCCTGCGCGACACGATCCATCCTGGCCTCGCGTGTCGCGGCCAGCGCGCCCTATCTTGACCTGGGGCGGCTGACGCTGTGCGTCACGATGGCGGCGGACACGAGTGTCTCGCCCAGCGCCACGACACTGTCGATCAACGCCTCCTATCCGTTCAGCTTCATGCTGACCGCCTGGGGCGGCAACGCCACGATCAGCAGCACAGCCGGGGTCACCTTCTGATCCGGCAGGGCCGGGCCGGCGCGCCGCTACGACCGCGGGCGGTCGCCCATCAGGACAGCCAGCACGGGCTCCATCGTCTGTGCCATGAAGGCCTGCCCCTGCGCGGTCGGGTGCAGCGGCGGTTCCGGCGGCTTCAGCAGCGGGTCGTAGAACAGCGCCTTGTTCAGCGTGCCGCCCTTCATGAAGATGGCCGACACGTCCAGGTATGTGACCATCGGCAGCGCCTTGTAGGCACTGGCCAGCCGCTTGTTGATCTCCTTCGTCGTCTCGGTCGCCCAGTCCGACCGCTCCGACGGCAGTACGCCCAGCAGCAGGATCTTGGTGTCCGGCAGGCGCTTGCGCAGGTCCAGGATGATGGCGTCGATGCCGGCGACGGTATCCTCGGCCGACCAATGCACCTTGCCCAGGTTGTTGGCGCCAATCAGCACCACGGCGACCTTTGGCTTGATGCCGTCGACTTCCCCATTGCGGATGCGCCACAACAGGCTGGCCGTCGTATCGCCCTTGAAGCCCAGATTGACCGCGTTGCGCTCGCCGTAGAAGCGCTTCCAGGCGGGCTGGAAATCCATCCACTCCGGCGGCCCGGATTTCTCCCAATTCTCGGTGATCGAGTCGCCCAGGAAGATCAGGTCGGGCTTGGTAGCGGCCAGTTCCTTCAGCTTCGCCTCATGGCGGGCCCGCCACCATTTCAAATCCATGCGGCCGATTGGCGTGGCGGCCAGGACGGTCGCGGCCTGGGCGGGTGCCGGCTGGCCGGACGCAGCCAGGGCCAGCCCGGCGGTTCCGCCCAGCAGGTGGCGGCGGGAAATCATCATGAAGGGCGCCCCGACTGTCTGTTGGCGCAACGGCAACCGTTGCGCCGCGCGCTCATAGCGCGGAGGCGGGGGCAGGGGGCAAGAGGTTTGTCAGGCGGTGACGCGCGGCGGTGTAACAGGGCCGCGGCGTGGGCGGCCGACGCGGCGCGGGGTCAGGATCGGCAGCAGCAGGGTGACGCCGATTCCCCACAGCGAATACGCCATGATCGAACGCAGGATCGGCGGCAGCGCGCCGCCAAATGCGATCGGCAGGCCTCGCAGCGGCAGGAAGATGAACCATGCCATCAGCAGGGCGAACAGCCCCAGCGGCAGGCCGTACCAATAGAGCCGTCCGGGCAGACGGCGGCTGATCACGCCGAACACCGCACCGTAGACCGCGCCCCAGAAGGTCAGGCTGACCATCATTGGCATGCCGAATGGCGGCACATGCGCCAGGCGGAACGCCGGCTGTGGCGCACCGCCGAGCCAGTACAGGATCTGCAGGCTGGTCTGGTGGAACAGCAGCACCGACAGCGCGCCCGCGACGGCGCCCAGAAAGATGCGGTTGGAAGGTCGGTGCATGAACCGTGCTCCGCGAGACAGGTAACGGAAGAGTTTCGATATGCAACGCGTGCGTCAATCGTGCAGCGCAAAAACTTACCGGAATGTAATGTAGCCTGGCATGACCAGGGGAGACTGCAACGTCCGGCCGTAGTCAAAACAATAACGCTGGTGCTCTGCCGTGATCTGGATCAATCGATGACCGCGAGGCCCGGCTGTGTTCGCAACGCCTGCCGGCGCCGGGAGTTCGACGCCGGGACGGTCGGCAATGCGTGAGCCGGTTCGGGCAGCCGCGTCAGAATCTGCTGGACAGCCGCGTCCCATCCCATTATAGGCGCCGCTCTTTCGGAACGCGGGAGACTGCGGGCCGCCGGCATTGGCGTCTCCGTCGCATGCACCGCGGTCCCTTGGAACAAGGAACCAGGGATACCATGGCGAAGAAAATCGCAGGCTACATCAAGCTGCAGATTCCGTCGGGCAAGGCCAACCCCTCGCCGCCGGTGGGTCCGGCGCTGGGTCAGCGCGGCCTGAACATCATGCAGTTCGTCAAGGAATTCAACGCGGCCACCCAGAACATGGAGCCGGGCATTCCGCTTCCGGTGGTGATCACGGCCTATGCGGACCGCACCTTCACCTTCATCACCAAGACGCCGCCGAACACCTACTTCCTGAAGAAGGCCGCCGGCATCGACAAGGGTTCGGTCAACGTCGGCAAGGGCGCCGCAGTGGGCCGCGTCACCATGACGCAACTGCGTGAGATTGCGCAGACCAAGATGAAGGACATGAACGCCAACGATGAAGATGGCGCCGTGCGCATGCTGATGGGCTCCGCGAAGTCCATGGGCATCACCGTGGTGGAGGGCTGATCCGATGGCGAAGAACAAGCGTCTGGCCGCCGCCGAGGCCCAGGTCGACCGCAGCAAGGCCTATCCGCTGCCGGAAGCGCTGAAGCTGATTAAGTCGCTGTCCAAGGCGAAGTTCGACGAGACGATCGAGATGTCGATGAACCTCGGCATCGACCCGCGCCACGCCGACCAGATGGTGCGTGGCCTGACCAACCTGCCGAACGGCACCGGCAAGACCGTGCGTGTCGGCGTCTTCGCCCGCGGCGCCAAGGCCGATGAGGCGACGGCGGCGGGTGCCGACGTGGTGGGCGCCGATGACCTGGCCGAGCGGGTGCAGGCCGGCGACATCCAGTTCGACCGCTGCATCGCCACGCCGGACATGATGGGCATCGTCGGCCGGCTGGGTAAGATCCTCGGTCCGCGCGGCCTGATGCCGAACCCGCGCCTGGGCACCGTCACAATGGATGTGCGCGGCGCCGTCACCGCGGCGAAGGGCGGCCAGGTCGAGTTCCGCGCCGAGAAGGCGGGTATCATTCACGCCGGCATCGGCAAGGTTTCGTTCGAGGAAGACAAGCTGCTGGAGAACGCCAAGGCACTGGCCGACGCGGTCATCAAGGCGAAGCCGACCGGCGCCAAGGGTACTTATCTCAAGGG
>JAFEFW010000307.1 GCA_018240405.1 Pseudomonadota bacterium
TCAATTTTGGACGAAGCAGGTGTCACGTTCGGCGTTGTCGGCACCGCGGCCGAGATCGTGCATGACAAACAGGCACACGCCGCTGGTTTCCTGCGGCCTGTGGCCGACACGGGCCTACTGACGGTGGACAGCCCGTTCACTGTCGCCGATGCGCCCAAAGTCCCGGTGGCGGTCGCGCCGGAGTACGGGCAGGACACGGCATCGATCCTGCGCGATCTCGGCTACTCCGATGCCGAGATCGCAGACCTTCAGGCCTCCGGAACGATCGCCTGTGCCTAGGAGGTGTGGCGACTGAGGATCATTGTGGAATGGAAATTCAGGATGCCGCCATTCCCGCTGACCAGCACATAGTCGTTGCGAGGCGCCTGTCGCTCACCGCCCTGGCCGCGCGCCTGCACCACCGCTTCTGACAGAGGCGTAAACGCCCACATGTAATAGCCGGACAACTGCCCGCCGCCCGTATTGGTGGGCAGCGATCCGCCGGGGGCAAGCTTGCCGTCCTCGATGAACGGTCCGCCTTCGCCCTTCTTGCAGAAGCCGTAGTCTTCCAGCGATACCAGCACGGTGTAGGTGTAACAGTCGTAAAGCTGGCAGGTGCCGATGTCGTTCAGCGTAATACCGGCCATCTGGAACGCCTTGGGACCGGAGTATTTCGCACCCGTTTCCACTGCCGGGTGGCGGTCCGTACGCAGATTGTCGCCGGGTGCGCACTGCGCGTAGCCCAGCACGTGCACCGGCGGCTGTTTCAGGTCGCGTGCCCGTTCCGGCGACGTGACAACGACCGCGACGGCGCCGTTCGACACCAGGCAGCAGTCCAGCAGGCGGAGCGGTTCGGCGATCCAGCGTGACGCGTGGTGGTCCTCCATCGTCATCGGCTTGCGCATCTGTGCCCAGGGGCTCATTTGTGCCCATTTGCGCTGGCCAACCGCAATCATGCCGAAATGATCCTCGGTCGTTCCGTAGAGGTGCATGTGCCGCCGAGCGGCCATGGCGTATTCGGGGTTGGCGCCGAAATTGCCGTAGGCGGCGCGCAGGCCGGTCATGCCGCCCAGCGGAAAACGATGCGGTCCTGCATAGGATTGGCCGGCGCCGCGCGTCGGTGACAGCGGCGCGTCGGCGTAGACGATCACGACGACGTTCGCCAGGCCCTCACGGATTGCCATGCAGGCATACTGCATCATGCTGCCCGCGGTGGAGCCGTACGCGTTCATCACGCTGATCAGCGACAGGTTTTCCAGGCCCAGCACCATTTGCGTGCGCGGGTCCATGTCGTTGGGTATATTGGCGTTGATCAGCAGCCCGTCGACGTCAGCCTTCGTCAGGCCGGCATCCTCCAGCGCCATTCCAATCGCTTCGGCGGCGAAGTCCACCGACCGACGGCCGTAGATCTTGCCCATCGGCGTGACGCCCAGGCCGACGATCGCGCCCCTTGATTTGTTTGTCATGATCGCTTTCTCCTACGCGGGCCGGAACTTCGGCAGGCTGACGTTCTCACCGACGTCCTCGAACACGGCTTCCAGTTTCATGCCCACTTTCAGCGCATCGTTGCTGATGCCGATAACGTTCGACACCATGCGCACGCCTTCCTCCAGGTCGACCTGCGCAACGTTGTACGGCACCGATGATGCGAAGCCGGGGTTCATGACCTGGTGCATGATCGTAAAGGTGTACAGCGTGCCGCGCCCGCTGGCGGCGCGCCATTCCAGCTTCGGAGCAAAGCAGTGGGGGCAGCGTTCCCGTACCGGGAAGCTCCATTTGCTGCAGGCGGTGCAGTGCTGCAGCATCAGGCGGCCCTGCCGAGCGCCGTCGAAGAACGGGGCGCTGATGTCGTCCGGGACGGGGATGGGCTTGGTGGCTGTCTGAGACATGACGTTTACTCCCTCATGCGGAAAGCCTACAGGCCGCGCCCGGGCGTGACAACGCACCAACCGGCGCCCTATGCTCGCGCCAACAAAGGGAGGAAATATTCGTATGAAAACTGTGAAACGCCGGACTGCATTGAAACTGGCGGGCAGTGCAGCCGCGCTTCCGCTGGTGCATATCCGGACGGCCGGCGCCGCCGGCAAGCTGACGATGGTCGTGCCGGACCACTGGGTGCCGGACGGCAACGTCGCCATGCGCAAGCAGATTGAGGCGTTTGCTGAACAGAATAAGGTAGAAGTGCAGGCCGATTTCCTAACGGGCCCGACAGTTCGTCAGACCCTATCGGCCGAAGCGCTGGCAAAGACCGGCCACGATGTGCAGGTATTTCCGCTGTGGGAAGTGCACAACAACGCCGATTTCCTGGATCCTGTTGACGATGTGATGCAGGGCCTGACGAGAAAATTCGGGCCGACCAACGAGATCTGCGAGTATTTGGGTCGCAGTGACAGCCACTGGAAGGCGGTGCCGATCAGCACCATGTCGCTGTATTACTGTGCCTTGGGCCGGATCAGCGTTCTGAAGCAGGCCGGGCTGGATATACAGGCAATGTATCCCGCCAAGCCGGAAGGCTCCCCAACCGCGGCTGATTGGAACTACGACACGTTTCTGAAGACCGCCGAGGCCTGTCACAAGCTTGGCATGCCCTTCGGCATTGGCCTCAGCACGACCGGTGACTGTGTCAACTGGGTCGGCCAGATGTTCCGGTCGTTTGGTGCCGAACTGATCGACAAGAACGGCAACGTCACCGTCAACTCCGACGCGGTTCGCCAGGTACTCGAATACAGCAAGAAGCTTGTCCAGTTCCTGCCGGACAACGCGGTCGCCTATGATGATGCGTCCAACAACCGCGCCTATATATCCGGCAAAAGCGCCCTGGTCTTCAATCCGCCGTCACCCTGGGCGGTCGCGCGCCGTGACACGCCGGCGCTGGCTGACGATACCTGGACGTTTCCGGCACCAGCGGGTCCTGCCGGACGATACGAGGCCTACGTCACCAACTTCTGGGGTATCTGGTCGTTCGCCAAGAACAAGAGCGCGGCCAAGGACTTCATTGCCTACATGATGCAGCGTGACAAAGTCGAGGAGCGCTGCAACGCCACGATCGGCTACGACATCCCGCCCTTCGGTTCGATGGTTGACTTCCCGATCTGGGACAAGGTTGGACCGCCGCCAGGACTTTGCTTCAACTATCCGCTGCGCCCGATCCACAAGGCGCATCCCTATATTGCTATGTCCCCGGCGCCGCCCACCATCGCCGTCAAGGCTTACAATCGCGGAACCATCTCAACCATGCTCGCTCGGCTGCACTCCGGCCAGTCCATCCCTCAGGTTATCACATGGGCGCAGGATGAACTGACCGGCTTTGCCGAACGCTGATCAGACCGGCGTGTAACGGAACCCGTCGCCCCAGCTTGTGAAGCGCCCGATCGAGGGCGACGGGAAATGGCCAGAGCAGAACAGCGTCGACGTGTCGCTGATGCGGCCAAACAGGTTGCGCCGCGATACACCGGCCTGCTCGCTGCTGTAGTCCGCCCGCATGCCAAGTTCCGGATAGCGCGCCTGCAGCGGTGAGTGAATCATGTCGCCACCAATGATCGCGTTCGCGCCGGACTTGCCGATCTCAACCGAGTAATGGTCGATCGTATGGCCCGGCGTCGGAATCAGCTTCACGACGTCGTTCAACTGGTGGTCGCTGCGCACCACCTCATGGCGGTTCAGCGCGACGATCGGCAGAACCGAATCGGCGATCCAGGGCTGCTTGCCCGGGTCGTTCTTTTCCTTCTCGGTCCAGAATGACAATTCCCGGTCGGCGAACACGTATTTCGCCTTCGGAAAGGTCGGTACCCAGCGCCCATTCTCCAACCGCGTGTTCCAGCCGACATGATCGACGTGCAAATGGGTACACATGACGAAGTCGATATCTCCGAAGCCAAGCCCCGCCGCGGCCAGGTTCTTCTCGTAGCGGTCCGAGGTCATCTGGCTCCAGAACGGATGCGCCGGACGCTCCTTGTGGTTGCCGACGCAGCTATCGATCAGGATCGTGTGGTGCTTCGTCCGTACGATGTAGGACTGGATGCACAGCACCAACTGGCCGGTGGCGGGGTCGATGTACTCCGGCTTCAACCAGGACAGGTTTTCATCCAGCACTGCCTTGTCCAGCTTGGGAAAGAAGGTGAGCGGATCGAACAGCGGCGCTTCACTTTCAATGACGCGATGGACGGTCAGGTCGCCAACGGCGAAGGTCAGACTCATGGAACAGTTTTCCCGGATTGTGCCGGCGGAAAGTGTGTCACGAGCCGTCCCGGCGCACCAGACCGGCAGGGTTGCGCCGGTGGCGGAACGCCGTCACGCTGGCTTCTCCCGAGAAGACGGAGAGACGAACAGGATGACCGATGTCCCACCGGTCCTGGTCGAGCAGGATGGCGCCGTGGGCATCATCCGCCTCAACCGGCCCGACAAGTTCAATTGCCTGTCCCTTGCCGTCATGCGCGCCATTACGGC
>JAFEFW010000308.1 GCA_018240405.1 Pseudomonadota bacterium
CCGGCTCGGCACCAGCCTCGGCCTGATGATGGGGCGGACCATGGAAGGCGAGGACCTGCAGTATCACGTGGAGGAAATGGCGCTCGACCCGTCGGTGCGGTCGCTGCACTGGCAGCAGCAACCCGATCCGGCGCGGCTGAAGGACTTTACCGTCACGGTCATCGGCGCCGGCATGGGCGGGCTGAACGCCGCGCTGCAACTGCGCAAGGCCGGGTTCCCGTTCACCGTCCTCGAGAAGAACACCGGCGTCGGCGGCACCTGGTGGGAGAACCGCTATCCCGGCGCGCGGGTCGATACGCCCAGCCGCTCCTACACCCACCTGTTCGGCGTCGACTTCCCCTACCCCAATCCGTTCTGCGAGTGGCGCGAGAACGTGAAGTATTTCGACTGGGTGGCTGACAACTTCGACCTGCGCAAGCACATCCAGTTCGAGACCGAGGTCAAGGCGCTGACCTGGGACGACCATGCCGGCGAGTGGATGATCGATATCGACGGGCCGGACGGCGCCCGCACGCTCCGCTCACGCGCGGTGATCACCTCCGTCGGATTCCTCAGCCGGCCGAACGTCCCCGCCATCGCCGGCGCCGAGACGTTTGCCGGTGCGTCGTGGCACACGGCGCGGTGGCCGCAGGACTACGATCTCAAAGGCAAGCGGATCGCGGTGATCGGCACCGGCTGCACCGGTTACCAGATGATTCCCGAGATTGCGCCGGAGGCCGCCCACGTCACGGTGTTCCAGCGCACGGCGCAGTGGCTGTTTCCAGTGCCCGGCTACCGCTCGCCGTTCCCGCCGCAGGTCAACTGGCTCGACCGCAACCTGCCGTTCCATACCAATTTCATGCGCACCCGCACCTCGTCGCTGGACCGCATCGCGCATGTCGCGGAGATCGATCCGGACTTCAAGGACCCGCACGCCGTCAACCGGCTCAGCAAGAGCGCCCGCGACGGCTGCATCGCCTTCCTCGAGCGCAAGCTCGGCGATCCCGCGCTGGTGGCGGCGATGACCCCGCCGCACCCGATCTGGTCGGCGCGCGCGGTTGTTGTGGACCCGGATCTTTGCGTCCTGGATGCGCTCGTGCGTGACAACGTCACGCTGGTAACTAACGGGATCGAGCGCATCGAGCCGCGCGGCATCGTGGCGACGGACGGGACGCTGCATGAGGCGGACGTGATCGTCTACGCCACCGGCTTCCACGCTACCGAGTATCTGTATCCCATGACCATCACCGGCCGCGGCGGGCAGACGCTGGACGAGTTGTGGAAGAAGGACGGGGCGCGGGCGTATCTCGGCTGCATGCTGCCGGGCTTCCCCAACCTGTGGACGATCTACGGGCCGAACACCAACGGCGCGCTGCCGGTGGCGACCTTCCACGAGAAGACCGCCCATTACGCGCTGCAGTGCATGGAGACACTGGTCCAGAGCGGCGCTCGCGCGATGGAGGTCAAGCCGGACGCGTTCTGGCGCTACAACCAGTTGGTGGATGAACGGAACCTGAAGAAGGTGTGGAGCGATAAGCGCGCCCACAACTACTACTGGACCGAATACGGCCGGTCGGCGGTGATGAACCCGTTCTACACGGCCGAGATGTCGGCGTTCCTGCGCAAGCCGGACCTCGCCGACCTTTCAGTCGCCTGAGGGCCGGCGGCGGGCGGCAGCCCTCACACAGGCGGGCGCTGCCGCACCCCTTGCCACCGACCAGGCCGCGACGGAGGTCCGCGACAGGACCTTCGCCGCTAAGCCCGTATCCTGATTGTCCTGACCAAACCCTTCGCCGGCATCTGCGCCCTCTGTCGGCCGCACACGCGCGCCACATCCGCAAATACGTGCATATTGAAAGCGTACATCTTGACGAGTCTCATGCCGTTTCGTACTCTTTGAAGGCGTACGACAACGATGGAGGCTTTTGTGCCCAGGACGGCCGTGGACGACAACAAGCGAATGAGCCTCCGGGTACGTCCGGAGCAAAAGGCGACGCTGATGCGCGCGGCAGCGCTCAAGAACACCGACCTGACGGACTTTGTCCTGCAACCGGCTTTGCGCGAGGCCGAAGCCATCATCGAAGCCGCCGATCGGGTGACGCTTTCCGAACGGGACAGCCTGCGGGTTCTGGAGTTGCTCGAAAACCCGCCCCCGGCGAACGCGAAACTACGTGCCGCCGCCAGGGCTATGCCGAAGCCGGCATGACGGCTCCGGTCTGGCATGAGGAAGCGATCACCCGGAAGCACGATCGTAGCGCCTTCGATTGCGGCGACGCGGACCTGAACGAGTTTCTGCGACGTTATGCCCGTCAAAGCCATGATCAAGGTGCCGCGAAGACGTTCCTGGCGATCAATGCCGCCGCGAATGCTATCCTTGGCTTCTACAGCGTAGCACCCGCGTCACTTGCCTACCGTCGGGCACCGGAGATTGTGCGACGCGGGCTCGGCCGCCACGAGATCCCCGGCTTTCGGCTCGCCCGGATCGCCATTGACCGCGCTCACCAGGGTCGAGGACTGGGCGGACAGCTTCTGCTGGCCGCGGGACGCCGCTGCATCATGGCCGCAACGGTCGTTGGAGGCACGGTTCTCATCATCGACGCCAAGAACGACCGGGCTGCCGCGTGGTACGCCACTTACGGTGCCATACCGCTGCTGGACGCAGAGCGAACCCTCATCCTGCCGCTGGCGACAATTGAGAGCCTGTTGAGGGAGGCCGGGAAGCTTTCACCATGACTGGACCCAGAGGCGGCCGCCGGGTTCCCCACTCGCCTTGTTCTACACAGTGCAGTCCATCATCGATGACGCACGACGGCGCAGCGACGTTCACCACAACCTGTGGTCTTCGATCGTCCCTCACACCAACGGCCCCGGGCTCCGCACGTAGGTCTCCTTGATCGCATCCGCCGCCCAGCACGCCAGCATGCCGATCGTCTCCGTCGGCCCATTCGCCGGCTGCTGCGGAAATGCGCTGCCACCGACGACAAACAGGTTGGGCACGTCCCAGGACTGGCAATACTTATTCACCGCGCTGGTCGAGGGATCGCTGCCCATCACCGCGCCGCCGGCATTATGCGTGCTCTGGTATCCTACCATGGTGAAATGCGTGCCCTTGCCCTTACTCCCCAGTACCGATCCGTTCAGCACGCGCCCGATCTCCGTGGCCCGCTCGGTCATATAGCGCATCATCCGCAGATCGTTCTCGTTCCAGTCAAACGTCATCCTTAACAGCGGCAGTCCGAACGCGTCCTTGTAAACAGGGTCCAGATCCAAGTAATTGTGCCGGTAGCTCAGGCAGGTGGCGTGCATGTGGATCGACAGGTGCCGCCGATAATACTGCGCCACGGCCTTCTTCCACCCACCGCCCCAGCGCGGCGTGCCCGGCGGCACCGCCTTCCCCCTGATCGGCGCCGCGCCGCGCGCAGCCACATCAAAGTAAGCGCCGCCAATGAAGCCAAGCGGCCCGCGGTCGATGACGTCGCCGTTGAATTCGTCGATCGAGGTGTTGACCATGCCGCCACCCATGAACGGGTTGAATTCACGGTCCTCGAAGAACACTTGCACCGATCCGCCTTGCTGGTAGGCATAGTTGCGACCGACAACACCTTTACCGGTGCGCGGATCGTACGGCGTGCCGATACCCGACAGCAGCAGCAGCCGGACGTTACTGAAGCAGTACGCACCCAGGATCACGATGCCGGCCGGCTGTTCCACCTCGTTGCCGCGCGCATCGACATAGGTGACGCCGGTGGCCCGCTTGCCGGTGGAATCCGTGTTGACGCGCAGCACGGTGCACAGCGGGCGCAACTCGAAGGTCGGCTGCCGCATCAGCGCCGGGAACACTGCCGACAGCGGATTGGCCTTGGCGCCCTGTGCGCAGACATGGCTCGAGCAGAAGCCACCATGCGCGCACTCCAGCATCTGCACGCGGTAGGCGTTGCGGTAGTCCTGCGTCATCGCCGCCGTGGGGCCTTGGAACGGCACGTAGCCCAGGGACCGCGCCGCCTCGGCAAACAACGTGCCCTCATAGTTGGGCTCTGTCGGCGGGTTCGGATACTCGCGCGACCGAGGCCCTTCGTGCGGATTGCCGCCGTCCTGGATCTCGCCATTCAGGTTGCCGGCCTTGCCGCCGACGCCGAAGATATGTTCGAACTGGTCGTAGTACGGTTCGACCTCATCCCACGTGAGGCCCCAGTCCTGCACGGTGCAGTCCTCCGGGATGAAGGATTTGCCGTAACGATTCTCGATCTGGGAGCGCATTGCCAGGTCATGCGGCAGGAAGCGGCGGGCGTTGACGCCCCAATGGGCGCCGGTGCCGCCCACCATCTCGCCCGGCTTGAACGCCCCCAACTCGCGCATCGGCAGGGCCGTCTGCGAGTCGTTGTTGCGGAACGTCAGCGTATCGCGCGCCAGGTTCTGAAAGATGTCGCTGTGGCG
>JAFEFW010000309.1 GCA_018240405.1 Pseudomonadota bacterium
ACATGTCGACCGCATGGCGTTGCCGTCCTAGTACACCAGGGCCTTCACAATGCCGCGCCAGCCGAACCAAACCCGTGATGACGGCGTTGTTCGGCGCGACAGCGAAACTGAAAGGCATGGTCCATGCGTATGCACGCTTTTGCCGGCGGCCTCCTGTTCGCCGCCGTAGTGGCCGTTTCTGGCGGTGTTCCACACGCACGCGCGCAGCCGGCCCCGACATTGGCCTATGTGCAGCCGCTTTCGCCCGAGGCAGTAGGCGCGATCCAGCATAAGCTGCAGGCGGCCGGGCTTTACAACGGCCGGGTCGATGGCGTCTGGGGCCCCGATAGTGACCTGGCGTTGCAGCGGTATCAGCAATCGCACCAGCTGCAGACCACCGGCCAGATGAACCAGGCGACCGCGGCGACCATGGGCCTCGATGTCGGCCAACTGACGACGACGTCGCAGCCGCTGCAGGCGGCGCCATTGCCGGCGCCGGACCGGTTGCGGGCAGCCTCGGTCCGGGCACTGCAGACGCGCCTGGCCACCTTGGGCTTCTACCGCGGCGCGGTCGACGGCGTTTGGGGCCAGTCGACCATGTCCGCGCTGCAGGCGTTCCAGCAGGGCAGGGGCTGGCAGCCGAATGGTGATCTAAATCCGGCGACGATTTCCGCGCTGGGTCTGTCACCCGATGCCCTGGCGTATCGCTGACAGAACGGCCGGCGCATGCCACGCCAGCCGTGACTGACCAGTCGATCCTCACCAGATACTCAAGGATGCCGCTCACGCGCCGTCCGCCCGCTTTGGCGTTCGCCCGGTCTGGTATTCGGCAGCCGCTCCTGGCAGCCTTGCGCCAGCAGCGCGGGAACGGATCAGGTTCATGGCAGGCATCTACCACGCCGACTTCAAGGCAGCGCCCTATTGGTGGGAGGCCTGGACGCCGACCGCCGCGGACCCGGTAGACCTGCCGGCAAAGGTGCAGGTGGCAATCGTCGGCGGGGGCTACGGCGGCCTGTCGACGGCGCTGGAACTGGCGAAGAACGGCGTTGCCTGCGTCGTGCTGGAGGCGAATGAACTCGGGTTCGGAGCCAGCACCCGCAACGGCGGCGCTGTCAGCGGCGGCGTCAACATCGGCAAGAGTTTCTCCGGTAAGGGTCTCGATCCATCGTCGGAACGGGCGCAGGCCGTGCTGGCGGACGGGTCGGACGCCTTCGCGCTGATCGAGCGACTGATCGTCGAAGAGGGCATCGAGTGCTTCTGGCAGAAGCGCGGCCGTTTCGTCGGTGCCTGGACACCGGCGCATTACCAGGCGCAGGCCAAGAAGGTAGCGCTGCTGAACGAGGCGGCGAGGTCGGAGGCCTTCATGGTGCCGCGCGAGCGGCAGCGCGAGGAGATGGCCAGCGATTACTATTACGGCGGCATGGTAGTGGAACGCTCCGCCGCGCTGCATCCGGCGCTCTACTACAAGGGCTTGCTGGATGCCGCCCGGCGCCGCAACGTCCCGGTGTGCACCCAGGCGCCGGTCCAGAAAATCGCCGGCCAGGATGGCGCGTGGGAAGTGCGCACCGGCCGCGGCACGGTGCAGTCGGAGCAGGTCGTCATTGCCACCAACGGATATACCGGTGACATCACGCCGGATCTGAAGCGCCGTGTAGTGCCGCTTGCAAGCCATATCATTGCCACCGAGGAACTGCCCGAGGACCTGGCGCGCAGCCTGATCCCGAAGGGGCGGACCCTGTCCGATACCCGCCGGGTTCTGACCTATTACCGTATGTCACCGGACGGCAAGCGGATGGTGTTTGGCGGCCGTGCCCGCTTCACCCAGGTTACCGCCGAGGAAAGCGCCCCCATCCTCTATGACTTCATGACGGCGCGGTTTCCGCAATTGCGCGGCGCGAAGGTAACACATGCCTGGACTGGCAATGTCGCCTTCACGCTGGATGCGCTGCCGCATATGGGGCGCCAGCGCGACGGCATGCATTACCTGCTGGGCTGCAACGGCAGCGGCGTGGCGATGATGACCTATCTGGGCTGGCAAACGGGCCGCAAGATCGCCGGTGTGGCGAATCGTCCCAGCGCCTACGACACTGAGGACTTTCCGACCCACCCGCTCTACACCGGCAATCCGTGGTTCCTGCCTGCAATCGGGCGATGGTACCGATTTCGTGATGATCTTGACCGGCGTTTGGCTGGAAATGCCTAATCTGTATCAACCTATAGTTGTATAGCATTCATGCGATTGCGGCTTACGTCCTGACTTTTCTGGCGTGCCGACATTTCCGAGGTGGTACGTAGAACAACGTATGGTTGTCGACTAACGCATTGAAAATACAACTTTATTTACCGTCTGGTTTAACGCTTCGTTAACCTTTTTGCCCCAAACATACTGGCGTCCGCCAAGAGCGAAACGTCTGGAGTGTGGAAGCTATGTATCAGCGTCCCGATCAGCCTTCGTCCATAAGTGTGTCATACCCCCGTATGGATAGCCCCCTATTCACAACCGCAACCGCCTCCGTCCTGCAGGCGGCGCTCGCGCCGGGTTGGATGGCGGAACGGATCGTTGAACCGCACGGTGAGGCAATGATTGCCGTAGTGGCTATCGATGACGACCCGATGCTGCCGACGTTCCTGCTCTATGAGACGCCCCAGGCGGCGCGCGTAGCGACAATCGTGGACGATGCCTGGGTGGCAGAGCAGCAATGTGCCGGCTGCGACGACGCCGTAACGTCGGTCATCGCGTTGGTCGCCGCGACACGGGCCTCTACTATTGGCGGAAGGTCCCCGCCGGCGCGCATCCGGTCAGCGGCATAGTTTCGCTACCTGCGTGCCATCGCCACCGCGCCTTCCGCCCGGCGCAGGCGTCGTCTGCGCACCATTAAGCCTTGTCGATACGACGTTCGCGCCGCCGGCAGGCGGTCGGCTCAACCCGTACCCTGTATAAACGACCGGTCCAGGTCCCGCCGCGCAGCCAGGTAGTCGATGCGCCGCCGCAGACTGGCGTCGGCAGATGCGCAGCCGCAGGCCTGACGCAGTGCGGCTTCGGCCGCCGCGGCGTCACCTGCCTGCAGGTGCAATGTAGCCAGATGCAAGTGACCGGCCGCTTCCAGCGGACGTGCCGCCACTGCTTTCTGCGCCCAATCCAGCGCCGCCGCCTTATCGCCGCGCCGGCTGGCCGTCTCGCTCATACGCCGCATCAGGCCGGCATCTGCGGGCGCCAATTCCACGGCCTTCTTCAGCGCAGCCTCCGCCAGGACCAGGTCGTCGTTACGGAAGAATATCGCCCACAGGTGGTGATAGCCGGCAGGATCGAGCGGGCGGACCCCGATCGCCTTGTTGGCCCAGTCGAACGCAGCTTTCAGGTCGCCGCGCCGCTCCGCGGCGTCGCTTAACCGGCGCATGATAACGGGATCGCCTGGCGTACAGGCCAACGCCTGCTGCAACGCAGCCTCGGCGTCTGGCAACGCCCCCGCGCGAAGCTGCAACATGGCCAGATGCACGTGTCCGCCCGGATCGTGCGGCCGCGCCGCGATTGCCCGCCGCGCCCATGCGATGGACGCATCCAGGTCGCCTCGACGAGCAATCAGGTCGCTCATGCGGCGCATCAGCGTTCCGTCTGCCGGTGCAAGGTCAATGGCCCGTCGCAGCGCTGCCTCGGCTGCGTCCCAGCTCTCACTCTGCATGTGAAAGAGCGACAGCTGTTCATGCGACACTGGATCGAACGGCCGCAGCGCAACGATACATTCATGATGCGCCAGGGCCTGGGCATTATCGCCGCGCTGTGCCGCAAGCTCGGCCAGCCGTCGCAGCACGGCGGTGTCCGTCGGCGCGATATCCGCCGCGGCCTGCAGAGCCGCCTCTGCTGCCGCCATGTCGGATTGCCGCGTGTGCAGCATTGCCCGCTGGAGGTGGGTCGACACGTCCGCCGGGCGAGCCTTGATCGCCTGATCGAGCCACGCGTGCGCCTCCCCGCTATTGCCCTTCAGCTCTGCGACGAGTGCCAGTCGGCGTAGTATGCCCGGATCGTCCGGAGCGCAGCTTAAGGCGCTCCGCAATGCCGCCTGCGCTGCGTCGAGATCCCCCACCACCTGGTGCAGCCACGCCAGATGCATGTGCGGCCAAGCCTGGTGCCCGGCCGCCTCAATGGCGCGGCCCGCCCATTCAAATGCCCCCGCCATGTTGCCCTGGCGGGCCAGGATGTCGCTCATGCGGCGCATCAGCCCGATATTGTCCGGAGCTAGGTCAAGGGCCTGCTGTGCTGCCTCGACCGCGGCCGGCAGGTTGAACTGGCCAAGGTGCAGCGTGATCAGATGATCGCGGAGCGGCAGGTCCCCCGGCTTTGCGGCGATGGCCTTGTGCAGCCAGGCGACGGCGGCGTCGTATTGTCCGCGCCTTGCGGCGACATCGGCGAGCACGCCCAGCAGGCCG
>JAFEFW010000030.1 GCA_018240405.1 Pseudomonadota bacterium
AGCTTGCCGACGCCACCGGCGCCCCGAGCCCGTGGGCGCGGCACAACGGCCCTGCGAGACAATAACCGGAAGCATATGGCTTATCGCCGGTGGGCGGTGCCGCTCGTTCAACGTCGATGACTTAAAATGGCGATCTCGGCGGCTTCTGCATCAGCGCCACCAGCAACAGGCAAATGAAGGCACCCAATCCCGCAGCGAGGAAGCCGTCGATATAGGAGAGTACCGCGGCCTGCTGCGCCACCGCAGCCGTCAGCAGTTTCGCCGCCTGGGCGGCGGCGGCGGTTGTATCGGCGGTGTGCGCTGTCAACGCTGCCTTGTAGCCATTCAGACGGTCGGCGGTCTCAACCGCAATGGCATCGATATGCAGACCAACGAGGTTCGAGTGGATCTGCTCGCGCACGCGGACAAAAGTCTGCATGAAGGCGGTGCCGATCTCGCCGCCGAACAGCCGGCTGATTTGCAGCAGACAGCCGATTGACAGCGCATCGGCCGGGTTAATGGTCCGCACCACCAGCATCAGCAGGGCCGTGAGGGCAAAAGACTGGCCAACGGCCTGCAGGATCTGCGACGGCAGGAAATCATCCGTCGCCCATTGGCTGGTCAGCCCGCTGGCCATCCAGCAGGCAATGCCGATCAACAGCGTCCCAAGCGCCAGGATCCAACGGCCATCGACACGGCGCAACAGCAAGACCACGGGAAACGCAATGATCAGCTGCGGCAGCGCGATCCAGAGCAGCACGGCGCCGACCTGCAACTCCCGGAAATTCTGCACGACCTGCAGGTAATTCGGGATGATGTAGGCGGTCGACAGAATGATGAAGCGGAAACCTGCCAGCGTCAGCAACAGCAGGAGCAGGTTGCCGCGCAGCAGCTTGCGGATATTCAGGAACGGATTGGGCACCACGAACTCGCGGCAGATGAACAGCACGGTCAGCACGCCGCCGGCGATCAGCAGGCCGCTGATCAATCCGTTGTTCACCCAGTCCAGCCGGTTGCCCTGGTCGAGGCCGGCATAGAGCAAGCCGAAGCCCAGCATCGCATATGGCAGGGCGGGCCAGTCCAGCTTGCGCATCAGGGCGGTGTTGACGCCTTCCTTTGGGACGCCGAACCAGATGCAGATGAACATCAGCGGCAGCATGACGCAGTGCTGCCAGATGATCCAATGCCAGGACCAGGTCTCGGTGTACCAACCTTCCAGAGAGGCGGCGACGTTCTGCGACAGTTCCGAATTCATTGCGTAGACCGCAATCCCGTAGATCACCAGGCGGGGCGGCAGGCTGCGGATGATGAAGCTGATGGTCAGCGGAATGAAGGTGCCGGAGCCGATGCCGGCCAGGAACTGCGCCGCCAGGAATGCCGACAGGTTCGGCGAGAGCGGCGCCAGCAGCGAGGTGATGAACATCAGCAGGATGCCCAGTAAGAGCACCCGCCGGACGCCGAAGATGGCGCCGAGATAGGGGGACGCAACACCAGTCATCATCTGGCCGATGCCGAAGCTGGTGGTGATCCACGCCCCCTCGTCGAAGCCGGCGCGCAGCCCGCCACGCAGGTCGAGAAGGCCGAACGTGGTAATGCGGCCCGCGAGCGTCGCGATGATCGAACCGATCAACACGCCCGCGATGCCCAGATAGGGGCGGATTGTCTCGGTGGTCCAGCACGGGTGAATCGGCGCCGTCGTTACAAGTGCGCGGCCGCACGACGTGACAGGGGCCAGATGCAAGGTCATTGGGCGGGCGGACGCGGCACCGCTGTCGTGACCGGCGCGGGCCCCGTATCGACCGTCGCCTCGACCGACATGCCGGGACGCACCAGGGCACCGATCGAGGGATCGGGATCGAGGACGATCTTGACGGGTATGCGCTGCACCACCTTGGTGAAGTTGCCGGTAGCGTTGTCCGGCGGCAGCAGCGCGAAGGTACTGCCGGTCCCTGGCGACCAGCTGTCGACATGGCCGGCCAGCCGCAGAGCGGGAAAGGCGTCGACAGTGACCCGAGCCGGCTGGCCGACGCGCACGTTGGTCATTTGTGTTTCTTTGTAGTTGGCTATGACCCAGATGTTCGGCATCGGCACAACGGTAATGATCTGCGTGCCGACAGCCACGAACTGACCCTCGCGCACCTGCCGCTGGCCGACGAGCCCGTCGGCCGGAGCGTAGACACGGGTGTAGGCTAAATTGTTCTGCGCCAGCGTCAGGGCCGCCTGCGCTGCTGCGACCTGCGCCTTCAACTGATTTTCCTGCACATCCAAGCCGGCGAGCAACGCTTTCTGCTGGTCAAGCTGCGCCTCATTCAGCGTCTTCTGCGCTGTTGTACGAGCCGCATTGGCATCAGCCTGCTCAACCATCTGCTGCGTGCCGGCGATGCGCGTCTGCAGCAGGTCGCGCTGGCGTTTCGCCTCCAGCGTATAGCGCAGCAGTTCGGCACTCGTGGCTTCAATGGTGGCCTCGGCCTGCCGGATCAGAGCGCGCTGCACGTCCTTCTGGTTGGCAATATTGGCGAGCGTCGCCTGTGCCGCGGCCAAATTGGCGGCTGCCTGGGTGAGCTGGGCTCTGTAGTCCGACGGCTCGATTTCGGCGATCAGACCGCCCTTTCGCACCGGCTGGAAGTCGCCGACATGAACTGCGGCAATATAGCCGGACACCTTGGCGGCCAGGGGCGTTACATCTGCGGCGGTATAAGCGTCATTGGTTCGCTCGAACCGCGCGGACCCAGTCCAGCGGTTCCAGTGTCCGGCGACGTACCAGACGAGAATGCCGCTCGCCAGTACGATGACAATTCGAACCACCGGTGCGAGCCATGGGAAGCGCGGCGGCCGTTCCGCCACAGCAGCAATCTCAGGTCGTGCAGCCTCGTTTACGTCGGGCATCGGCAGCCAAAAGGTCGTTGGACGACGATGCAGCGACAGGAGGCAGCGAGTTACAAGCTGTCAATACGCATGGTAACCGGACCAGACCGGCAGCAAACGTGAAAAGCGGCGCAGTTGAGCGGTTCCAGCAGAACCGGCTAGTTCTTTTCAAATTCATGTGACTGTCGCCCGCGTCGAGGCGCGGGCGACGCTTTGGGCTGGTCAGACGCCTTCGACGATACGGATGTCGCGTTCTGCCCCGTCGCCGAGTGCGGCCAGCGCCTCCTGGTAGGCTGCGCTGTCATGGGTCGCCACCGCCTGCTCGACGCTGTCGAACTCGATCACCACCGTGCGCTGGTTCAGACCGGCTTCGTATGTCTTCACCGGCATACCGCGGACGACGAACTTGCCGCCACCGGCGGTGATCGCGGGGGCCGCCAGCTTGGCATAGGCGGCGAGTTTGTCGGGATTGGTGACGGCGCGATACGTGCCCACCCAATAGACCTTGGCCATGATGTTTCCTCCTGAGGGATAGCGGGCGCAGTTACCATCGCGGCCGGTCCGGGACAATGCGCGTCCCTAGCGCTTTTGTCGGCCCATGAGCGTGGCACTGCGCGAGCCGATGAGCCTGGAAGCCTTCCTTGACTGAGAAGAGCGGCAGGACCTGCGATGCGAATTTGACGGCTTTGGGCCGGTAGCTATGACCGGCGGCACGGTCGAGCACGAGATTATCGGTAACAACGTGCGGACGTCGCTGCAGAACCGTCTTGCCGGCCAGCGTTGCCGGGTATTCGGGCCAACCATGAAGATCGAGGTTGCCGGCCGCATCCGCTATCCGGACGCTTTCGTCTTCCGCGGTCCGGTGCCGCCCGGCAGTACCGTGCTGCGCGACCCGGTCGTGGTGTTCGAGGTGCTCAGCCCCAACACGTCGCACACCGACCGGTTGGACAAGTTCAACGAATACCGTGCGACGCCGTCGATCCGGCGTTATGTGCTCCTGGAGCAGGATGCCCTGGCGGCCATGGTGTTCGTCCGGCGCGGCCAGGACTTTGTCGCCGAAACAGCCGGCGCAGACGATGTGCTGGCAATCCCGGAGATCGGTGTCGAGATCGGGTTGGCGGAATTCTATGTTGGCCTCGACCTCACCAAGGCCGGTGACGGCGCCATCGACACCACCTGAGTACGTGGTGCCAGAGCCGGCGCTCGACTGCCGGCTCTGCCCGACTCATCGAATCAGTCGTCCCGGTGCACGCGCTCCATGCGTTCATGCCGCTCCTGCGCCTCGATCGACAGCGTGGCAATCGGCCGCGCCTCCAGCCGCTTGATGCCGATCGGTTCGTCGGTCTCCTCACAATAGCCGTACGTGCCGAGCTCGATGCGTACCAGTGCCTGATCGATCTTTGAGATCAGCTTGCGTGCTCGGTCCCGCGTGCGCAGTTCCAGCGCGCGATCAGTTTCGACGCTGGCTCTGTCCGTAATGTCGGCCTCGTGGATGCCACCCTCGGACAGGCTGGCGAGCGTCCCATTCGCCTCCCGCAATAGCTCCGCCCGCCAGCGGAGCAGCTTCTGGCGGAAGTACTCCACCTGGACGGGATTCATGAAGTCCTCGTCCTCGGACGGACGATAATCATGGGGTACAGTTACCGTCATGCGTTCGCAGTCCTGGTTATCCTTCCACCCACCCGGGCATGCGGGAACCCCCAATGGGAGCGGTCTGCATATTCCGGGTCGGGAACGCCGCGGCTTATAGCCATGTGGTCGCCGCACGCCAAGTGCGGCCGACGAAATGTCAATCAGCCGCAACAGTTGCTGCCGGTCGGCACACATGACCCGGCAGATTTTGCCGCCCGGCAGATCTTGCCGGCCAGTCTGGCAAGAACTCGGCTTCCAAAGCCGGTTCGGTATTGGCACGGCGCTTGCGATTCTTCGTCGTGCCTTGTTCTTCGGATGTCCGCCGTGCGCAGGACGCGCCTGTTTGTCAGTTTCCTGGTTGTCTTTCTCTGCATCGCACTGGCGGCCGCGGCCGGTGAGGTGCGGATCAAGGACATTACTGACGTCGAGGGCGTGCGAGAGAACCAGTTGATCGGCTACGGCCTTGTCGTCGGCCTGAACAATACCGGCGACAAGCTGGACAATGCGATCTTCACGCGCGAGTCGCTCGTCGGCATGCTGGAGCGGCTTGGGGTGAATACCCGGGACCGGGTCACCAAGCTCTCCACCAAGAACATTGCAGCGGTCATGGTCACCGCCGACTTGCCGCCTTTCGCCCGCAGCGGCAGCCGCATTGACATCGCCGTCTCCGCCCTGGGCGACGCCACCAACCTGACCGGCGGCATGCTGCTGGTCACGCCGCTGCTCGCTGCCGATGGCGAGGTCTATGCCGTCGCCCAAGGAGCGCTGACTACCGACGCCATCGCCGTGCGCGGCGCCGCAAGTTCCGTTGTCCGCGGCGTCCCGACATCAGCCCGTATCGCCAACGGCGCAACGGTCGAGCGCGAGATCCGCTTTACGTTCGGCGACCAGTCGGGCCTGCGCTTGAGCCTGCGCAACCCGGACCTGACAACCGCGCATCGCATTGCCGCGGCGATCGGCCGCGCCTTCGACGGCAGCGCCCGCGTGCTGGACCCGCGCACGGTGCTGGTGAGTTTCGGCGGGCGCGATCCGCTGGAGATGATGACGCGGATCGGCGAGATGCGGGTCGAGCCCGATACCTCAGCCAAGGTCGTGGTCGACGAGGCCAGCGGCACAATTGTTATGGGCGCCAACGTGCGTATCAGCACCGTGGCGATCGCGCAGGGTAACCTGACCATTCGCGTCACCGAAACGCCCGAGGTCAGTCAGCCGAATCCGTTTGCCGGCGGCCGCACGACCGTCGTGCCGCGCACCGACATCCAGATCGACGATGGCAGCAACCGCAAGCTGGGCGTGCTGAACACCGGCGTCACACTGCGTGATCTGGTTGCCGGGCTGAATGCACTCGGCGTGAGCCCGAGGGACATGATCAGCATCCTGCAGGCGATCAAGGCTGCCGGTGCCCTGCAGGCAAATTTGGAGGTTCGATGACAACACCCGTTTCCCTCGGCCTACCGCCGCCGGCGGTACAGCGTTCCGCGCCACAGACTGCGATGCCGCTGCGTGGCGCCGCCGCCGACCCATCCCGAATGGCGAAGGCCGCGCAGGATTTCGAAGCGATGGCACTCGGGGAACTGTTGCAGCCAATGTTCGATACGGTCGACACCGCCCACGCGCTGTTCGGTGGCGGCGACGGCGAGGCGGCCTGGCGGCCGTTGCTGGTGCAGGAAACCGCCAAACAGATCGCAGCCAAGGGTGGACTTGGTCTTGCCCGGCCTATCTACGCTGCCATGCTGCGGATGCAGCAGGGCAAGGCGGAATGACCAAGGATAAGCTTCAGGCTGCCACCGAGCTGGCCGCCATCCTTGGGCAGGAGAATGCCGCTCTGCGCCGTCTCGACTTCGCGGAGGCCGTTGCTCTGCTGCCGGCCAAGGAAGCCGCCTGCGTTCGGCTGGCCGCCAGCGACACGGGCACGTCGGACAGGCAACTCGCTTCGCCAACGTCGGACAGCATCGCCGCCGCTGGTCAACGGCTCGCTGCCCTGGCAACCGAAAACCGAACATTGCTGGAGCACGCGATTACCGTGCAGACCCGCGTCATCGGCATCATTGCCAGCGCAATCCGGCAGCAAACCGCGCCGTCCTATTCGGCGGATGGTCGCCGCTGCCCGGTTACACGCACTGGCGCGGTGGCGCTCTCAGCTCAGGCCTGACCCAATAAGCTGACGCAACCGAACACGCTGGAAGCGTGGTGCGAATCGGCCTATCAGCAACACGCGCTCGCCTGCCCGATTTCAGGTTTGGAGCGCAGCGGACCACGCCTGCGGGGGAACATCATGTCGGCAGTCAGCGTCGAGGATCGCGGAGCGATCTCCATTATCCGCATCAATCGGCCGGAGAAGCTCAACGCCATCAACCAGGCAGTGGCCGTCGAAATGCAGCAGGCGTTCAAGGCGTTCGACGCCGACCCGGGCAAGCGGGTAGCCATCCTGTCCGCCGCCGGAACACGATCGTTTTCCGCCGGCGCCGACGTCACCGACCTTCCGGAACTCTGGCGCGCCATCCCGACCGTCGGCTTCCAGACCGAGAAGCCGATCATCGCCGCCACCTCCGGCTGGGTGGTGGGCGGCGGCATCGTCATGGTGATGATGTGCGACCTGCTCGTCTGCACCGAGGACACACAGTTCTACTATCCGGAGGCTAAGCTGGGCGTCACCGCCGGTGGCATCAGCTCACTCGCCGCCCGCATGCCGCACCACCTTGCGATGGAGATCATGCTCCTTGGCAGCAAGGTCCCGGCTCGGCGCGCATACGACGTCGGCTTCGTCAACCGCGTTACCCCGAACGGTGAGCATGAGGCCGAGGCGCTGAAAATGGCCGAGGAACTCCTGGAGTCAGCGCCGTTGGTGATCGGGGCGCTAAAGCGTCTGGTCGATCAGGTGCTGCCCACCGGCCCCATTGAACGCATGGTCGACATCGGCCAGACCATTGCCCGCGTCCGCCAGTCCGAGGACCTGCAGGAAGGTATTGCTGCCTACAAGGAACGCCGCAAGCCTCGGTTCACGGGCCGCTGATTTGGTGGCAGCCGCACCATGAGCACGCTGGCGGAGCGCCTGCATTGTCCCCGCTGCAAAGGCCGGCTGAACACCATCACCGCGGAGGCGATCAACGGCACACCGACCGGGTCATTCTTCTGTACGCAATGCGAAGCGGTCATACCCGCCCCTGACGATATCCCAGACTTCATCGGTGACAGGACGAACGTCGATACGCATCCCCTGAGCCTGATCGGGGACCCGTTCGTCAGCGACGAGGATGCCGTCGCGCTGCTCGCCCGCATCCAGACAGCCGCCGGCCTGCATTGGCCCGCCAGCCTGGGCGATGTGCTGGAGCTGGGCTGTGGCGGCGGCCGGCTGACGCATTCGCTGATGCAGAATGAAACCGCCGGCTTGATCGTCGCGGCTGACTCCAATGCCGGCTTGCTGCACGCCTGCCGGGAACGCGTTGCCCAAACCGTCCGGCTGGATACGCTGCGCCTGCGGTTCCTGCGCTTAAGCCTGCATGAGGATGCGGTGAGGGACGCAACGTTCGACACCGTCCTCGGCACCGACGTCCTAAGCCGCATCAGTGATGTGCGGACGCTCCTGGCCACGGTGCACCGCGCACTGCGGCCAGGGGGCCGGGCGTTTTTCATCGCGCCGAACCGGCGCTATCTCATCGCGGTGTGCCAGGCAGTGGCGCGCGCGCTGGTGCTACGCAATGCGCGGGAACAGACCTGGTCGAACCCGGCGCGATCCGCGATTCAGATGATTGGCATGATGCTGTTCCGCCATGTGCATAGCGGCGACCAAGCTGCACTGGCCGGTCTGCGTGACCGCAACATGTTCTACCCGGAGCGTCTGACGGAGTTGGCGCAGGAAGCTGGCTTCCAGGAGGCTGAGGCGATCCCGCTCGATCCCGATCGGCTTGGCGGTGAAACCAGCCTGCGTCTGCTGCTTGCCGCCGGCGTCGAGGAAGGATTTGCCAGCGAGGTCGCCCCTCTGGTTGCCTCCGCCGGCGCGCCGCATTTCAGCCTGCTGAGCCGTCAGGACTCGTCCGCCTTGATGCTGCTACGGCTGAGCAAGGGCGTCGGCCCGTCACTCCGCTCATTCACCGCGCCACCGCCAACGCCGACGGTTGCGTTTCGTCAGCCTGACGCCGCGCTGGGTGGCCTGCCACCGCGCTGGTCGATCGAGGTGACGGCGCGCGACACGCCAGCCGGCATCCAGCTAACCGTTGACGGCTGGTGTTTGGTCAATGCCGACGTGTCCTGGCTGCGCCTCGTGATCGGCGACGTTGCGCGTGCAACCGCAGTATGTTTACCGCGGCCGGACGTGCATGACGTGCTGAACCGCCAGGGCCTGTATAATCCGCTGAATGCACTCTGCTCCGGATTACGGGCGATGCTGCTGTTCGATGGTGTGCACAGTGGCGACAATCAGTGCTTGGTACGGATCGAGGTCGTGCTGCAAAGCGGCGTCGTCGTGCAGGCCTCGACGCCGCGCAACCTGATCATGAACGAGACGATCACGCTGGCACAGTAGGGAGACAGTCCGGCGCCCTATGCTCACACGCCGCAGACATCCGAATCGATGTCCGCATGGGGCAGTGGCTTCGACCGCCTGCCGCAAATGTGTCGCCGCGACGGGTTGGGGGGCCGCGCGGACGAAAGCGCTACGCCTGAGTGTATTGTGGTTCCTGCCCGTCTGGTTCGTCGCGGTTGTCTCCCTCGCCTGGCTCGCCACGCTGGCACCGGCCAATGCGGCATCGAAGCGGGAGGAGGAGACACAGCGTAACCTCCAGGCAACGGAACAACTGAAGGCACAGCAAGCGGAAGCCGCTCGCGAAGCGGCGGAGCGCGCAGCGAAAGCCGCCGGCGAGGCATCCCGTCTTGGGCAGCAGCGGGCGCAGGCGGCGGCAAGATTGCAGGAGGCCGACGCAGCCCTGCAGGGCGTTGCAACACGCATCGATGCGTTGGCGGCCAAACGGCGGGAGGCGGAGCAGCGCTTGCAGGAACGGGCGGCTGCGCTGCAGCCGCTGCTGCCGCTGATTCAGCGAATGGCGCTCTACCCGATGGAAACGCTGCTCGCCGTGCCCGAGACGCCCGAGGATGCGCTCCGCGGCCTGCTGGTGATGAAGGGGCTGTCGCGCCAGATCGAAGCCGACGCCGAGGCGCTGCTGCATGACCAGGCGGCACTCGACGCCGCCAGCAAGGCCCTGAAGGCCGAGGAGCCACGCCTCGCCGAAGCACGCGCCACGCAGCGACGAGAGGCGTCAGCGCTGGACGCGCAGATCGCTGCGTCGCGGGCAGAGCAGGAGAAGGCCGAAGCCGAGGGCCAGGCTGCGTCAGCCCAGGCCGCGCGCGCCGCTGCCCAGGCGGATTCGTTGAAATCCGCCTTGGCCGCACTTCAGGCGGAGGAACGCGCCGCCGCGGCCAAGGCGCGCGAGGAAGCAGAGCGTGCCGAACGCCGGGCCAGAGCGGAAGCCGAACACGCCGAACGGCAAAAGCGTCTCGCCGAGGCGCAAGCCGCCCGCCGGCGCGAGGCCATGGCCGCTGCACCAGCCGGACCGACCGCCTCGCTCACCGCCGGTGCCACGGCGGCCGGCAGGCTCCACCCCCCCGTCGTCGGCGTCGTCGTGCGAAGCTGGGGCCAGCCAACCGACGGTGGCCCCGCCACCGGACTATCATACCATACGCCGCCTGGCGCCCGGGTGGTCGCCCCTTGCGGCGGACGCATCGTCTTTGCCGAAACCTTCCGCAGTTATGGCTTGCTGGCGATCCTGGACTGTGGCGGCGGCTACCACGTCGTTTTGTCGGGGTTTGAGCGGCTGGACGTTCGCGCCGGCCAGAGTGTGGTCAGCGGCGACCCGATCGGCGCCATGCCGTCCTGGGAGCCAGGCTCGACAGACCGGCGGCCGGTTCTCTACGTTGAACTCCGCCACGGTGGACACCCGGTGAACCCGGCGCCGTGGCTGCGGTCGAGCGGCTGATGTGGCCGGCAAACTTACCAAAACAATACTGGACGCCGCGGGGCGGACCGCGCGAAAACAAGGCAGCTGCATTTGTACGAGAGCACAGTGCAATCGCCCATGGCGTTCAGATGGGCATTGCAACCGGCCTGATCGTACGCAGATTTGGTGTGCTCGCCGGATGGGTGTTTCGGCGCAAAAGGAAACGAGACATGAATTTCCGCTCGCGGCAGTGGCGGTTCGGCCTTCTCCTCGGCACCGCCTTCACGGCTGGCGTTGCGGCAGGCCCGAGCTTGGGCGTGCTGAAAGAGGCGTTGGCGCAGGATAGCGCACGCTCCGACATGTACCAGTTGTTGAAGGTGTTCGGCGACGTGGTGCAGCGCGTACGGGCGGAGTATGTCGATCCGGTCGACGACAAGGATCTGATCGAGAACGCCATCAACGGCATGCTGACCGGCCTCGATCCACACAGCTCCTACATGAACGCGAAGGCGTTCAAGGACATGCAGATCCAGACCAAAGGCGAGTTCGGTGGGCTGGGCATCGAGGTGAATGAGGATAAGGGCCTGATCAAGGTGGTGTCGCCGATCGACGACACGCCGGCGGCCCGTGGCGGGATCAAGCCGGGCGACATCATCACCGCGCTGGACGGCAAGACGCTGGTCGGCCTGTCGCTGAATGAGGCGGTGGAGAAAATGCGTGGCCCGCCGAACTCGAAGATCGTGCTGACCATTAAGCGGCAGGGCGTGGACAAGCCGATCGAGGTTCCGCTGATCCGCGAGACGATCAAGCTGCAGGTCGTGAAGTCGCGCATGCTGCCGGGCGAAATTGGCTACGTGCGCCTGTCGCAGTTTACCGAACAGGCCGACGCCGGCCTGAAGGCGGCGATCCGCAAGCTGAAGCAGGACGCGGGCGGCAAGCTGAGGGGCTTGGTACTGGATCTGCGCAACAACCCGGGCGGCCTGCTGGATCAGGCCGTTGCCGTTTCATCGGATTTCATCGAGCAGGGCGAGATCGTGTCGACCCGGGCGCGTCACCCGGATGACAGCCAGCGCTGGGATGCCAAGGGCAACGATTTGCTGAACGGCGCACCGATGGTCGTGCTGATCAACGGCGGCTCTGCTTCGGCGTCGGAAATCGTGTCCGGCGCACTGCAGGACCACCACCGGGCGGTGCTGCTGGGTACGCGCAGCTTCGGCAAGGGCTCCGTGCAGACGGTGATCCCGCTGCCGGGCAGCGGTGCCATGCGCCTGACGACGGCGCGCTACTATACGCCCTCGGGCCGGTCGATCCAGGCACAGGGCATCACGCCCGACATCCAGGTGCAGGAGTCGCGTGAGGAGCGGCAGAGCTTCGGCGGTGACCGCGAGGCCGATCTGAACCATGTGCTGAGCAGCCGTGGCGGAACGACAGGGCAGCCACTGCCGCCGCGAACCGACCTGCCGGCGATCGCCAAGCAGATCCCCGACAAGCCGCCGGAAGGATTCCCCAAGTTCGATCCAACCAAGCCGGACGACACGGACTTCCAGTTGCAGCAGGGGCTGGCAGTGGTGAAGGCAATGGCAGCGCAGAAAAGCGCGTCCGCCAACTGATCCTGTCCGGGCATGCCAGCGGGAGGCTTACTGTCTGGCTGGGCCGGTCTGGGCCGATTCTGGCTGATCGTGCTGGTGTTACTGGGGGCCGGCGCCGGCGTGCTGCAGTACCTCGGACCGCCACCTGCTCGCATCGCAGCCCCCGTGCCGGACGCCAAGCCTACCGCTCCGCCGCCGCACAACACTGAAAAGACGACCGAGGCCGAACCGCCGCGGCCTGTCGTCGTCACATCGCCGCCAGCAGCGGAGCCGGTCGTACTGCGGCCCGGACGAAGCATACCAGGCCCGGTGGCCGATCCGGATCCCGCCTTGCAGGAGCCGAACACGCCGCCGGAGACCGGCTTCCTGCCGCGTGTCGCCGCCGATGGCTTTGCGCCGATGCGCGCCTATGCGGCAGGCTTTGATCCAACCACGCGCCGGCCGCGCGTGGGCCTTATCATCGGCGGCATCGGCATGAACAACGCCGACAGCCTGGCTGCCGCGAAGCAGATGCCTGCCGGTGTCACCTTGGCTGTGTCCCCCTATGCCAAGGATCCGGAACGCATTCTGACCGCCGCACGCATTGCCCAGCACGAATACCTGCTGGCGATTCCGATGGAACCGCAGGGCTTCCCGGCGAACGATCCGGATGACCGGCACGCGCTGATGACCTCCCTGCCCCTGACGGAGAACCTCATCAGGCTGCATTGGGCGATGTCGCGCTTCGGCGGCTACGTTGGGGCGACCAATGCCTTTGGACCGATGAGTGGTGAGCGGCTGTCGGGCATGGAGGACCAGTTTGAGGGGGTATTAAAAGACCTGGCCGGCCGGGGCCTGCTGTTCGTCGACGCCCGGCCCGGCACGCCACCACTCGGCCAGGCGTGGAATCGCTCCGTCGATGCCGTAATCGACGACGATCCAGCGGACGCAACATCAGTCGACCAGCGGCTGGAGGCGCTGGCCAGGCTGGCGCAGGAGAAGGGCTCCGCGCTGGGATTGATCAGCCTCCCGCGCCCGGCGACCCTGGATCGCGTCACAGCATGGGCCAACGGCCTTGTGGAGAAGGGGCTGGTCCTGGCCCCGGTCAGCGCCCTGGTCGCGCCGCCGGTTGCATCGCAAGGAAAGGCGAGAAATGAGTGACCTGCCCTATCGCCCGAACGTCGGCGCGGTCCTGTTCAATCGCGATGGCCTGGTGTTCGTCGCCCGCCGTGCCGACATGCCAAATGCGGAAGGCCCGGCCGGGGGCTGGCAATTACCGCAGGGCGGTATCGACGAAGGCGAGGACCCGCGGACGGCTGTGCTGCGGGAACTGGAGGAGGAGATCGGCACACGTAAGGCTGAGGTGATCGGCGAGCATCCGGAGTGGCTGACCTACGATCTGCCCGCCAACCTGCTGGGTATCGCCTGGCGTGGCCGTTTCCGCGGCCAGCGGCAACGCTGGTTCGCGATGCGGTTCCTGGGCGCGGATAGCGACATCCGCCTCGACCTCGACCCGCACCCCGAATTTGATGCCTGGCGGTGGGTGACCCTGCCGGAACTGCCGGCACTAGCCGTCGCGTTCAAGCGCCCGATTTATGAGGTCCTGGCACAGTCCTTCGCGCCATTCGCAACCCCCGTGGCAACCGCTGGAAGGCCGAATACTTAAGCATTCGTCGGCGCAGCCGGTGCGGCATGGGCACGGCGGATGGAGCGGCATGAACGACCCAGAAGCAAGGAAGGTCTGAGGGCGCCAAAGGAATTTTCTGCGCCTCACTGGTGATGGCACTCACTGTGCACCGGTCGGATCAGAGGCTTGCCGCACTTGCCTGGCGTGATGAAACCATTCGAACGATGATCTACCGCGTCATCCTCCCGCGATTGACGGATACCGCAAACTGCCTTTGTGTCCGCCCGGTCTGACATCGTGTTCTGACAATATGTTTGGGGAGTGATCAGGATGGGCGAAACGATCAAGCTGAAGTCGGCCGACGGGTTTGAATTTTCGGCCTATGTGACCGGGCCGGCGAACGCCACCAAGGGAATCGTGGTGATTCAGGAGATTTTCGGCGTCAACCACCACATCCGCGACATGGCGGATCGCTTTGGCGCACAGGGCTATGCGGTCATCGCGCCGGCCGTGTATGACCGGGTGCAGCCTGGGTTCGAGGTCGGCTACACGCCGGACGACATCGCCAAGGGCCGCGACGTCCGCATGAAGCTGAACGACACGCAGCTGATGCAGGATGTCGAAGCGGCGGCCAATCACCTGTCCGGCAAGAAGCTCGGCATTGTCGGCTACTGCTTCGGCGGTACCGTGGCGTGGTGGGGCGCGACGCGGACCGCAAAGTTTGCCGCGGCGTCTAGCTGGTACGGCGGCGGCGTCGCCGGCACCAAGGACGAACGTCCGAATTGCCCGGTGCAGATGCATTTCGGTGAGCTGGATGCTTCGATCCCGATGACGGATGTGGATGCGGTACGCGCGGCGCAACCGAAGGTTGAGGTCTACGTCTACAAAGGTGCGCAGCACGGTTTCGGCTGCAATGAGCGTGGCAGCTTCAGCAAGCCGGACTACGACCTGGCGCAGCAGCGGACACTGGAGTTCTTCGCCAAGCACCTGGGCTAACGCGCCAGACCGGGCCGTGCGCTATCAGCGCACGGCCCGGTAAAGCCGTTAAGCGGTGCCGGGAAGATTCAGCCGCAGGCTATCGGGTCCGGCTATAGGATCCGACAGCCGGTGGCATAGGACGATTGCGCCACCCACCCGTGGCCGGTGCCGTAGCAATTGCCCGCCAGCCGCTCGCCTGGGTGGCCATGTTGCGCTCGACCCGCCACATATAGGCGTTAACGCTGATGCTCATGGCGATGAAGTACCAATACATCGGCTGATAGGCGATGCCCACGAAGGCACCTGAGGTGAGGAACACCGCAATGCCGGCCTGCAACGCACCTGACAGGCCGACCACCCATTCCAGTTCCGGATAGGCCTTCGCCCGCTTCGCTGTCCGCCTCAGCCGATATACCGCCAGGCCGGTGATCAGCAGAAAGAGCGCCATTCCCGGATATCCCTGCTCACCCAGCAGCTCAAAGTAGATGCTGTGGAATGCTCTGCCGAACTGGATCTCGGGCGCGCCCCCGTTCAGGCTGGGGATCTGAATATGGTTGATCAGATGGAGCATGAAGCCGCCGCCCAGCGGATGCTGCGCGACATAGTCCGCCGTCCAACGCCAGACCTGTAGACGCACGAAGGCGGAGCCTTCCGTTGAGTAGTTCTGGATAGTCGAAATCCGCTCATTCCATGCCGCCGACGTGGCCAGCAGCAGCCCAGACAGCACGGCAGCCGCGCCTAGCGCATAGGCCACCTTGTGCTTCGACTGTGTGACCATGATAGCCAGCAGGACCAGCAGGCCAACCAGCGCGCTACGCTCATGCGTGCCAACCGCGGTGGCAACGGCGAGGGCAGCGAGACCCCAGAAACCGAGCTGCAGGAACCGGAACCGGGGCAGCAACTGGCCGTAGTGTCCAAGGAACAGCGCCAACGGAATCGCCATCAGGCAGACGGTGGACAATTGTCCACCCTCAGCGAGACCGCCATTGCCGCCCTGCAGGCCCAGATTGCGGCCGTAGCCACCGCCCGAGATGAGCGTCTTCAGACCGAATGGCACAAAGTTGGCGGCCAAGGCGAAGACGTAGGTGCTGACCAATGCCTCAATCTGCACGCGCGAGCGGATCACGTAAGGGACGAACGTGGTGAAAATCAGCACCTTGAATGCCCAGTCCCATTTCAGCCATGCCATGTCGGGCACTTCCGCCCAGACCAGGGTGGCCGTGCACCAGAGTGCCAGCACGATCTGTAGTGCCGTCTCTGGAAAGAACGGCGGCGGCGAACGTCGGTCCAACAGCAGGTATGTCGCAAATGCGGCAGCGCCCATCACCATGGCGACCGGAAATTGGTTCAGGAAGAGGTAGGCAACGTGCTGGGGCTGAAATGTGTCGACCCAGATATAACCGAGGGTCGTGACGAACGGTGCCACCAAACCAGTCCCGATGAACGAGACATACAGGCCAAGCAGCCAGAGACTACGGAGCATGGGGCGGCCGGTCCGCTGCGATCAATTGCGACGCTGGCGCGCCTGCGGCTCCACGGGGCGCGGGTCCAGGCGTCGCCGGATGCTTTGGAACCAGGGCTGGGTCTTGTCGAGCTGTACCGCACGGAAAATGATCAGCATCATGATCGATGAACTGAAAACGATCCCAAGAAGATCGAGCACGGAAGCCTCCAGAACGATCGCGTAGCGCCGCCATTGCGGATGCGTGGCTATACCGTCTTCGGAAGCTCCGTGTCACGAGTTCTGATGGTTAGGCAGGCATTATGGGCATTTGGTTGCCAGAACCTGGCTGCCATGGCGTTCCGGCTGCCAACACCATGGCAGGCCTCTGCCAGCCCTTCGCGGCTATCACCATTGACTGTCGGAGCCGCCGGCGAATGACGCGGGTCGTGGACGGCGTGGAGCCGGCGCGCGACCCGCGTCATGCAAACCAAACGCGGACCGGTCAGGTATCCGACAACGCCTTCAGGGTTGCATCGCGCGCGGTCGTGTCGCCCTCGGCGGTTACCGGCTGGATCGCCACATGCGTCGCCCCGGCGGCGAAGTGGGCGCGTAGGCCTTCCTTCACCTTGTCGGCCGATCCCCACAGCACCATTGCGTCAATGAACCGGTCGGAGCCGCCATTCGCCAGGTCCGCCTCGGTAAAGCCCATGGTGAGCCAACTGTTCCGGTAGTTGTCCAGCACCATGTAGCGCGACAGCTCGTTGCGGCCGAGCGCCCGGGCCTTCACTGGGTCGGTTTCGAGGGTGACCTTCTGCTCGATTGCCAGCCACTTATTGGGGCCGAGGATCTTCGCCGCCTCGGCGGTGTGGTGCGGCGTGGTGTTGTAGGGCAGCGCACCGCGTGTCAGTTCCGCCGACAGTTTCAGCATCAGCGGGCGCAGTGCCGCCAGGGCGATTGGCCATGCGTCCGACCCGGCCTGCTCCTTGATGATGCCGTTGACATAGCGGCGCATCGCCGGGATCGGCTTCTCATAGGTATGACCGCGCATGCCCTCCACCATCGGCATGTGGCTGACGCCGAGACCGAGGATGAAGCGGTCGCCATACAGCTCATTCAGGCTGATCATACCGCGGCGCGCGGCAAAGGCGTCGCGGGCATAGATCGAGGTGATGGAGCTGCCCAGCTTCAACGTCTTCGTCTGGCCCAGCATGTAGCCGCCGACGCAGAAGGACTCATAGCCGCGGGATTCCGGATACCAGAGTGTATCGTAGCCGAGGTCTTCCACTGTCTTGACGAAGGCAGCGATACCCTTGGCGTTGCCGATCTTGTCGGGGGCGTACCAGGCGCCGAGGCGGCCGAGTTTCATGTGATGCTCCTGCTTCGATGAGGGCTCGCGCGCCCCTTTGGCCTCACGTTGGCGCGTAATCGTCGCCGGGTAAAGCACGCTCCCATGACCTGACCCGGCGGTGCGCCAGGGGCTTGTTCAGATGATCTTTGCCGTGCGGAAACCGGCGATCTGGTCCTTGCTGTAGCCGAGCTCGCCCAGGATCTCGTCGTTGTGCTGACCGAACATTGGCGGCGGGCGATCGACACGCGGCCCATCATGCGCGAACTTGAACGCGGCCACTGGGACCGAGAAGCTGCCGTTGATTCCCGGCGCGCTGTCATGCCGGTGCAGCACGGCGCGCGACGCAATCTGCGGATCGGCCAAAGCCTCGCCCATGGTGCGCACACGCGAGGCCGGAACGTGCCGAGCCTGCAGCCACTCCTCCCACTCGGCCGCGGTGCGGGTCAGCATGATCTCGCGCAGCGTGGCCTCCTCCCGATCATGGTCGGCGTCGCGTTCGTCATTGGTGCGCTTGATCATGTCCGGGCGCTCCAGCACCGTCCAAAGCCGGCGCTGCTGGCGCAGGTTGGAGGCACCCAGCATGACGTGACCGTCCGCAGTTTGATACGCCATCGAGGTGGCGTGGCCGGTGCGGTTGCCCGATGGCTTTGGATGCTTGCCGTTGCGCAGATAGCCGGTGACGTGGCTGGCCATCAGGATCATCGCCACGTCCAGCATCGCCATGTCGATGCGCTGACCCTGACCGGTGCGCTCCCGCTGAAACAGCGCCGCAGACAGCGCGTAGGCGCCCATCGTGCCGGTGGCATAGTCGATCGCCGGCGCGCCGATTTTGATCGGATTGGCCTCAGGCGTGCCGGTCATTGCCATGATGCCGGAGGTGGACTGGATGACGTGGTCGTAGGCGGTGCGCTCGCGCTTCGGGCCGCCCTGGCCGAAGGCGGAGAACGAGGCATAGATCAGCTTCGGGTTGATCTTGCGCAGGTCCTCATAGCCGAGGCCGAGCGCCTCGAACGCGCCGGGGCGGTAGTTCTCCACCAGCACATCGGCGGTGGCGACGAGTTTCTTAAGGATCTCGCGGCCTTCCGGCGTCTTCAGGTTCAGCGAGATGGCGCGCTTATTGGAGCCTTGCGTCAGGAAGCCGGTGCCCATCAGCGCGTGGTTCAGGTCATTGTCGGTCCCGGAATCCCGGCTCTGGTCCGGGTCGTTCGGGTCCTCGACCTTGATGACGTCGGCGCCCATCAGCGCAAGCTGGTAGGCAGCGAACGGGCCGGCCAGCACATGCGTAATATCGATGATGCGGATGCCTTCGAACGGGCGTGCCATCGTCTCCTCCTGTGCGTGATTGTCCGAGAGGGTGCGGCGTTGGGGCTGTTGCGTCAATGTGGGCGGCAAGGGAGCGTCTGCCGGCATCGCTGGAAAAGCCACGCTGCCAGTGCTCCGCAATTGGCATCGAGCAAGTTAAGCGCCACCACGAGGCCACAAGGGTGCGAAGTCCTTGTGCAACGCAGGCTACAGGTCGCGATGCTTCCCGCTGAGGGCCGCTTCGCGGCACAGGCGGGCGCGCCGTTCAAACGCCGCGCCTGCGCCTTCGATCAGGCCGCACACTTGTCCGCCGGTTATTCCGTGATGCGGATGACGACCTTCCCCAGATGCGCCTGGCTTTTCAGGTGCCGGTAGGCGTCGCCCGCCTCCTCAAACTTGAACACCTTGTCGATGACCGGTTCCAGCCGGTGCGCGCTGATCGCCCGGTTCATGGCCTCGAACATCTGGCGCGAGCCAACATAGATGCCGCGCAGGATCAGGCCCTTCCGCATGGCCGCCGTCGGATTGATGTCGCCGCCCGTGGTCAGGGCGCCGATCATGCCGATCTCGCCGCCCAGGCGCGCGGCCTGAATCGAACGGGCCAGCGTGCCCGGACCGCCAACTTCCACGACGCGCGCCACACCCTGGCCTTCCGTCAGGCGCAGCACCTCCTCCTGCCATTCCGGATGCCGGCGGTAGTTGACCGTGTGCGCCGCACCGAGCCGGCGCATGACGTCCAGCTTGTCGTCGGACGAGGAGGTGGCGATGACCACAAACCCGGCGGCAACGGCGAATTGCAGTGCGAAGACGGACACGCCGCCGGTGCCCAGCACCAGCACCGGATCGCCAGGATAAAGTGCCTGGCCGCCGAACAGCGCGTTCCAGGCGGTAACCGCGGCACAGGGCAATGTCGCCCCCTGCTCGTAGGACAAATGGTCCGGCAGCAGCACCAGCCCCGCCTGGTCGAACAGCCGGTACTCAGCCAGCACGCCGTCGAGCGCACCGCCCAGGGCGCTGGCACCGTCCTCGGGGCCGATGGGACCGCCGGTCCAGGTCTGCATGAAACACCCCGCGACGCGGTCGCCTGGCTTGAAGCGCGAGACCTCCGGCCCGACGCTGACCACCAGGCCGGCGCCGTCGGACAGCGGCACCAGGTTCTCCGCCGGTGCGCCCCGAGCCGCTCTGCCTTCGATAATCATCAGGTCCCGGTAGTTCAGCGACGCCGCATGCAGATGCACCAACACCTGGCCGCGCTCCGGCTGGGGTATGTGCGTCCCCGTCAGGGTCAGCGAGTCGATTCCGGTCGCCTTCGGAATCCGGTAGACCTGCATGAAGGTTTCGGTCGGCGGGTGCGTCATGGCGCGCGGCTCCGGCAGATGATGACTTGTCGGCGCGGACGGTGCGGCGCGGAATGACCGGCGTCAACGGCCCCCACCATCTTCCTAAACGACCACCGTCCCATAGGCGCCTTTCACGCGCGTCAGATGGATGCGGCAGGCGGCACCGTAGGCGATAGTGTCGAGACGGCGGGTCACCACCTCCACCAGATAGTCGTTCAGCTTATGCGGCGACCCATGCGGCTCGACGATCCACGCCCGGCAGGCCTCCGCCTCAACCGGGCAGGCAAACAAGATTTCGGTCAGGCTGAAGATTTCGGTCCGGCTGGGCGTCACAGCGAGCGGCGGCGTGACGAAGTCTGGATCAACGATCCGGACCGGACCCGGCAACAGCACGTTGATCGAGGCCGGGTGTGCACCAGCGATGGCGGGAAACACAGGCTGGATGAGCGACAACTGGCGCGGAAGATTACGCGAGGCAACGCGCATCCCCGGGACGATTTGGCCCTCAATGATCATTGGCACAGGCACGTGGAACAGAAACACCACAGGACCCTCCGCCGCATTAGGCGAGATAATCCGACGCCTCGTGCAGCAGAGGGTGATCAAGCGCAAGCGCCGAAACGAGTCCGGCTCCCGCATCAGCCGCGGTTGTCGCCAGAGCGGCTGCCTCGGCCCGGACCCCGGCTAGCGGGCGTGCGGTCAACGAGCAGACCGCCATCGCCGGACGCCGGAGCGCCAGCCTGTGCCGACCCGCGCCAATCACGCACCTTTCCGGCTTCGCGTTCCGCCCGAGCGGCGGCCGGTTTGAGAGAGTGGCCCACCTTGCCTAAGCTGCGCCCGCGGAAACCAGGGGAAACATCCATGACCTCACCCGAACCGATCACGGGCGCCGAGTATCTCGCCCGCAGCCTTGCGGCTAACGGCACCACCCATGTCTTTTTCATCGACGCGATCCTCCGCCGCACCCTGATCGAGCTCGGTGGTCTCGGCGTGCAGCGTGTGCTTGGACACAGCGAGAAGGGTGTTGCCTACATGGCAGACGGCTATGCCCGCGTCGCCGGGCGGCCGGGCGTGTGCTTCGCGCAATCGGTGGGGGCGGCAAATCTCGCCTCCGGCCTGCAGGATGCGTATCTGGGCCGCGCGCCGGTGATCGCTTTCACAGGGTTCAAGCCACCGTCGCTGCAGCATCGCAATGCCTACCAGGAACTCAACCATTTGCCGCTGTTCGAGTCGGTGACGAAGTTCGCCACCCGCGTTGACAGCGCTGCCGAGTTGCCGCGCCTGATGCGCCAGGCCTGGCGCGAGGCCATGACCGGCACGCCGCGCCCAGCCTATCTCGACCTGATGGGCCACACGGCGGATCTCGTTGAGACCGGGCAGGTGCGCGAAATCCCAGGTCCCGATCCGGTCTTTCAGATGACACTCCCGCCACACCGTCCGGTCGCCGCTTCCACCGATATCGACCGCGCCGCCGCACGGCTGCTGCAGGCGAAGAAGGTGGTGCTGATCGCCGGCGAAGGCGCCATGGCGTCGAAATGCGGCAAGGAATTGCTGGCGCTCGGCGAGCTGCTGGCCGCGCCGATCGGCACCTCGCTGGGCGGGCGCGGCCTGGTCCCGACGCGGCACCGCCTGTCGATCGGTTGCGTCGGCAACTACGCCGCACCGCCGGCGAACCAGATCGTGCACGACGCCGATCTGGTTGTCTATATCGGTTGCGATACGGGCGATCAGGTGACGCACACCTACCGCATCCCGTCCATCGAGACGCCCTGCATCCAGATCGATATCGATCCGGCGGAGCTTGGCCGTTCCTATCCGAACACGCTGGGCCTGATGGGCGATCCGAAGGCAACGCTCGCGGCGCTGATCGCCGCGCTCGGCCGGCCGCAGCGTGACAGCGATTACGCCAATCGCTCTGCGAAAATCGTGCAGACCTGGCGCGACACGATGGCGAAGCGGCTGGCCAGCAATGACGTGCCGATCTGGCCCGATCGCCTCTGCGCCGAAATCACCGCCGCCCTGCCCGAAGACGGCATCGTGGTCGCGGACACCGGCTGGTCCGGCATCTGGAGCAGCACGCTGATCGACCTGAACGGCGAGGGGCAGACCTACCTGCGCGCGGCCGGCTCCCTCGGCTGGTCCTTCCCCGCTGCGCTCGGTGCCAAGTGCGCGGCCGGCAAGCGCAAGGTGATCTGCTGGTCCGGCGACGGCGGCGCCTACTACCACATCACCGAACTGGAGACGGCGCGCCGCCGCGGCATCGCCGTGACACTGGTGGTCAACAACAACTCCGGCTTTGGCCAAAGCTGGGTTGGCATCCAGCGGCAGCAGGGCAACCGTCCCGGGAATCCTGCAGAAATGGGGCTGTTCGGACCAACGAATTTTGCCGACGTCGCCAAGGTGTTCGGCGTGCGCGGCATTCGCGTCGAGGACCCGGCGCAGATCGGCCCCGCGCTGCGCGAGGCAATGGCGGCGGACGAACCGGTGGTGGTCGATGTTGCTACTAATATCGATGTCCGCGCGCCAGAGCCGTGGGCGCCGGAGGGCACGTGAGCCTCGTTTTCCATGAACGGGTCGGGCTGAACGGACGGCGGATCAGTCCGTTCTCCTGGCGTATCCGCTACGCCTTCGCGCACAAGGGATTGGAGCCCGAGGTGATCCCGACGCGCTTCGCCGACGTGCAGCGTGTCCGTGATCTGAGCGGCCAGCACTTCACGCCAATCATCGAGCATGACGGCACAGTGGTGCACGAGACCTGGCGGATCGCCTGTCATCTGGAGGACCACTTCCCCAGCCGGCCGTCGCTGTTCGACGGTGCCGCCGGGCGCGGTGCGACACGCTTCGTCAATATCTGGTCCGACACGGTGCTGGCGCCGGCGCTGCGGCCGCAATTCTATGCCGACTTCATCAATGTCCTCGACCCCGGCGACCGCCGCTACTTTCGCGAAACGCGGGAGCGGCAGCTTGGCATGACGCTGGAAGAGCATTGTGTCGACCGCGACGCCCGCCTGCCGGAGGTCGCGGCCGTACTGGCACCGCTGCAGCGGACGCTGGCGGAGCAGCCTTTCCTGGCCGGGGCCACGCCGGCCTACGTCGATTACATCGTGTTCTCGGTGTTCCAGTGGGCGCGCGTCGGCAGCCCGCGCGACGTGCTGGCGCTGCTCGACGGCGTGGCGGCGGTCCGCGACTGGCGCAGCCGGATGGCCGGGCTTTACGGCGGCATGGGCGACCGTTTCGCCCTCTATCCCACAGGAGATGAAGCATGACCGAAGTTGCCGTCGTCGGCGCCGGCCTGATGGGCCACGCGCTGGCGCTGGTCTTCGCGCTGGGTGGCCACAGCGTTCGGCTGACCGACACCAACGCCGATACGCTGGCGAAGGCGCCGGGACTGATGGCCACCGCGCTCGCCACGTTGGCGGAGGCGAATGAACCCGAGGCTGCGGGAAAGGACCGGCAGTGGCTGTCGACCGCGGTGCGCTGCGTGCCGTCGTTGGCCGACACGGTGAAGGGCGCCGCCGTGGTGATCGAGGCAGTGGTGGAACGGCCGGACGTGAAGCAGGCTGTTTATCAGCAGTTGGAAGCGCTGATGGACCCGGAAGCGATCCTGGCATCCAACACGTCCAACCTCGACATCTTTCCGCTGGTGCCCGCGGGGCTGCAGAAACGGGCGATCGTCGCCCACTGGTACACGCCCCCCTATTTGTGTGACCTGGTCGACCTTTGCCCCGGCCCGCAGACGGATCCGGCTGCTGTCGAAACCGTCCGCGCCATGGTGGCGGCGATGGGCAAGGCGCCGGTCGTGTTCAAGCAGATGGTACAGGGCTACGTCGCCAACCGACTGCAGGCGGCGATGCAGCTGGAAGTCTACCGGATGCTGGATGAGGGGCTGGTGACGCCGAAGGATATCGACGACTCGGTGATCCACGGCATCGCGCTGCGC
>JAFEFW010000310.1 GCA_018240405.1 Pseudomonadota bacterium
CAATCGAGGTAGACCGGGCCGGGCTTGCCGCTGATCGCCCGCTGCAGGGCGAAATTGATCTGCTGTGGGATGCGCTTCAGGTTGATCAGGCGGTCCACATGCTTGCAGCAGCCGCGCATCAGCTCAACCTGGTCGATTTCCTGGAACACCTGCCGGCCGAACTGGCTCAACGGGCTGGAGCCTCCAAAGGCAACGACCGGGCAGCAATCGACCAAGGCATTCGCCATGCCGGTGATCAGGTTGGTCACGCCGGGGCCGGAGGCAGCCATGCACACCGACGGCACCTGCTTCAGGCGGCTGTAGGCTTGGCACGCGAAGGCCGCCGCCTGCTCATGGCGGACGTCGATCATGCGGATGCCTTCCTTCACGCAGGTGGCTTCGGCCAGCAACATCGGGCCGCCCATGATGAAGAACAGGTCTTTCACACCTTCTTTCTGAAGGCACCGGGCGATGATTTCGGAACCGGTTATCTCGGCCATTGGTTCGTCTCCTCTGGAACTCGCGCCGATCAGCCTAGCGGATTCGTGCGTCCTGTCGACTCGGCGTCTGGCGGCTCGTGAAGCATGCCAGCGGTCCGGGCGCCGGCCTCGGCGACCAGCGCCCCAATCAGCCGCGCCTCGGGGAGATCACGCCAGAATCGCTGCGGGATGTGTGCACGCAACAGCGGTTCGTTGACCCGTGCCGGGTTAAACGTGGCTGCATAGTAGCGCTGCCACCAGGCTTCGACGGTATCATGCGAAACGGCATCCGCGCGGCTTAGGCCAGGGCCGAAGGATATGGTCTGACGGTCCCAATGCAGCGTCAGGTCAGGCGTGAGAATGGAAAAGCGCATGGCGGCGAAGCGATCGACGAAGAAGTCGGCGCACCGACGCAGCACGCGATGGTTCGGCTCGTACCACGCCATGAAGTGTTCGTCCTCTCCATTCCGGCAGGAGCGGAAGCGGACGAAAGCGGTCATACGGTGCGCGTCGCGCCGCACCGCCGCCTCCATGCGGCTCAGGCGGTGCACCAGGGCGTCGGATGGCTGGTCCAGCAGTGCCCGCTCGCCGCGATTAATCCGCCAGAGCGCCTCGTAGAGTAATGGCCAGCGTGCCTCATCCCGATGGCAGGCGACGGCTTCCGCCAGTGCGACGAAGGGCCGCGGCACGAGCGGCGGCGTAGCTGGGGTGGCTGACGGTTCCGGCGGAAACAATGCGGCGGCGCCCCAGATCACGGCCGCTGGTTCAATCCCGGCCGCCAGCAGGCGGCGCGCTGCGACCTTGAAACCGTCCAGGCTGTCCGGCGGATCGACGGCGACGCTGAACATTAGCCGAACAGCGTCATCTGCTCCGCCTTCGGTGCCACCATCCCGCGCAGGGCTGACCGATCCAGCAGGCGGGTCGGCCGATGGTCGGCGGTGACGATAAACGGCCGGGCGCGCTGCACTGTACCCGACAGCCGCTTAATGTCGTCCAGCCGCAGTGTGCGGTGCCGGCGGGCCTGCAACAGCTTGTCCACCGTGCGCTGGCCCAGGCCCGGCACGCGCAGCAGCAGTTCGCGATCGGCGGCATTAACGTCGGCCGGGAACTGATCGCGGTGGCGCAGCGCCCAGTCCAGCTTCGGGTCAACGGCAAGGTCCAACATACCTCCGTCCAGACCGTCGGTGATCTCCTCGACCGAGAACCCGTAATAGCGGATCAGCCAGTCGGCCTGGTAAAGCCGGTTTTCCCGTACCAGCGGCGCCGGCCGCGCAGGCAAGATCGCGCTGGAGTCAGGGATCGGACTGAACGCCGAATAATAGACGCGGCGCAGCGCATAGCGGTGATACAGCGAGCCGGCGGTGCCGAGCACCGTGGCGTCGCTGCTGGCATCGGCGCCGACAATCAACTGCGTACTCTGGCCGGCTGGGGCGAAGCGTGGCGCCCGCCGGTCGGCTTTGGATTCTTCAATGCAGGCGCCGAGGCTGCCCATGGTGTCCTGGATCGATGCCGCGTCCTTTTCCGGCGCATAGCGGCGCAGCGACTCCGGCGTCGGCAGCTCGATGTTGATCGACAGCCGGTCGGCATAGAGCCCGGCCTGGCGAACGAGGTCCGGATCTGCTTCCGGGATCGTCTTCAGGTGGATATAGCCGCGGAAGTCATGCACCTGCCGGAGATCGCGCGCCACGCGGACCAGTTGTTCCATCGTGTAGTCCGGGGAGCGGATGATGCCGGACGACAGGAACAATCCCTCAATATAGTTGCGCTTGTAAAATGCCAACGTGAGGTTGACGACTTCCTCGACCGTGAAGCGCGCGCGCCGGACGTTGGAGGATCTGCGGTTGATGCAGTAGCCGCAATCGAAGATGCAGGAATTGGTCAGCAGGATCTTCAGCAGCGACACGCAGCGGCCATCCGGCGTGTAGGAGTGGCAGATACCGTTACCCGTGCTGGAGCCAATCCCCTGTCCGTCCCGCGAGTTTCGTTTGGTGCCGCCTGACGAGGCGCAGGATGCGTCATACTTTGCGGCATCCGCGAGGATGGTCAGCTTTTCCGGGACAGGCAGCGAGCGGCTCATGTTCGCAATATGTTCCTAGACGCGGCCCTGTCAACACGCAGGCGTGCGGTAACCGTCACCGTCACTGTTGAACCAAACCACCTGCCCTGACGCAGCGGCCAAAAACACCTGCGCGCCGACCCGCCTTCTGGCACATCCCTTTCCGCAGGCGCATATCAACACCGGGCGCGCGCGAGGGAGATGGAATGAGACGCTGGCCGCTGCTGGTCATCTGGTTGCTGACAGCAATTCCATTGCTGACGCCATCGGCCCTGGCGCTGGAAAGCGCGCCGGTTCGCAGCCCCCGGGCGACCGCGACACTGGTCACGGATACCGACACGATTGAGCCGGGCGTCCCGTTCCGTGCCGCCCTGCGGCTGCGGCTCGCCGATGGCTGGCACACCTACTGGAAGAACCCCGGCGACGCTGGCGTGGCGCCGGAACTCACGATTGCCGCGCCCGCCGTCGCCTCCGGCATTGACTGGCCAACGCCGCGCCGCGTGCCAGAGGGTCCGCTGATGACCTACGCCTACACCGGCGAGGTGCTGCTGCCGGTTACCGTGCGCACTCAGCCCGGTGATCTTCGTGCGCACGCCGAGTGGCTTGTTTGCAAGGACATCTGCATTCCGGAATCCGCCGACTTCACGCTCACCATGGCCAAGGGGCCAGCGCGCATTTCGCCTCAGGCACCGCTGTTTGCGGTTCATGAGCGGTCGGTGCCGCGACCCTCTCCCTGGCAGGCGACGATCGCGCCGGACGGCACGCTGTTTATCCAGGGACCGGAGCTGACACCCTCGACCGTCACTGACGCGTGGTTCATCCCGGACACGCCGGGTCGCATCCAGGATGACGCGGCGCAGCCTTTGTCGGTACGCGACGGCGGCTTTACCCTCGCACTTAAACTCGCCCCAAAATCCCCTGCCGACGCACCGCTCGGCGGCGTCCTGTCGGTGCGCGACCGGACCGGTCAGCAGGCCGACGTGGTGATTGAGGCGCAACCCGGCCCCGCGCCAGCGCCCGCTCTGCCCCGCCTGCCGCAGGTGCTGGCGTTCGCCTTCCTCGGCGGCCTGATCCTCAACCTGATGCCCTGCGTTTTTCCCATCCTGGCGATGAAGGCGGTATCGCTCACGCGCGGCGTTTCCCGCGCTGCGCTGCGCGAGCGGCACATGCATGCAGCGGCCTATGCCGGTGGTGTGCTGACGATGTTCGTTGGCCTTGCCCTGGCGCTGGTGGCGACCCGGGCCGCCGGAGCGGTGGTCGGCTGGGGATTCCAGTTTGCCTCGCCAGTGTTCGTCGCTGCGATGGCGTGGCTGCTACTGGCCATCGGGCTGAACCTGTCCGGGGTGTTCCAGGTGGGCGGCGGGCTGACTGGGTCGGGGCAATCGCTGACACACCGGCATGATGTCCTGGGCAGCTTCTTCACCGGCCTTCTGGCGGTGCTGGTGGCCACGCCCTGTACTGCGCCCTTCATGGGCGTCGCCATCGCCGCCGGCCTTGCCGCACCGGCATTGGTTACGGTGCTGGTCTTCGCGGTGATGGGGCTTGGGTTGGCGGCGCCGTATATCCTGCTCTCCAGCCTGCCAGCCGTCGCGCGACTGATGCCGCGCCCCGGCCGTTGGATGGACATCATGAAGCAGGCGCTGGCTTTTCCCATGTATGGCGCGGCGGCCTGGTTGGCGTGGGTGGTCAGCCAGGAGGCCGGTTCAACCGGCGTGCTGGTGACCGCCGCCGGCGCGGTGCTGATCGGCTTTGCGGCCTGGGCCTACGGTGCGGCGCAGGAGAGCGCCTACCACGCCGGTCGCCGCTGGATCCGACGGATCGGCCAGGCCGCCGCGCTGGTTGCGCTGCTGACGGCCGGTGTGTCGCTGCAGGCGATCGGATCAGCATCC
>JAFEFW010000311.1 GCA_018240405.1 Pseudomonadota bacterium
GCCAGCGCTTCATCCAGCAGCAGCAGCTTCGGTTCCGTCGCCAGGGCGCGGGCGATCTCCAGGCGCTTGCGGCCTGGCGTGCCCAAAGACCGTGCCGGCGAGTCCGCCAGTGGCGCCAGGCCGGTGAAGTCCAGCACCTCCTGCGCCACGCGGCGGGCGGCGGTGCGGTGGGCGTGGCGGAGGAAGGCGCCGACCATGACGTTGTCGATCACACTCATGTCCTCGAACGTCACTGGCACCTGGAAGGTGCGGGCCAGGCCGAGGCGGGCATGTTCCTCCGGGGTGGCGCGGGTGACGTCGCGGTCGAGGAAGCGGATCGTGCCCTCGGTTGGTTCGGTGTCGCCCGCGAGGCAATTGAAGAATGTGCTCTTGCCGGCGCCATTCGGGCCGATCAGGCCGATGATCTCGCCCTCGGCCACGTCCAGGTCGGCGCCGTCTACCGCGCGAAACGAGCCAAAGGCCTTGACGATGCCGCGCGCTTCAAGAAACACGGCTGGCGCTCCCGGTCTTGCGGGTGGTGACCGCCTGCCAGAGCGCTGCCATGCCGCCGGGCTGGAAGCGCGCGACCAGCACGATGATGGCGCCGTAGACGATGAAGGTGATGCCGGTGCCGCCGCCGCCGAATGCGGCGTTGGTGGTCTCCTCCAGCGGGATCAGGATGATCGCGCCGGCCAGCGGTCCGAACAGCGTGCCCGCACCGCCCAGTGCGGCGACGATGACCATCTTCACCGAGATCAGGATGCCCAGCGCGCTGTCCGGATCGGCAAAGCCGACCATGACGGCGTAGAGCGATCCGGCCATGGAGGTGAAACCGGCGGACAGCAGCAGCGCATACAGCTTGTAGCGCAGCACCGGCACGCCGAGGCTGCGTGCCGCTCGGTCGCCGCCCCGGATGGCGGCGAGATAATAGCCCATGCGGCTGCGGGTCATCCACCAGGTCACGGCGAGCAGCACCACCAGCACCGACAGGAACAGGTAGTGGTAGGGGACGGGGCTGATGAACGACAGGTCCCAGACGGAGCGCGGCACCGGCGGACCCATCAGTCCGACGGCCGCGCCGGTCAGCGGCCAGTTCGCCACCAGGATGCGCGCCAATTCCGCCGCGGCGATGGTGGCCATGGAGAAATAGTGCCCGCGCAGCCGGAAGGTTGGCGTGCCGACCACCGCCCCGATCAGCATGGAGACCGCGACGCCGATGGGCGCGCCGGCGATCGGCGGCCAGCCCCACTGGTTGAACACCACCAGCGACGAATAGGCGCCGGCGCCGAAATATACGGCGTGCCCCACCGAGACCTGGCCCGCATAGCCGCCCAGCAGGTTCCAGGCGCTGGCGGAAATCGCCGCCAGCAGCACCAATGCGCCGATACGCTGCAGGAACACATCCTGCACCAGCAGCGGCCAGGCGGCGATGGCAACAAAGACCAGCGCGGCGAGGGGCCAGGTCCTGATTCCGCCGGGACGCATGGTCAATTCGTTCCCAGCAGGCCCTGCGGCCGCACCCATAGCACCAGCAGGAACAGCGTGTAGACGACGACGTCCTTGTAGACCGCGCCGATCAGATAGGCGGACAGGGCCTCGATCACGCCGATGCCCAGGCCGGCGATCAGCGCGCCCGGCACGCTGCCGAAGCCGCCCAGGCAGACGACGACGAAGGCGATCAGTGCCAGCGATTCACCGACCGTGGGAGAGATGTAGAAGAACAGTGCGATCAGTGCGCCGGCGATGCCGGTGGAGGCGGCGCCGACGCCCCAGGCCAGCGCCTGCATCCGGTCCGGCCGGATGCCCATCAGCATGGCGGCGTTGCGGTCCTCGGCCACCGCCAGCAGGCGCGAGCCGAGCATGGTGCGCGTCAGGACGAGGTGCATGCCAATGGTAATGACGAGCGCCAGGACGCCGCCGAGCAGGCGGGAAGCCTCGATGCGGATGCCACCGAGATCGAAGGTGCCGCCGACGAGCGTGTCCGGCAGCGAGACGAAATTGGCGGTGAAGGCCCAGAAGGCGGCATAGCGCAGCACCAGCGCCAGGCCGAATGTGCCGAGGATCTGCGCCAGCATCGGCCCGCGCGCGACATGGCGGACCAGGCCGAGGTAGACGATGACGCCCAGCAGGAACAACAGCATGGCCGCGGCCGGAACGAAGAAGACGGGGCCGAAATGCAGCAGCGTATAGCCGAAGAACGCCGCGTACATCGCCAGCATGACGAAGTCGCCATGGGCGAAATTCACCACGTTCATCATGCCCCAGATCAGCGTGAGGCCGGAGGAGAACAGGGCGTAGACCGATCCCATCAGCAGGCCGCTGACCACCACCTGCAACAGAATCACGCGCGCTGACCCCCGGACCGTGTGACGCGCTGCAACATGCCGGAACGCCCACGGGGGAACAAGGGCAGGGACCGCGTGCAATCGAAGCCGCGCCGGCATCACGAAGCCGGGCAGCGGCCGCTTGCCGCCGGACGGGCGCGGTCCTATCGGTAACGTTATCCAGACCAAGGAGCGTCAGCATGAAATTATTGAGCTTCCGCCGGCCCGACGGCACCGCAAGCTGGGGTATCGCCAAGGATGAGGGCGTCATCGACATGGGCGACAAGGCGCCCGGCCTGAAGCACGCGCTGTGGGCAACGACCTCGCTGGCCGAGGAAGCCGCGCGCCATGCCGACTACAAGCTATCCGACATCTCCTTCCTGCCGCCGATCCCGGATCCGGAGAAGATCCTGTGCATCGGCCTGAACTACGTCTCGCACATCAAGGAAGGCGGCCGGGAGCCGCCGGCCAAGCCGATTGTGTTCACCCGCTATCCGAACTCCCAGGTTGGGCACGGCGAGGCGATGGTGCGGCCGAACGCGTCCGCCACGTTCGACTATGAGGGCGAACTGGCGGTGGTGATCGGCCGCCGCTGCCGGCACGTGAAGAAGGCGGATTGGGAGAAGGTCGTGGCCGGTTACGCCTGCTACAATGACGGCTCGATCCGCGAATGGCAGCGGCATTCATCGCAGTTCATCCCTGGCAAGAATTTCTACAAGTCGGGCGCGTTCGGGCCGTGGATCGTGACGCCGGAAGAGGCGGGCGACATCACCAAGGCGCATCTGATGAGCCGGTTGAATGGCGTCGAGCAGCAGCACGCGACGATCGACGACCTGTGCTTCGATATCCCGACCCTGATCGAATATTGCTCGACCTTCACGCAACTGGAGCCGGGCGATGTCATCGCCACCGGCACGACAGGCGGCGTCGGCGCCTACCAGAACCCGCCGCTGTGGATGAAGCCGGGCGATACGATCGAGGTGGAGATTTCCGGCATCGGCATCCTGCGCAACCCGATCATCGGCGAGGAGTAGCGAGGTCGCGGCTGGCGTCGGCGTAAGCGGAAACGCAGGTCGGCGCCACCGCACCCGCATGGGAAATCGTCGTGGCATTGTGGCTTCGTGGTGAGACCGGTGTCCAATGTCGGAAGCCTGCCTCACCAGATGGGCAAGAGCCGGTGTCGTCGGACCGTCAAGCGGAACCACGAAGACACGATGTCACGAAGGAATTCCGGGGCCTACGGCGCAACGCTCGTTTGATGCTGACGGAGCCTCGAGCTACCGCCCCTGCGTGGCGAAGCGCCGGCGGGCGACCAGCATGTCATCCAGCGTCCCGAATGCGTTGGTGTAGTGGCCGCGGTAGCCGCGGGTTTCCAGCGCGGTGAACAGGGCGCCGAAGTCGAAATCGCCCTGGCCGGGGTTCAGGTGCTGCTCGACGCCATTGCGGAAGCAGTCGGCGAGGCGCACCTCCCTGACGCGGTCCAGCGGCAGCACCTGCAGGAACCCCTCGACACCCTCCGGCACCAGATGCGCGTGGTTGGCGGTGAAGGAGAGCTGCAGGGCGGGTGAATCGAGGCGGTCGTAGAACCAGCGCCACTCCTCGCTCGTATGGGCCAAGTAATGAACTTCGGCGTCCGGCGGTTCCTTGTTCAGGTTCTCCAGCAGCAGTGTCACCTGCCGCGCGGCGGCGTAGTCGGCACTGCGGTGCAGACGGTCGAGCGCGGCCTGCATGCGCTGCGGCGCGTCCGAGGTGAAATGGAACCCGGCATGAACGACCACCCAGGCGGCGCCCAGGGCCACGGCAACGTCGATATAGGCCCGCAGATACGCGTCCACGGCCTCTGCCACGAGCGGCGCGTATTCGGCGATGTTGACAGCGGAATTGGTGTGCAGGCCCAGTTGCACGCCGGCCTGCGCCGCCGCCTGCCGGGTGACCTCCGCCCGAGCGGCATCAATCCGGGTCAATATAGTGTCGCCGGTGTCGAGCTGAATATCGATCATTTGGACGCCATGCAGAGCGGCCCAGGCGATGGCGTCGTCAAGCCGGAGCTTGCGGCCGACATCGATCCCGATGCGCGCAGCCTCGATGGCCACCATCTC
>JAFEFW010000312.1 GCA_018240405.1 Pseudomonadota bacterium
TCCTCATCGGCAATGGTGACCATGACGGGCCGTGGGCGTAAAGCATCAGGCCGTTGGGATGTCCGCAAGCGTCCTGCAAGTTGAAGTCGAGCTTCTCTCTCCCGCGGTCTGCATAGCGAAGCCGGTCGGAGGGCGGGACCTCAGCTGTGCCCGGCCGGCATCGCGCCAGCGGCAGCGCTCTGCTGGAAATGCGCCTCCTGCGCCGCGATGAATTTTGTGAACCCGGTCATCGGCCGCTTGGTAACGAACCGAGCGTCGCCTGGCGCGGTGGCCATCGGCCTGGCACCGGGCGCCGATGGCGCGCCGGCTGGTGCGGGTTTCGCTGCGGACGGCGCGACAGGTGCGTCGGTCATGGCCGGTGCGGCTTGCTGTACTGCCTCCGCAGCAGCGGCGGCTTCGGAAAGGATGGTGCCGCGATTGGTCGCCGCTGCCGTCACTGACTTCGGCGCCCGTGACGTCGTCTTCGGCGCTTATCGCTGCAGCACGACCCGCTTACCTTGCGCAACGGCGCGCTCCAGCCGTACTGCCAGACTGACGAGGCGAGCCCTTGCCACCGGTTCAATATCCAGTTGCGCCGCTGCGGCGAGAAACCCGATTTCGGTCACTGAGAAGGCATCGATGCCGTGGCGTGCACCGTTTCCGCGCCGGTGCGCGGGCGATATCCTGCAACAATTCTGTCTGCGGCGTTGTAGCCCGCGCCGGGGTCATCGATGCGAGTAAGGACGTGAACAGCCAGGTCGCCGGTTCGTCGCCGCGTTTGGCTGCAAGGGCTCTGGCTCAAATTCCTGATTGTTTCAGCGGCCATCATGCACCCTCTGCAAGAGAAGTCCTTCCTGTATATACGCGAGGCTCCGGGCTTCGAGGCCGTCCGTTGCAGAAAGGGTCGGCGGGAACCGCCGCGATGTGGGGGGTGGCTGCCCGCCGGCCTGCGTCTGGATTAATGGCCGGGCGGGGGTGTCACCGCACGGCGGTAGAGGTGCCACGTGGCATGGCCCAGCACCGGCATCACCACGATCAGCCCCAGCAGCAGCGGCAGCGACCCGGCAACCAGACCGCCGACCACAATCACGCCCCACATTGCCATCGTCGCCGGATTATGCAGCACCACCCGCATGGAGGTCCGCACCGCCGCCTCGACACCGACATTCCTGTCAAGCAACAAGGGGAAGGAGACGCAACCGATCGCCAGCGCGATCACGGCAAACAGGAAGCCCACGCCCACGCCCACCGCGATCAGGGCGCGACCCGGCGCGGTGTAGAACACCTCGGTCAGGAACAGCGACGCCGAGACTGGCGGCTGCGGGCCCAGCGTGACGTTATAGAACGCATTCGATATGACCAGCCAGAACAGCAGCATCCCCAGCAGCACAGCACCGAGCAACAGGATGCTGCCGATGGCGGGGGAGCGGAAGATGGCGAAGGCGGTGGCGATGCTGACCGGTTCGCCCATTTCACGCCGGCGACTCATTTCGTTCAGGCCGACGGCGGCGAGGGGTCCGATAAGCGCAAAGCCGGAGGCCAGCGGGAACACCAGTGGCAGCATACCGGTGCCGGAGGCCTCCCAGCCTAGCAGAAGGCCGACCAGCGGATAGATCATGCAGAGGAACAGAATGTCGGTACGTGCGGCGCCGAAATCCTCTAAGCCGCGGCGCAATGACCAGGTCAGGTCGTCCAAGCCAATGCGGTTGACCTGGATGGCGCTTGCGTCGTTGGCGGCGTAGCCAGTCTCGGTTGTGGTCATGGACCGGTAGGCGTGGGCGACCATGTCAGCGCCCCAGCCTGGTGGTGTTCTGATCATCCTGGCCTCTCCTGTATGGTTTCTTGTCTTGCAGAGGCGTCCGGCGGCGAAGGCCGCGCGCCGTCGCATCAGGATAGATGCGATGTTCACGCGGTTCGTGAAGGTCACGATTGGGTGAAATGATAGTTAGCCAGAGGTCTGGATGTGCGTGGGGTCCGGTATTGAGACCTTACCGACGCTGTCATCGGGGCAGTCAACTGCGCTTGTTTCACGCGGAAGCAGCGGAGACAGAGATTGAGAGCGGCACGGGGGGCGTTCAGGCTGGTGTGACGGTGGTGCACATCGTGCAGCCGCACGGTCCAATCTTCCTCCGTGGCTCTCTGCGTCTCCGAGGTTTCTCCCTGAAATCAAGTCCGGTCTTGCCAGCATGGACAGTGCCGGAGAGGCAGGCCGCTGCTCCTAGTTCGTCCGTCCCAGCAGCCCCCGCGCGATGACTTGCGCTTGGATCTCCGCCGCACCCTCGAAGATCGACAGAATACGCGCGTCGCACAGCACGCGGCTGATCGGAAATTCAACCGCATAACCGTTGCCGCCATGGATCTGGAGCGCGCAGTCGGCGTTGGAGAAGGCCACGCGCGCGGCGAGCAGCTTCGCCATGCCCGCTTCGATGTCGCAGCGCTGACCGGTGTCCTTCTGCCGCGCGGCGAAATAGGTCAGTTGCCGCGCCAGCATCGTTTCGGTCGCCATCCAGGCGAGCTTGTTGGCGACGCGCGGGAAATTCACGATCGACTTGCCGAATTGCTGCCGGTCGCGCGCATAGGCCAGGCCGAGTTCGAACGCGTTCTGCGCCACGCCCAGGGCACGGGCGCCAGTCTGGATGCGGGCGCTTTCGAAGGTTTCCATCAGCTGCTTGAAGCCCTGGCCCTCGACGCCGCCGAGCAGGCAGTCGGCGGGCACTTCGAAACCCTCGAAGCTCAGTTCGTATTCCTTCATACCGCGGTAGCCCAGCACGCGGATTTCCGTGCCGGTCATGCCAGGGGCGGGAAACGGATTGTCTTCCGTGCCGCGCGGTTTCGGCGCCAGCAGCATGGACAGGCCGCGATGCCCGGGTGCGTCCGGGTTGGTGCGGACCAGCAACGTCATCAGGTCCGACCGCGCGGCGTGGGTGATCCAGGTCTTTGCACCAGTGACACGATAAACGTCGCCGTCCCGCACCGCGCGTGTGCGCAGGTTCGCCAAGTCAGATCCGGTGTTCGGTTCGGTGAATACCGCCGTTGCCAACACCTGTCCCGTCGCGATCGGCGCCAGCCAGCGCTGTTTCTGCTCTGCGGTGCCAGCCGAACCGATCAGTTCGGCTGCAATCTCGGCCCGCGTACCCAGCGATCCGACGCCGATATAGCCGCCGCTCAGCGCCTCGGAGACGACGCACATCGCGACCTTACCGAGGCCGAGCCCGCCGGATTCCTCCGGCACGGTCATTCCGAACACGCCCATCTCACCGAGCTGCTGCACCACCGGCAGCGGAATCAGCTCATCGTTCTGGTGCCATTGCTGCGCGTGGGGGGCGATCTCGGTCGCGGCATAGCGCAGGAACTGCTCGCGGATCGCGTCGTGCGTCTCGTCCAGGCCGACCGCGCCAAAGCGTCCGTCCAACGCACCCTCGACGATGGCCTTGCGAGCGGTATCCAGCGCGGCGGGTTCGGCCAACTGCACGACCACCGGTGCGGACAGGAACGTCAACGTCGTCGCCGGTGGCACACCGAGGTCTCCAGGACGGACCATTTCGGTCTGGCTGATCGGGATGCCGCCGCCGAGTTGCGCCAGGAATTCGGCGAAGCCCAGGCGCAGGATGGCGGCTTCGACACCAGTCAGGCGGCCGTGCACCTGCAGGTCACGGGCCCAGTACAGTGCCTGCCGCAACGCCTCGACATAGGTGGACTGCCACGCGAAGCCGTGCGCGGCCAACTGGTGCGTCTCCAGCAGTGCGGGGTCGGGCTTGCCGGCATTGCCGACCATCCCGGCTACCGCGTGCCGGCAGGTCGCCAGGAACTGCTCCGCCAGCGTCAGCCCGGACTCGCACAGGCCGAGCAGCTTATCGGGGGACTCCATCGGTTAGCGTCTCCGTTGCGCGTCGGGTCCGGCAACGATGCCGGCGTCATGTAGCTTGCCGTATTGAGCGCCGGACAAGCCGAGCAGTTCGGTCAGGACCGCTTCGGTGTGCTCGCCGAGGCGGGGCGCTGGGGCTGGCGGGCGCTGGCCGAGGTCGAAGCGCAGCGGCACCGTGTTGACCAAGAGCTTGCCGACACCTGGCTGTTCGGCCTCGGCAAAGATCGGGTTGGCGGTGGAGACCCGAGGATCCTCCGCCTCCATCTGGCCGAAATCCTGATAGGGACCCCACAGCACGCCCTGGCCGTCGAAGGCGGCGCGTATTTCAGGCAGGGTGCGAGCGGCGAACCACGGCTCCAGCACGGCGCAAATGGCGCCGCGGGCGGCGAAACGGCCGCCTTCGCTGTCCATGTCGACGTCCATCAGCGGGCCGATCATCGCCAGTTTTTCGCTCAGTCCGGTGGTCTTGCCGATGGCGCGCCACTGCCGGTTGGAGATGGCGCACAGCATGATCCGCCGGCCGTCGCCCAGCAGGAAATCGCGGCCG
>JAFEFW010000313.1 GCA_018240405.1 Pseudomonadota bacterium
CCGTCGGACAGGATGTCAACCGTACCGCGTACCATTAATTCTCTTCCTGCCCGGCCGCCTGTACCGGCGGCCGCTCATCACCGGTGACGCCTGACGACGTGGGCTGGATCTGGAATTCCGTAAGGAACAAATTTTGCATCTATTGAATTAGCACTGCGTTTGCGCGCTGCCGATCGGCTCAACGCCGATCCGAACGACGGCACGCCGCTGTCACGCTTCCTGGTGATACACTTCCAGAAACCGTCGTGCCATCTCCGGCCGAGCCGGCGGCTCCGGCAAATTCTCGACCAGACGCTCCCATAACCCCTCCTCCGTCGCCGCCCGGCGGATCGCGTCCGCCAGCGATCTTGGGTCCCCCAGTTGGAACTGCAGCCCATCCACGTCGTGGCGTATCCGCTCCCCCGGCCCGCCGCGATTGGAACATATCACAGGTTTTTTAAACATCCAGGCTTCCGAAATCACCAGCCCGAAAATCTCCCACCAGGTGGAGGGCACGATGCACCAGTCCACCCGCGCCATGCGGCTGGCCAGATCGTCGATGTGGTAGCCGCCATTGTGCACCACGATCTGCTCCTCGGGCGGCAACTCGCCCTCCGCCGCCAGGAACGCCTCAACCTCCTCCCGCACCGCTTGGGAGGCCCAGTGGATGTTCTCGCCGTTGATCTCCACGACGAAGTCGGTGAACCCTTGGGCGCGCAGCAGCCGCACCGCGCGCAGCAGGATCTGCACCCCCTTGTTGTCCACCATTTGGCCGAAAAAGCCGAACCGGTTGCGCTTGCCGGCCGGCGGCGGAGTCGGCTCGCCGTAGCGCCGCTGGCCGTTGGTGATGTGGTGCAGCCGCCGCTTGTCCAGCCCCCACTTCTCATAGAACTCCAGCATGAAGTGGCTCGGGCAGGTGAAGGCGTCGACCACGCTCAAATGCCGCTGCATCCACATCCGCCGCATCAGGAACTGCTCCGGTGAGCGGTCGGGGAAACACTGATGGCAACGCAGCCCGCTGGCCCTGGTGCACAGCGAGCGGTCGGTGCGCCGCACCATCTGCCCGTCGGCGGCGCAGATCGCCATGAACTCATGGAAAGTGAAGACAATGCGCGCGTCCGGCAGCTCGCGCCGCGTCAGCGTCAGCAGGTCGACGCCGAAGGTGAAGAAATGGTGGAAATGCACCACGTCCGGCTGCACGGCGTGCAGGAACTCGATGAACGCCTCGATCATCCGCGGTGAGGAGGTCTTGTGCCACCAGTAGTCGTAGTCCTGCATCAGGAACAGGAACTCATCGTCGTGGCCGTCGAAGCCGGTGATGCAGGCGCCGCTTTTGAACAGCGCGGGATGGTGGCTGTCGACCGAGGCCAGCAGGGTCGGCACCACGCCCGGCTGCTGCTTCAGCTCCTCAAACAGCTCGTAGCAGATCTGCTGGGCGCCGCCGCGCACGATCTCCGGGTGGAACAGGCTGACCAGCAGGACACGCAGGTCGCGGGCCGGCGAGTCGGATGGGCGAGCGAGAGTCTTGGCCGGACGTTCCGCCATGGGGCGCCGCCTATCGCTTGCGGTTGGCCAGCGCGGCGGCGCGCACCGGCTTTTTCGGCGCCGTGGTCGCGGCCAGGTCCGAGGCGCGCTGCATCAGGCCCCCCATGGCATCCGGCCCGGCCAGGTCGCGGGCGATCAGGCTGCCCCACCGCTCCCCGAACAGCCAGCGGTTGACGAGGCTGCCGCCTTCATGCGGCCGGCGCCGGGTGGAGCCTTTGCCTTCCAGGTGCCAGAGCGGGAAATCGTGGATCCAGACGGGCCGGCCGCGTGCCAGGCTGCGCAGGCTCAGATCCGCGTCTTCGTAGTGGCCGAACAGGAAATCCTCGTCAAAGCCGTTCAGGCTTTCGAACCACTCGCGGTCGACGGACATGAACGCGCCGGTGATGGCCGGCACCGGCCGCGGGCATTCGAATTGCCGGCTCCAGGACGGCGCGCCCTTGCCGTAATGCTCGACGCGGATCATCGGCTGGGCGACGATGCCGTCCGGCCGCACCGAGGTGCCCTGGTCGACCTCAAAATACATGCCGTGGTGCATCAACGAGCCGTCATCATAATAGAGTGGCGCGCCGAACAGCGTGGTCCGCTCCGCCGGCTGGCTGGCCAGGATGTCGGTGTGCCGCTGCGCCCAGCCATCGTCGCGCGGGAAGACGTCGGGGTTGGTGATCAGCAGCCGGTTGCTGCGGGCATACCGTGCCGCGACGTTGTTGGCCGCGCCGAAGCCGGCGTTGCCAGGCAGGCAGACCAGCACGATGCTGACACCATAAATGCGCGCGCAGATCCGCGCTTCCTTTTGCAGCAGCTCCGTCAGCTCCGGACTGTTGGAGACGAAGACGAATTCATAGTTCTCGTAGCCCTTGCCCAGCGAGAACAGCGCGGACTGGATGAACAGGAACTCGCTCTTGCCGAACAGGCACACGACGATCGAGCCGTCATAGGAGGTCCGGACCGGCCCATGCACCGATGTCCACGCGCCGGCGGTGATGGATTTCGAAATCCGGCGATTCAGATCCACCAGGTTGTTGCCAATGCCTCGACTCAGAGCCAGGGAGGCCTCGATGTCGCGGTTGCCGTAGAACTCGGCATCGGCGAGGTAGCCCAGCACGGTGTCCCGCAATTCCACATCGGATACGAAACGGGGTTTGCACTCGACCTGCCGGAAGGCGCCATTCGCGTGACGGCTGCGCACGACCCAGGGCTGTCCGGTCGACGGTGAAACGCCGAGTTGGACGACCGCCCAGAAGCCGAACAGGTGACCCGATGCCGCGCCGAGCGCCGCTTCGACGTCGCTGCGCCGCAGGCGGCTGAACGCTGTGGTCAGCCACGCTCGCTCCCGCCCCGCAACGACCAGGAGATTGTTGATTGGGTTATCGCGGTCGTCGGCCCAGCCGATCAGCAGCGCCGTGCCGCCGCTGGATACAACGACGGTGTCGACACTCAGCGTGTTGCTGTCAGGCTGCGGCGGCAGGTTGGGGCCCAGGCCGAGGGCGCGAATGTAGTTCTCATCCGTGTGGCGCCCCTCGCGGCGGCCAAACCGGTCGAAATGTTCAAAAGCCGTCGCAAACTCGGCGGTGTCTACAGAAACGATGACATCGTCATAAGTATTGAGATAGGCCTTCTCATTAAAATCGAGCATGACCGTGTGAGGCGTGTCGGCAGGACGCTCCTGCGGCAACGGGCGGTCATCCCGATCCGGCAGGCCGAATCTCACAAAATCGTGATGCAACGAGTCGGTCAGGTCATCAGGCGGCATGTTGCAGGTCAGCCACGCACTTCAGGGTAAAGTTCGCGCAGGGCAAACGCCCTTCCTGATAACCAGCAATGTAAAAATGATCATGGGCGGAGGGGAACAACCCCTGGGCGACGGCGTCCCGCACGTCCTGGTATTGTGCTAGGTACCATGACTCGTCGACTTCGATCGGATAGGGCAGTCGGTGCTCAAAATACCCAAACGAGGCATAATGATCCGCGGCACTGTCGACAACGCGGTTGGCGATAGCCTGTGCGATGTCCGGGTAGAAGCCGACGTACCACTCTGCGTCGACATAGATCTGCTTCAGGATTGGCTTCATCAGCTCGACAAAGTGGTTTTTGTCGACAACGTAATAGTTGGTGCGTGACGACGGAATCACGATCTTTCGGTTAGTCAAGGTCGAGAAGGATACTGGCACCATCAGCGCGGGCTCTCCAAGGCAGCCGTCATTCGGCTTAGAAGCATATGATAAAATCTGTCGATGCAGCGGCTTCGGCTTACCATCAGGATCGATGGAAGGAAATTGGGTTTGGTACAGGCGTCCACAGGTTTATTCAAACCGCAATGATACCTGAGCCTCGTTGCAACTATGCAGGACACTGCGGGACTGATGTGCCCGATGCCGCATAATCTGCCGCAATGACATCATGCCCAAGGCGGAACTGTGTCGGCTTTGGTTTGCAAACCCGTCTGTCATCAGCCAGCTCCCCCTTGCCGAACGCCAGGATCAGCCATCCAGGCCTCGATGCCGTCCGATGCAATGCGTTGTACAATGCTTCACAACCGGTGGCTACAGGCCAGTTGCCGATTCTTCATCAGTGCTTGCACAGCAGCCGGTCCGCCAGGTTGATGGTCCTGCAGTACCGACGCTGACTGTATCGGCCGCGTCGTGGCGAGCGAAGTGCCGGATGCTAAGCTGGAGCCTGAATCATTCAATGGACGCCCATCGTGAAACTGGGCCTTTAATCATTCAATGAATGCCTGCTGACCCGCATCCCCCGGTTGCAGGAACCGAGTGCATCCCCGGCCACATTCTGATACGCAGAGCGCACCACAGGCTGGAGTTTGCATGTCCGTGTCAGCACCCGTCGC
>JAFEFW010000314.1 GCA_018240405.1 Pseudomonadota bacterium
CGGCTTTGAAGTCGTAGGTAACGTGCAGCGCTCCAGTCCGGAAGAATACCAGCTTGTAGCCCAGCAAATCGGTCAACGAACGGCGCATGGCCACCGACCGTTCCGCGCCAAGGTTGAGAAAGTACGGATCGCATTTTGGATTGGCGCCGCTTCCGACGCATCGGTGCACAATCGTCAGCGCTTCATTGAAGCACAGTCGAACCCAAACCGGCTGGCCGGAGCCGTGATACGACTTCGGTACCGTTACGAATTCCGGCCAACGGCGCCAGCGGTCGTCGTCGGGCCGCTCGGGTTGGTGATCCCACAGTGCGCCGGCGTCCACCAAGCCAGCCACGCTGAACCGGGCCGCCGTTGGTAATGTAAGTGTCCGGCATGCCAGCATCTCCAATGCCAACAAGCTCGAGGTCACCAAATTACCTCTGACAGCGTCGCGGAATCAGCCGCCGATTGCCCCCTGTGCTTCAACATAGAGTGCGTAGATCGACTGGCTCGCCGCCATGAACACCCGGTTCCGTTTCTTTCCGCCGAAGCACAGATTGGCGCAGCGTTCGGGCAGTAGGATGCGGCCGATCAGCGCGCCGTCAGGCGCATAGACGCCGACGCCGTCATACTCCGGCCCGCCGGACAACCCGGCCCAGACATTGCCCGCGGTGTCACAGCGGATGCCGTCGGCGTAGCCCGTGCCGTCGAAGAACACCCGCCCGTTGGTCACCCGCGTGCCCTTGTCCACCACGTCGTAGACCCAGGTTGTTTTTGGCCGGTCGCCGGGCGTATCGACGACGTACAACCGCTTCTCGTCCGGCGAGAACGCCAGCCCGTTGGGCCGCGCCATGTCGTCGACCGCGATCGACAGCGTGTTGGTCGCCGGGTCCCAGCGGTAGACGCGGAACGGATGCTCCTGCGGCGCCGTGTGCCCGAGGTAGTTGCCCCGCGTCCCGGCACCGTTGTCGCTGAACCAGATCGTGCCGTCGGACTTTACCACCACGTCGTTCGGGCCAGTCAGTCTCCGCCCCTCGAACGAGTCAGCCAGCACCACGACAGTGCCGTCATACTCGGTGCGGGTCAGGCGCTGGGTGTTGTGCTCGCAGGTGATCAGCCGGCCCTGCCGGTCGCGGGTGTTGCCGTTGGCGTAATGCGACGGCTCACGGAACACGCTGATCCCGCCGGTGGTTTCGTCCCAGCGCAGGATGCGGTCGTTGGGGATGTCGCTGAACAGCAAATAGCGGCCGTCGCCGAACCAGACCGGGCCCTCGGTGAAGGCGAAGCCGGTGGCGATGCGCTGGATCGCCGCGTTGCCCAGGGCGATGCGGGCGAAGCGGTCGTCCAGGATGACGATGTTCGGGTCGGGATAGCGGATCGGCGATCCTGGTTCCCAGCTTCTGTCTGACATTGGTACGATTCCCCGTTATGAACCAGCGATGCGCCGGTCCCGCTTCGACCTGTCCGGTTCCCGCGGTGGATCGCGGTCACGGTGCGACGTGCGGGTCCCTCATTGTGGATACTAGCACCGCCTTCGTCCTGCTCCAGCCATAGCCTGGGGCCGGTTCCATGAGGCAAGACGGCCGGCGCTGCGACCGGGACCACGGCAAGTGCATAAACGGCGACGGTGGACCTGCCGTCCGCCCCGCACGAGGCGTCGGAAGGGCGATCAGCCTGGGTGCCTAAGGCAAACGAGACCAGGCCAACAACCGCAATTGCGTCCAGGCTGCCGACCCGGCCGGCCTTGGGGCAATGTCCCGGCGGACTCAACGCGCCTTGTGCGAGACCGCGAGGGGAAGGTCGAGTTCCACTCGGTCATGCGTCACCTTCGGCGTGATCCGCCCGCGCTCGCCGCGCTCCAGGCGGACGAGGCCATAGCCAGCCATCGTTCGCAGCGTGCGCGACAGGTTGGACTTCGCCTTGCCAGTGATCTGCGCAAGTTCATCCAGCGAACCAGGGGCCTGCTCGACGATGACACGCAAAAGATCACGGTTGCCGGCCGAGAGCACCTTGGCGAATGACTCGGTCGACGTGAACCATACCTTCGGCTCGTTTGGCGCGATGTGTTGCTCGCCCCGTGCCACGGCCATGGTGCGGGCCTTCATATCCTCGTAGCTGGCAATACCCACTTTCAATGTTTTCCGAGGCTGGGTCGTCATGGGATCACTCCTCTCTCGCGCAACACCGCGTCCACGGCGGCCCCGAAATCGCCGAGCAGCGTCGCGGCGTCCCGGTAGTCATAAGCCTTGATCGTCCGTAGCCGGTGGCGATGGTCCTGCGGCCCGCCACGCTTCTGTCGCGCCACCGGATGGGCGTTGTCGAAGCCGATCAGCCGTTCGCCATCCGGGCCGTGCAGCGTCAGCGAATAATCCAGCCCGTGCGGCTTGCCGGGTGATATCGGCACCCGCGTGATCACGAACCGGATCTAATGCGCGCCTTCCGGGTCGACGACCAGAACCTGGCCGTCTAGGTCGAGCAGCACATCGAGGGTGGGGTCACGCTGCTCCGACACGGGATTGAGTTATCAGATTGAAGCAACCAAAGCAACGCAGGCGTTGCGGCGGCACCCTGCATTGTCGATCGTAAGGACGCGCCCGTTGCATGCAGCTTCGACGTCCTGCAACCGGCGTTTGAGCGGAACGGCCTTGCTGTATCGCGGGGCTGCGTCCGTCCATGTCCTTGCGGATTCTCCAAGGACAGGCGTGCTGAGGAACATTCCGGTCAGTAAGCGCCGTATACTGCGAAGCCACGCCAGCATCGCGGCGTTCGCCCTTGCGGGTTCCTGGAATGACCGTCGTGCGCGATCACGCTCCAGGTCAATTCCCTCCAGTGGGACCGGTTTCAGGAGCGTCCGACGCTACGCGCCGTCGTCCGCACGGTATCGCGCCACATACGCATCCACCGCGGCAACCCCGCGTGCCACAGCCTCTGGCGGCAGGAACGATGCGGCAAAGCCGGCCCGCGCCAGTTGCGCCATCTCCGCAACCGTCAGCCCGAGCGCGTCATGGCAGGCCAGCAGGTTCTCCGTGACGTAGCCGCCGAAATAGGGCGGATCGTCCGAGTTCACCGTGACGAACAGTCCAGCCTCCATCAGCCGCCGCAGCGGATGCGCTGTCATCGCCGGCACGACCTGCAGCCGCAGGTTCGATAGCGGACACACAGTCAGTGGAATGCGCCGCTCTGCCAGCAGGCGCACCAGCGCCGGGTCATCGAGGCAGGCATTGCCATGGTCGATCCTGTCAACGCCGAGCAGTTCCACCGCCTCGCGCACATAGGCGGCGGGGCCTTCCTCACCGGCATGGATAGTGATGCGCAAGCCGCGCGCGCGGCAGGTGCGGAAGAAGTGCACGAATTTGGACGGCGGATTGCCGACTTCCGGCCCACCCATGCCAATGCCCAGGATGCGCTCCGCCCACGGCATCACCGAATCCAGCAGCGCCACCGCCTCCGCCTCGCTGCGATGGCGATGCGCGCTGACCAGCAAACCGGCGGTGATGCCGTCCGCACGCGCCGCGTCGTCGATGGCGGACAGGATGCCCTCCATCAGGGCGTCGAGCGGCACGCCGCGGCCGGTGAAGCTCTGCGGACCGAGGAACATCTCGGCATGAACGACGCCGTCGGCGACGGCCTGCCGCAGATAGGCCCTGGTGATGTCGTAAAAATCCTGCCCGGTCACCAGCACCTGGCATCCGGCGAAATACAGATCGAGGAACGATTGCAGGTTGTCGAACCGATACGCCGCCCGAACTTGCTCGGGCGTGTCCCATGGCAGGCGGACATTGTTCCGCGCCGCTAGGGTCAGCAGCATTTCCGGCTCAATGCTGCCTTCCAGGTGCATATGCAGGTCGGTCTTGGGCAGGCCACGAACGAACGGGTCCAGTCTGTGCATCGGCGTCGCGTCCCCTATGGTCAGCGCTGCGGCGGCGTCGGCGACGGATAGGTGCGCGGCCAGAACACTTTTTCCGGCGGGCCTGGCGGATCGGGCGGGCCCTTCTTGCCGCATCCGGCCAGACCGCCCGCCGCCAGCACCAGGGCGAGGGCAGGGACCAGGAGCGCCCTCATGCCAGCGTCTCCAGCCACCGCTTCGCCTGCGCGGCCACATTCTGCGGCGCGGTGCCGCCCAGGCTGGTCCGCGACCGGACTGACGCTTCGACCGTGAGCACCGAGAACACATCCTCGGTGATCCCGGGTTCTACCGCCTGCATCTCCGGCAGCGTCAGGTCGGCGAGATCGACGCCGCGCGCCTCGGCCAGCGCCACCAGCCTTCCGGTGACGTGGTGCGCGTTGCGGAACGGCAGGCGCAGTACGCGCACCAGCCAGTCTGCCAGGTCCGTCGCCGTGGCGAAGCCCGACCCGGCGAACTG
>JAFEFW010000315.1 GCA_018240405.1 Pseudomonadota bacterium
TCGCGGATGGTGAGGTCGGCCAGCCCATCCGGCCGGACGTGCAGCAACCGCGCTGAGTCGCGTGGCCGGGCGGGATAGTGGGCGATGCGGTCCGGTGGCAGGTCGTAGTCGAAGTCGGCAAGGGTGAGAGCGGCCGCCGCCGGCGCGGTAATATCCGTCATGGCCGCGCTTGGCGCGACCACCCATGACTTCGTCCGTCTCCATCACGACAGATGCGGGTGGTCGGCCTGTGCCGACCGCGACGCGGAAGCGGCAATACCGTGCGCATCGCCCTCAATCGGACTCGTACGACGAGATCTCCACCAGGTTGCCATCGGGGTCGCGGCAATACACGGAGGTGATCACTCCCAGCGCCCCGGTACGCGGCACCGGACCCTGCAGCACCTGCACGCCGTAATCGTGCAGATGCGCGACCACCTCATCCGGCGGGGCGGCGGTGATGAAGCAGACATCCGCGGCCCCAGGTTCGGCGCACACCCCCGTCGGCCAGGACCGCTCATCCGCGTCCATCGGCCGCAGGTTGATCTTCTGGCCGCCGAATTTCAGCGCGACGCGGTTGTTCTCCGGCCCGAAATCCTCGCGCTCCACGCCCAGCACCCGCTGGTACCAAGCGGCGGAGATCTCCACATCCTTCACGTTCAGGACGATGTGGTCGATGCGGTCGACAGTAAAGCGCATGCGATCAGCCCAACCCGTCGTAGAAATCGTTGCCCTTGTCGTCGACGACGATGAAGGCGGGGAAGTTCTCCACCTCGATGCGCCAGACCGCCTCCATGCCAAGTTCGGGGAACTCCAGCACCTCGACCTTCTTGATGCAGTCCTGCGCCAGCCGGGCGGCGGGACCGCCGACGCTGCCGAGGTAGAAGCCGCCGTTCCGGTGGCAGGCGTTGATCACCGCACTGGAGCGGTTGCCCTTGGCCAGCATCACCAGGGAGCCGCCGGCCGCCTGGAATTCGGCCACATAGCTGTCCATTCGCCCGGCCGTGGTCGGGCCGAAACTGCCCGTCGCCATGCCCGCTGGCGTCTTTGCCGGCCCGGCATAGTACACCGGATGGTTCTTCAGGTAGTCCGGCAGCGACTGCCCGTTGTCCAGGCGCTCCTTCAGCTTGGCGTGGGCAATGTCACGCGCCACCACCATGGTGCCGGTCAGCATGACGCGGGTCTTCACCGGCAGCGCACTCAGTTGCGCCCGGATCGAGTCCATCGGCTGGTTCAGGTCGATCGCCACCGCGTCGCCGCCCAGATGCTCGTCGGTCGTCTCCGGCAGGTATTTCGCCGGATCGGTCTCCAGCTGCTCGACGAACACGCCCTGCGGCGTGATCTTCGCCTTGATCTGCCGGTCCGCGCTGCAGGATACGCCGATGCCAACGGGCAGTGAGGCACCATGCCGCGGCAGCCGCACCACGCGCACGTCGTGGCAGAAATACTTGCCGCCGAACTGCGCGCCGATGCCGATGTTACGGGAAATCTCCAGCACCTTCTGCTCCATTTCCAGGTCGCGGAAGGCATGGCCGGCCTTGCTGCCTTGCGTCGGCAGCGAATCCAGCCACTTTGTGGACGCCAGCTTCACCGTCTTCAGCGTCGTTTCCGCTGAGGTGCCGCCGATGACGATCGCCAGGTGGTAGGGCGGGCAGGCCGAGGTCCCCAGCGTCTTCAGCTTGGTTTCCAGGAACTTCGCGATCGACGCCGGCGACAGGATGGCCCGCGTCTCCTGGAACAGGAAGGTCTTGTTGGCTGACCCGCCGCCCTTGGCGACGAACATCAGGTGAAATTCGTCGGCGTGGTGCTCACCCGGCGCGGCCATGATGTCGAACTGCACCGGCAGGTTATTGCCGGTGTTCACTTCTTCGTACATCGACAACGGCGCCATCTGCGAATAGCGCAGATTCGTTTCGGTATACGTGCGGTGCACGCCCCAGGACAGCGCCTCCTCTTCGTCGCCGTCGACCCAGACTCGCTGGCCCTTCTTACCGAACACGATGGCGGTGCCAGTATCCTGGCACATCGGCAGCACGCCGCCAGCGGCGATATTGGCGTTCTTCAGCAAATCGAGCGCGACGAAACGGTCGTTCGAACTGGCCTCGGGGTCCTCGAGGATCGCCCGCAGCGACGCCAGATGCGCCGGGCGCAACAGATGCGACACGTCGTGGAACGCCCGCACCGCCAGTTCGCTCAGCGCGTCCGGGCTGATGCGCAGCACGGTCTTGCCCTCGACCGTGATGGTGCGAACCCCCTCGATCGGCAGCTTGCGCCAGGGCGTGCCGTCGTCGCCCAAGGGGAACATCGGGGAATAGAGGAAGTTCGCGGGCCGGTGCGCGGGTGAATCCACGGCGTCTGTCCTTCAGTTCGGCGCGCAGGTGGCCGCGCCGCCCGGGGCGACGGTCCGGCACTGCGCCGGTGGCAAATCAGGTCTGCGGCGAGCGCCGCCGGAACGCATCAAGGCTGACGACCTGCCCCGGTTCGGACGGCGCGGCGGGCTCGTCCGGGTCTGACGCCTCCACCGGCGCAGGCAGCGCGCCGGCTGGCTTCGCCGGCTCCGGCTTCGGCACAGGCTCCTCCGCGGCGCGGGACTGGAACCGCAATCCGTAGCGGATATGCGGGTCGGCGAACTCGATCACCGCATCCAGCGGGATCGACAGCTTCGCCGGCACGCCGCCAAACGACAGGCCGACATGGATCGTTTCGCTGCTGCGGTCGTAGGACAGGTCCCAGAACTGGTGCTGCAGGACGATCGTCATCTCTTGCGGGTACTGCGCGCGGACACGCTGCGGCAATTCCACGCCGGGATCGCCGGTGCGGAAGGTGATGTAGAAATGGTGCCCGCCCGGCAGGCCATGCTGCGCTACGTGCTCGATCGCCTGCGCCACGACGTGGCGCAGCGCCTGCTCAATCCATCGCTCATATGGCAGCAGGCTTTCAGAGCGCTGCTTCCGGTCATCGTCCATGCGTGCCCTCTCGGCTCGTCTGTTTGATATAAAGCGTGATGGGGCTGCGTCAAAGGCCCGATCGGCGCGGGAGATCGGGGGAACGGGAACCGCCCGCGCCGGTGGATGCTGTGGCGTTTATGCGCCGGAGGGACCGAGCACCATAGAGCGCACGAAGTCCGTTGTGAGTCGCCACCGTGCGTCCGCGACGACTGGCAGGACGATGGGCAGTTCTTGCGTTTGCCGTTGTTGCGGCTGGGGGCGTATGGCGGCTGTGGCACCGGCAGGCTGCCGCCTGGGCACCGTCTGTCCGCCCGGCTCCCAACGCCCATGGACCACACCCCCGCTTCGTTCTGGTTGCCGCCCCACGAACCGCCTATACTCGGGCCATGGACTCAGTCCCGCCCCGAGTCTCCCGCATCCGCCTGCTGCCGGAAACCACAGTCAACCGCATCGCCGCCGGCGAGGTCATTGAACGCCCGGCCGCGGCGGTCAAGGAACTGGTGGAAAACGCGCTTGACGCCGGGGCGACCCGCATCACTGTCGCCCTGGATGGCGGCGGCATCGACCGCATCGAGGTCACCGACAACGGCATCGGCATGAATGCCGACGAGCTCGGCCTCGCCGTCCTGCGCCACGCCACCTCCAAGCTGACCGACGACGCGCTGATCCGCATCACCACGCTGGGCTTCCGCGGCGAGGCGCTGCCATCCATCGGCGCCGCGGCCCGACTCTCAATGACCGCCCGCACCGCCGACGCCGATCACGCCTGCGCGATCACTGTCGAGGGCGGTGCCGTCTCCGCCGTCACACCCGCCGCCGGCCCGCAGGGCACCCGCGTCGTCGTCCGCGACCTGTTCTTCGCCACACCGGCCCGGCGGAAATTCCTGAAATCGCCACGCCTGGAAGCCGACCACGCCGAGGCCACCGTCCGCCGCCTGGCCCTCGCCGCGCCGCATGTGGCCTTCCGGCTGGAGATCGACGGCCGCACCGTCTTCGAAGCCCCCGCGCAGGAACGGGTCGAGCGCGTCGCCACCCTCCTTGGCACTGAAGCCGCCGCGGTGTTGCTGCCGCTCGCCGAGGAACGCGGTCTGCTTCGCATCGGCGGCTACGTCTGCGCGCCATCGGTCACGCGCGCCTCGGCGGCGGCGCAGACACTGGTGGTGAACGGGCGGCCGGTTTCAGATCCGGTCCTGCGCACCGGTGTGAAAGTGGCCTATCGCGATGTGATTGCCGCCGGCCGGCATGCGATCGTTGCGCTGTATCTCGACCTGCCGCCCGAGGAACTCGACGTCAACGTCCATCCCGCCAAATCCGAACTGCGCTTCCGCGATGCCACCGCGGTGCGCGGCCTGGTGATCGGCGCCATCCGCCGGGCCCTGGGCGTCGGCACCGGCGA
>JAFEFW010000316.1 GCA_018240405.1 Pseudomonadota bacterium
GCGCAGGCCCGGCCACACGCCGGCGCTGAAGCTGAAATACGCCACCACGGTGGTCGCGGTGAACCGCACCATCTGCGATACGGAGCGCACGCTGGAACGGCAGAAGCGCGCCCATTGCGACGAGGGGCGGCAGGTGCACCGCATCACCCAACCGCCGCATGACCACGAGCTGGACGAGCGCGTCACCGCCATGGCGGAGGCGGCGATGGCGGAGTATCGCGCGGCTGTTGCCGAACGGCGGGCGGCGGAGGCGGCGGCACAGGCAGCAGCCGAGGCGGCAGACCCGGTGGCGCCAGCCGAAGCAGCGGCTGAAGACAATGATGTACCTGCCGCGCCGGAAGCGGATGCCACAGCGGACGCAGCAGCGGCAACACCGCCTGACGTCGCGGCTGCCACGGCACTCGAGGACGCGGACGTCGTCGCCGTGCTGGAAGCGGCCCACGCCGCTGCCAGGGTTCGGCTCGAGCAGATGAAGGCGAGCTACAAGGGCGCGCCGCCGCCGCACAGCAAGGCTGCACAGGATATCCAGCGCCAGCAGCGCGTCGTCGATGCGGCGCGGCTCAAGCTGGCCCAGGCCCGGCAGCGGTTCGATGCGGCGTGCATGGCCACCAATGGCCGCGCCGCCGCCTGATGCCGGGAGAGCGGTAGAAAGACGCGCCCGGTTCCGCCAGAACAGACTGCACCCAACCACGGACCTGACCAGAAGACCGCATCAAGATGGGACGCCGGTGTAGGATGCACTAATTGAGTGGCTCTCCGACCCGAACCGGCCGTTGGCACCGCTCCCACGGCAGGACGGCCGCATAGCCAACGCGGCGGCCCTGCCTCTATTTCTCCGCCGTCTCGACGCCACGGCCGGTCAACGACCGCGTTGTCTCCACCGCCTGCCGGACCTCCTGCGGCGAGGCATCCGCCGCACCGGCGCCCAGTTTCACGCCGCCATCCGGCTGCGGCACCGTCACCGGCTTCACCTCGACCGGCACGACGCCCTTCTGCTTCACGTCAAGCTCCTGCGCGACCTTTGGTGCCAGGTCGACGACACGGCCAGGAACGAACGGGCCGCGATCCTCAACCTTGACCGTCGCGGTCTTGCCATTTTCCAGGTTGGTGACCTTGGCCACGCTGCCCAGCGGCAGTGTCTTGCTGGCGGCGATGTTGGAGTTCGGGTTCATCCGGTTGCCATTCGCCATCTTTCGGTTGGCGAAATGCGGCGCGTAGTAGGACGCCTTGCCGCGCTCCTTGCGCCCGGAGTGATCGACATGGATGCCACCGCGCGGCGTGACCGGCGGCAGGCGCCCAAGATGTTCCGCCTCCTTTTTCGCTTCAGGCGAGTCTGGCGGTGGCGCAGCGAGTGCACTACCGCCGGATAACAAGCCGATCGCGCCAACCATAAACAAAACATACCGTTTCGGCACTTTGTTCTCTCTCGCTGTGAACGTTGGCGCTATGACGCATCCAGCGAGGCGCCAGTTCAGTTCACAAACGGTTGGCCGTCCCGGTACGCAGTTCTACCAGCGCAGAATAAAGCGACAGGTGATGTCGCCCTCAGCCTCGCATTCCGTCTCGGCGGCATGCGTGCGGCGCGATACCAAGGCCTGGAACAGGCGCTCAAACACCGCTGTATGCCATGCGCAGAGCGGGTGTTCGGCCCGCTCACCAGCAATCAATGGATTGTTGCTGAGCGTGAAAACGGTTGGGTTGCCCACCTGAGCGGTAAAGGTTCCCGAACCGGCGAAGGTCCAGGCATGCGCGCTGATCGCCTTCACCAAAATCGAGGCGGCGGTCCTGCTCGGCAGACATTTCAGCAGCAGCTGCACCGGGCGGGGAATGCGGTTGGCGAGCAGATACAGGGCAGTCAGCCGGCCGGCCTCGGCCATGATCAAATTCGCCGCATCCAGCGGCAGAGCCGCCCGTACGGCGCGGTGCAGGCGGGCGACAATGCGTTCATCCACCATCTCGGATGGCGGGCTATCGAGCCACTCGGGCATGCCGGCGGCGGCACAGGCTTCCGCCGCCAAATCGTGCCGACCCGCGCTACGCAGGGCGCTCAACAATTGAATGACAGCGTTCGGTCCGATCCGGAACGCTATGTCGGTCGCCGCGGCAGCCCCGGCGCCGGATTGTCCGGCCCGCTCGGTTGCAGCCGCGGTCTCCGCGATGGCAGCCGTCATGCCATCCCTCCTGCCGGGCCAGAGCACTATCACCCTGACTGTGCAGGGTGACAGTGCTCCAGTTTATTGTTTGAGCGCGGGATTCACGCCCTGTCGACGTTCCGCCCAGGGCGATCCCGCGCTAGTCCGCCGCGTGTGCGCGCGCGTCGTCATGCGCATGCGCATGTTCCGGCGCGCCGTTCACCATCGCCTCGTCCATCTGCTGGGAGCCGCCGCCACAGGCCATCGGCATCTCGGGGATCCGGTGCTCAGGCGCCCCGTTGGACAGCGCCTCGTCCATCTGTTCAGTGCCGCCGCCGCAATTGCTGACGGCGACCGGCGCCGTGTCGGCAATGACGCCGCTCTGCGCCGCGCGCACGGCCCCCTTGCGGGACTTGTCCGCGGCGGCAATCCAGTCCTGCGTCTGTGCCGGCAGGATGGTACGCGACTGGTCGAAGTGGAAGTTGACCTTCTTCCGCGTCTGCGGCCCCCAGTAGCCGACCTTGCCGAGGTCATAGAACTTACGCTCAAAGCCGGACTTCAGGAACGCCTTCAGGCATCCCAGCAGGTAACGCCGACGCTCGCCGGTGCCGGCCCAGGGGTAATGGAACAGCGCCTTCTTCATGTAGAAGCGGCGGTAGTTGCTCATGACACGGTCGAGCAGCTCGCCGCGCTCCATCGCCGCCGGCTTCATGATCGGCGTGACGAAGTTGTACTTGTCGAAGTCGAAGATCTCGACCTTGTCCTTCATCTCCTGGAACAGGTTGGTGAACGGCCACGGCGTATACATCGACCAGTTCGCCAGGTCCGGCCCCCATTCCACCGCCATGCGGTAGGTTTCTTCCAGCGTCTCGGCCGTCTCATTCTCCAGCCCGACGATGAACTGCGCTTCCACGACGATGCCGGCGTCGCGCAGCAGTTTGATCGCCTTCTTGTTGTCGGCGATCTTGGTCTCCTTGTTGAACAGGTCGAGCTTCATCTGCGCTGCGGCCTCGGTGCCCAGCGAGACGTGGATCAGCCCGGCCTTGCGATACAGCGGCAGGATTTCCTCATCGCGCAGGATGTCGGTGACGCGGGTGTTGATGCCCCACAGCAGCTTTTCATTCAGCCCGCGCGCGATCAGTTCCTCGCAGAACTGGACGAACTTCTTGCGGTTGATGGTGGGTTCCTCGTCCGCCAGGATGAAGAAGCGGACGTCATACTTCTTGTACAGCGTCTCGATCTCGTCCACGACCTTCTTCGGGTCGCGGATGCGGTAGTCGCGCCAGAATTTCCACTGGCTGCAGAAGCTGCAGGTGAACGGGCAGCCACGCGCCATGTTGGGGATGGCGACGCGGCAGTTCATCGGGATGTATTTGTACTTGTCCCACTCCAGGATGCCCCAGTCGGCCTGGATGGAGTCGAGATCCTTCACCGTCGGTGCGGCGGCCGAGGCGACGATCTTACCGTCCTGATGGAAGGCGATGCCCTTGATCGACATGGCATCCTGCGGCCAACGGCCTTCGTCGACGGCCCGCACCAGATTGACCAGGATTTCCTCGCCCTCGCCACGGATCACCACATCGATCCAGGGCGCCTCACTCAGCACCTGCTGATACATGAAGGTGGCGTGGATACCGCCCTGCACAGTGACGATGGCCGGGTTGACCTCCTTGGCGATCTGCAGTGCGCGTTCGGCCTTGTAGATCGAGGGCGTAATGGCGGTGGCGCCGACGATATCGGGCTTGGCGTTGGCGATGGCTTCGCGGATCTGATCTTCCGAGAGATCATTCGTCATGGCGTCGACGAAGACGATGTCCAGATATCCCGCGCCCTTCAGCGCGCCGGCGAGGTAGGCGGCCCAGGCCGGTGGCCAGTTGCCGGCGATCTCGGCGCCGCCGGAGTGATAATTTGGATGAATGAGCAGGATGCGCATTTGCCCTCGTCTCCCCATGTGTCAACTTACGTTGACGTGAGGAAAAGTTGACGTCGTTGATTCAGATCAATGGGCTGTAGGGTCTGGGACGGCAGGCGACGTCAGATTTCAGCGACCGGCGGAACAACCCCGTCCGGAGGCAGTACTTGCCGACACAAGCCACCCGCGTCCCTGTTGACGGGCGCCCGTGAGGATCAGGAGGAACCGCGATGACCGGAAAGCTCATTACCTGTCT
>JAFEFW010000317.1 GCA_018240405.1 Pseudomonadota bacterium
GCTGGCGATCGTGGCAGCCCGCTACGGGGCGCCGACTGGCTCGGGGCGGTCCGTGGAGGCGCTGCGGCGTGCGTTGACGACGGAGAGCAACCGTCACCGCGCTTCGCGCGCAGCCTGCCGCGCGCCCACCAGCCAGCATCCGGCCGAAGCGACCAGCAAGCCGGCCACTGACAATGCACTGAGATCCTCGCCCAACAGTGCCCAGGCCATCAGAGCGGCCGTCCCCGGGACAAGGTAGAAATTCGCGCTCACCCGGGCTGCGGTTCCGCGTGCCAGCATGGCTGAGTAAAGGCCCATGCCGCCCAGCGAGACCATCAGCGTGTTCCAGATGACCGCGGCGACGGTACCGCCAGTCCAGTCAACGCGTGGCGTTTCCAGCAGCCAGGCGCCGGCGGCGGAAACCAGGGCGGCGCCAGCGAATTGCGCCGTGGCGCCCGCCAGCAAGGGCACGCCGCGGCAGAACCGGCCGAAATACAGCGTGCCCGTCACCAGTCCGAGCACGCCGACGAAGGCCAGCACGAGGCCGGCAAAACGGGTGGGGCTGTGCAGAGCGGCATGTCCGACGACAAGTCCGACGCCGGCCATGCCGAAGATAAGTCCCAGCCATTGCCGCGGCCGCAGATGCTCGCGCAACAGAACCACACCCAGCAACGCGGTCAGCAGCGGCGTCAGCGACTGCACCAGTGCGATCTGTGCAGCCGGTACCAGCGTCAGCCCGATATGCGGCGCCATCAGGCCGACTGCGTTCAGCGCCGCGCCTGCAAGACCGCAATGCAGCCAGCGCCGGTTGCCAAGCGGCGCCCAGGACCGGCCGGACACCAGCATCAGCAGCACCAGTACTGCCGCGCAGGCATTCAGGCGTATAGCAACGAACAGCAGCGGCGAGAGGTGTAGCAATCCGACCTTGGCCGCGACGAAGGAACTGCTCCACAACAGCACAAACAGCAGCGGCGCCAGTTTATCAAACATCCGGCCATGGTGTCGGTCATGGTCGGCGGCGGTCAACGCATCGGGACCGGGCGTGCCGTAGGTAAGGCGGCGTCAGGACGCGATTGTGCTCATTCCCTGGTCGACCCGACGCCGGCCGCTTCGTGGATGGCGGTGCCAACCCTCCGGCTCGCCGGTGCCGTCCCAGGCTTGCAGCGCCATTCGGGCAGCCGCGGCGTCGTGGTAGCACCAGCGGTCGTCGATCCCCAGGCGCGACCCGACGCGGCCGACGATAACCGCGTGGCTGAACATCTGGGACCAGATGCCTGCCCATCGTCCCTCTGGCAGCAACCGTACGTTCTGGTAACCGCAGTCGACGCGGAGCCAATAGAGATAGCGGTTGACGATCAGCCGTGTGTCGACGGCCGGTTGCGAAAAAGCGTGCATGAATGCGGGACTCGGCTGCAATGGGAGGCTCTGCCGCGGCCTTATCACGGACGCGCGAGGCAAGTTGAGGATTTTCTGAGTGTGATTTTATTTACGCACTAAATGCTGATGCGCCGCGGCCTGGGCGCAAGGTTTGCGCGGCGTGGCGCCATCGCGCGACGGCTGCTTCGTCCCGCCTTGTGCCGGACGCGGAAAAAGCGTGAATTCCGCCGCCAAGAGCCCCGGACGTTGGGGCCCAATGCAGGAGGTCGTGGTCCATGGCACAGGCGCGCTTGAAGGTTTACGGCTGGGGCCGGGAAGGCGAGGGCATGACGGCCGAGGAGGAAGCCTTCATCATGGGCGGTTACCGCCGGATGTTCGGTGTCTCCGATTTCACGGAGCACAAGGTTCCCCCGCCAGCCGAGTACAGCCTGCGCGCGCCACGCATTTCGCCGCCTGCATCGCTGTCCCGCATCTGCTCGATTGACACGTACGACCGCGCGCTGCACGCCCACAGCAAGGGCTACACCGATTACGTCCGCATTATGCTGAACCGGTTCGCCTCAGCGCCGGACGTCGTGGCGCATCCGGAAAGCGAGCACGACGTCGCCGCGGTGCTCGACTGGGCCGGCAGCGTCGGCGCCGCGCTGATCCCGTTCGGCGGAGGCTCGAGCGTTTGCGGCGGCGTCACCCCACCGGCCGACGGCCCGCCGGTGGTGACGTTGAACCTGGCGAAGCTCGACAAGGTGCTGGAGATCGACCGCGCCTCGCGTGCCGCCCGCATCCAGGCCGGTGTGTTCGGGCCGGCACTGGAGAACCAGTTGCGTCCCCACAAACTCACGCTCCGCCACTTCCCGCAAAGCTTCGAATACTCAACGCTCGGCGGCTGGATCGCCACGCGGTCAGGCGGGCACTTTGCCACGCTGTACACGCATATCGACGATTTCGTCGAAAGCCTGCGCGTGGTGACGCCGTCCGGCACGCTGGAGAGCCGCCGCCTGCCCGGATCGGGGGCCGGTCCCAGCCCGGACCGGATGTTCATCGGGTCGGAGGGGATTCTGGGCGTGATCACCGAGGCCTGGATGCGCCTGCAGGACCGCCCGACCTTCCGCGCCGGCGGCGCCATCCGTTTCAAGGATTTCTTCAGCGCGGCCAGAGCGCTGCGGGTGCTGAGCCAGACCGGGCTGTACCCGTCGAACTGCCGCATCCTCGATCCGAACGAAGCGTACAATACCGGTGCCGCCGACGGCAGTGTCGCAATCATGGTGCTGGGGTTCGAGTCCGCCGACCATCCGGTCGACGCCTGGATGGCGCGTGCGCTGGAGGTCGTCCGTGAGCATGGCGGCGAACCGGAAGGCAAGTCCGGCGCCGATGCCCACCGTGAGGGCGCCGCCGGCATGTGGCGCAACGCCTTCATCCGGATGCCGTATGCCCGTGAGTTCCTCACCCCGCGCGCCATCATCAACGACACGTTCGAGACCGCGATCACCTGGGAGCGCTTCGCCGCCTTCCACGACCGGGTGAAGACCGCGACCGAGAAGGCAATCCGCGACGTGACCGGCCATCCCGGGCAGGTGACCTGCCGCTTCACCCATGTCTACCCGGACGGCCCTGCGCCGTATTTCAGCTTCCACGCGCAGGGCCGGCACGGTGCGCTGCTGGAGCAATGGCAGGCGATCAAGAATGCGGCCTCGGATGCCGTGATCGCCGGCGGCGGCACGATCACCCACCATCACGCCGTCGGCCGTGAGCACCGGCCCTGGTACGACCGGCAGCGGCCGGACCTGTTCGCCTCGGCGCTGAAGGCTGCGAAGCGGGTGCTGGACCCCCGCGGGATCATGAACCCCGGCGTGCTGATCGATCCGTAGCTGCAATGCGACGCCCTCGGGGCGGCTGCGGTGGCGAGGCTGGGCCGTACGGTGAGCTGACAGCATCGGCGCCGGCGCCCAGCGACGCGAGCCGGAGGCCAAGGGTTCCCCGGATATGCTGGCGCGGCCCGGCGCCAGCTTCATGTGGCGACCGTTCGCTAGCGCGGGATCGCCCTGGGCGGAACGTCGACAGGGCGTGAATCCCGCGCTAAACAATAAGCTAGAGCACTTTCACCCTGCACAGTCAGGGTGAAAGTGCTCTAGCCGCCGCCGCCAAGCATCGGGTTGGATGGGTAGACCGGCGAACCGTAGCGTGACGCGGGCTGAGCGGCGCCGGCTTCAAGTCCGGCGCAACCACCCAGCGCGAGCGCTAAGCCCACGGCCAAAAGCGTGATCCTGAAGTTTCTCATCACCACCCCGTCATTGCGGTCAGCCGCCGCCGCCCATCATTGGGTCGCCGTAGTTCAGGATGCCGCGCCCATTGCCTTCGGGTGGAAAGCCGCCGGCACAGCCGGCCGCGCTGCCAATAACGGCCAGCGCAAAAAGAAGTCCTAGAACCCTGGCCATTCTGCCTCCGCCGGACGTGGCATTCTTCGAAGCTTGAGTGGGTCTGACGCGTGGTTCGCGCCAGCCGGGTCCGCTCATGGCAGCCCCGCAACCGGCGCAGGATAGGTGGTCGCAGCCGTTTGCCAGATGAACCTGCATGAGACACCTCCGGGCGCGGCGCGTTTGCAGACGATCGCGCTCCCACGTCGGCTATGTCGACGTCGTCAGCAATTTTGGTTGCGCGGACGCTTGTCAACACGGCCAACAGGTGGCCGCCAGTTCTCGCGCTGCCTCGCCGACCAGGCATAGCGCGGATCGTCCTCCAGCAGGTGAAGCTGGTCCCGAAGGCGGTTGCGCTCCATCCAACTCACGGCGGCTTCAAGCTCAGCGAGTGTCATCTTCGCGCGGCTCTTGTTGCCGCAGATGCGCTTCAGGCAGGCGTTGTAGCGATGATATAGGCCAGGGCCGGTCAGACTACCGCGCAGTCCGCTCATGCCGGCCTCATCCTCAACCGCCTGCACGGCAACCAG
>JAFEFW010000318.1 GCA_018240405.1 Pseudomonadota bacterium
CGACAGGGATGTCGCTCATCAAGACAGCAATGTCGCCGATAGCGACATCTACCCGACACACCATTGTCGGAACTACCCGACACAAGCTCTGTCGGGGTAGGGGGTAAAAAGGCCAACGATTTCAATGCGTGTGTCACTTGGCATTCTATGATCTTAGGCCATCCGTGTTATCCACGGCCCGGCGGAGCGAAGCCCCGAGAGCGAGAGCGCAGCCGGTGCGGTGGAGAACGGGGAGGGACTTGCAAGCGCGCGGCACAAGCAATCCACAGAACAAACAGGAAACGCAGACGAGACCGAAACACCGCGTTGCTCTCCAAGGGGAGAGGCACCAAGGCAGAGGGGATCACTCAGACGGTGCAACGGAGGCAACGCCGAAGGCGTGCCGATAGGGCAGGGCAGGGGGCAGAACATCAGCCGCCCTCATCCATCTCACGGGAATGGCGGGCAGCCTCATACTCACCGAACTGGTGAAGCTGAAGCACACGACGTTCAGTGTGCTCATCAGGATTATTACGGGCATCAGCCAGGGCTTGCGCCCTACGCATAGCCAGAAACGCCTCGCGATCCAGCTCGGGAAGCCGCTCGACATAGAACCGCGGCGGCGGACGCTTTGTGCCGTCGACGGTCACAAAGCCAGAGGGAAACACATCGCACTGATACTGCTCGACCCATTCAGCGCCGATACCAGGACGGCGCGACATAAGCAGGAACTCAGGCTTGACCTGCCAGGAGACCTCCTGGCCGGTAGAAGGATCCACGCGCGAGCGCCGATAATGATCCTCAGCCCGCTCACCGTAGATTTTCTTGGTGGTGTAGCGGGCAACATAACCGCCAGTACCGGCGTCGACCTGCTGAACCAAGATTTGGCCATACGGCCAGACCTTTTCCAATTCAGCAGAACGAAACATTACGCTACCGCTTGGGGTTTGCTTCCAATGTTGCAAGTCAGGAAGCGAAAGACCGAAGAAGATGGTGTGATAATGTGGACGTTTTGAGCGGTCCCCATACTCACCACAGCCAAAGAAGCGGATGCCAGCGCCGAAACGCTTGCGAACCCGCTTGACGAATAGCTGATGCACCCTCGGATCAACCGAGAGATCAGCAGGCAAATGCTCATCCGAATAGGTCGGAGTGACGAAAAGGTTGCTCTCATGCAACTGGCATTCGTGGACAATGCGAGTGTCCCACTCGCGAGCCACGCGCAACCGACAATTCATACATCGGCCGCAAGGAAGCTTGAACGGCCGCGCGCCCTCATACGAGGCGCGAGACGAAAAGACAGGACGCCGATCAGGAGCGCCAGGAGGCGCCGGATAGACATCCAGGGGAGAGGTGCAACGCATGGGCATAGCTCGACAGGCAGGAGAGCGGATCAGGCGGACGGAAGACGCCGCTCCGATGCACACCATTGCCGATCAGCCAGACCTCAGGACGCAGACCCATCGTGACCTCAAACAGAGCCGCACCCTTACGGGGCGGCAAAGATAGACAGACACACCCCGAAGGACGGGGATTGGTGTCAGTCCGCATATTCTCACCAAGGAGGGAATATGCGGACCCGATGCAGATTCGCACGGGTGGAGACGGCGGAACAAGCCCGCCAGGACCGCCAGGAGCCGCCAGAACGGCGGCAAGGCGGAAGGGCGTCAACAGACGCCCGAGGCGCCGGAAGGCGCCAGGAGCCGCCAGGAGCGGCAGCACGGCCGGATTGAGGCACCGGCCGGGGAGGCGTGCCAGATCGGGGGGCGCGGCATCAAGCCCCGCGCTGGCGCGCGCCCTTCGGGTTTTAGGGCTTGACCCCGCACACCCGATCCGGCGCGCTGGAGGCGTCGGGACGAAGGGCGTCCCGACAGATATCGACGCCCTGCGGGGCGTCGAACAAAGGGCGTGGAAAGGAGAACCAATGGCACGCAAACCAGGACACAGGAAACCCGCGCACAAGCCGCGCGGAGAAGGCCCGAAGCACAAGGGCTTCAAGGCCGGACACAGGAACACGACCGCCACGACGCGAGGCGGCGGGCGGAAGTGACGAAGCCGCCGATCGGCGCCGGCATCGACCGCCGGCACCGGCCGGCGGACAGCCTGGCGCAGCAGCACCAGCAGGGGAGGGGAGGGGAACCAGGTCAAAGACCTGGCACCAGATCAGGAAGGCAGAAAGAGCGAGGCAGACGACACATCCATTTCCGGATGAGCCTCGCAATAGGCAGCGAAAGCACGACGGATAGTAGCCGCGTGACGAGCCTGCCAGTCCGAGATTGACGACATAACGCAGGCATCAAGCACAGCAGCTTCGAGCGACGCGACGTAGGCAGAGCGTTGCGCGCGATACCGCGCTTGACGCTCAGACGGCCCGAGAACCTCGGGACCGAGACGGGGGCGACCGCCGGACATCAGCGGAAGAACTCATCACGCACGCCCGCCATGTGGCGAGCCGTGAACAGCGCATCCTCCCGGTCATCAGTGTAGTAGGCCGAAGCCTCATCACCGGGATAGGCAACGCGATAGTCGCCCCAATCAGTGCGACGGCAGACCAAGCCGAGCGCACGAACCGCATCGAATAACTGCTGCTGTGTCATACGAGAGAACCTCACTTATTCAGTAGAGTGACGTTACTATAAGGGTATCGTTACGTCACTATATAGTATTGCATGGCCGCTATGCAGTAATAGTATAGGTGTAGTGTAGTAGAATGATAGTTTATTAGTTTGTTTATTTGATTATGTATTTTTATTTATTGATTTATGTTTATGTATTTGATTTTTGTTTTAGATGTTTTTTCATATGACAGAGTGCACAACCGACAGAACGACCACACAGAGACAGAACTTTGATACGAACCACCGAAAGGAGCCTGACGGCCCACGGTGCACAACCGACATGGAGCCTGCCGAGAGGCAGAACTTTGATACGAACCACCGCAGCTTGCACCAGCAGCGGGGAAGAGCAGGAGGCGAAGAACTCCTGCATCAGCACCGCAAAGCAGCGGCCATGCTGTTAAAGACCTCGCTAAACGCGAAGTCAGACGACATATGTATATACAATTGCATATGCAAGGGACAGGAAGCCACTTTCCCCCAAAGGCGCCCTCTTGGGGCAGAACAGATAGAAGGAAAGATGGAACCAAGAAGGAAAGAAGCGCCAACCAGAGCGCAAATCCAGTGGCAGGCACGAGGCACGCCACTGTCAGAAATATTAGTTACGATTTTGGAAAGAACGCGAGCAAATCAGTTAGCTCGCGAGCAAGACGACTGGCCTCAAGCCAGTCAGCAGAACCAGGACGAAACCGGCGCACACCGCGCCGAGCATCATCAAGCGAGACAGCGAGAGAAGCGCGGATCAGAGCCGCGCGACGACGATCAATCGTCAACTGGAACTCAGCCATCAGACATCACCGATTCAATGCGACGCCGCAGCCGATAGAGCGGCGCACGCTGGAGGAATGTAACGGAGACAACGCCGGAGCCATCAGACAACGACGACAGCAGCGCGACCGCAGCAACAAGCTCCTCCCGCACAAGCGGAAGAATGAGGTAAGCACCATCAGAATCGAGAAAGGCCCTCAACCGGTCAAAGAACAGACTGAGACGAACGGCATCAGCAGGAGGCACGGGAAGATCGAAAGCGGCATCCAACGCCGCAACAACCGCAGCAGCTTCAACACGATCAACGCCGACAGGAAACCGAGCAGAGCCAGCAACATCAGCCATCGGAGACGCCCTCAAGCACCGGCGAATCAAGGACGCCAGGAAGATCAGGCTGGGCGATGCGATCAGCAAGACTATCCGCAAGCTCAGGGTTTTCACGGAAACCAACGACAGCGACAGCACGAATAGCAGCCGAATGCTTACGAACGTCCGCGCCCTTCCAGACCTCATCGGAATTAATGATGTAGCAATTAGCATTGCCGACACGACGGACCTCAACAGCGCCCGAGGAGCGAAGCTCACGAACGGCGCGCTCAACAGACCGAACGGTCACAGCCAACTCACAAGCCAGCGTAGAGGCGGACACAACAACAGCCTGCTCACCAGCAAGCATCCGGCGGACGAGGAACAGCCACAACGCGGAGGTGGTAGGCGACGCATCCCGGAACAGGCTTTGCAGCCTATCAAGACCGCCAACGTAGAGCTTAACGAAATGCCCATCCATGTCCCGTATCCGCGCCAAACTGTCGCACAATACCGACAGGGATGTCGCTCATCAAGACAGCAATGTCGCCGATAGCGACATCTACCCGACACACCATTGTCGGAACTACCCGACACAAGCTCTGTCGGGGTA
>JAFEFW010000319.1 GCA_018240405.1 Pseudomonadota bacterium
GTCAGGCCAAGTTTGCTGCCGACATCGGCCAGCAGCGCCTGGTGCGCGGCGTCCGCGTCGAGTGGGATCGAGCCGCCGGCAAACCGGCCAGGGTCGTAGCGGCCCAGCGCCAGGTTGGCATCCGTCACCGCCGGATGCATGCCGCCGCGGCCATAGCAGGCGGGCCCTGGGAAAGCGCCGGCGCTTTCCGGCCCGACGCCGATGCGGCCCATGCTGTCGACATGCGCCACTGATCCACCGCCGGCGCCGATCTCCACCATTTCGATAACGGGAATCCGCAGCGGCAGACCCGATCCCTTGCGGAAACGGCCGACCCGCGCGACCTCAAACGTGCGGGCGGTCTGCGGCTTGAAGTTGTCGATCAGGCAGATCTTGGCGGTGGTGCCGCCCATGTCGAAGGACAGCACGCTCTCCAGCCCGCACTCCCGCGCGATATGGGCCGAGAAGATGGCGCCACCGGCGGGCCCGCTTTCGACCAGGCGGATCGGGAAGCGACAGGCCGTTTCGATCGTGGTCAGGCCGCCGCCCGACATCATCAGGAATAGTGGTGCATCAGCGCCGGCCGCGGCCAGGTCGCTTTCCAGCTGTCGCAGGTAGCGCGCCATCATCGGCTGCACATAGGCATTGGCGACGGTGGTGGAGAAACGTTCCCATTCCCGCATCTCGGGCGATACGTCCGAGGACAGGGAGATCGGAATGTCCGGGAGTTCCGCTGACAGGATCGCAGCGATGCGCTGTTCATGCACGGGATTCACGAAGGCATGGAGCAGGCCGATAGCGATTGCCTCGACACCTTCCTTCTGCAGAACCGGCACCAGCGCGCGTACGGCGGCCTCATCCAGCGGGCGCAGCACCTTGCCGGTATTGTCCAGCCGTTCCGGTACCGGCAGGCGCAGGTAGCGCGGCACCAGCGGTTCCGGAAGCACAATGTTCAGGTCGTACTGATCGTAACGGCTTTCGTTGCCCATGGCGATGACATCGCGAAAACCTTCTGTCGTGATCAGGGCCGTCCGAGCACCTTTGCGCTCGATGATGGAATTGGTGGCGAGGGTGGTGCCGTGGATGATCAGGTCGATATCAACCGGCTTGATGCCGGAGGTCTCGGTGATGGCTTTCAGCCCCTCCATCACGCCCCGTTCCGGCGCATCAGGCGTGGTCAGCACCTTGGCAGTCGTGCGGGTATCGCCGTGCTCCAAAGCCAGATCCGTGAACGTGCCGCCGATATCGACGGCAAGACGGATGGCATCGTGGCTGGTCGTCATGCGTGATCCTCGTCAGCGTTGTCGCGGCCAGCCTGCTGGCAATCGGAACGCGGTCCGTATATGAGGCATCATGAGTGCGATCAAGGTGTTGTCCACCCTCGCCGTCATGGGCGCAATGCGCGACCTGACGCGGCAATTCGAAGCGGAAAGCGGCGCGCAGGTTGAAGCCGATTTCGCGCCGACCGTGGCGCTGCTGGAACGGCTGCGCGGCGGCGAAGCGGCGGATATCGCGATCCTGACGGCGCAGGGTGTCGATGACCTGATACGCGAGGATATCATCCGGTCGGGTACGCGGGCTGACGTGGCTCGGTCGTTCGTCGGCATTGCGGTGAAGGCAGGCGCGACGAAGCCGGACCTGTCCTCTGTCGCCACGCTGAAGGCGTCGCTGTTGTCGGCGCGTTGTGTTGCGTATTCGCGGATTGGCGCCAGCGGGCTGTATTTTGCGGAGCTGCTGAAACGACTGGGTATCGCGGAGACGGTGAACGGGAAGGCGCTAATCGTGCCGTCGGGGTTCACGGCGGAGCGGCTGGTTTCGGGCGAAGCGGACCTGGCGGTGCAGCAGATCAGCGAGCTGATGGTGGTGCCGGGGATTGAGGTCGCGGGCCCGCTACCGGCCGAGGTGCAGACGGTTGCCACGTTCTCGGGCGGATTGCTGACGGAAAAGCCGCAGGCGGCGGCGCTGCTGCGGTTTCTGGCTTCGCCACAGGCGGTGCTGGCATTGCGGGCGTCAGGGTTGGAGCCAGCGGCCAAAGATTGATCGCTGCTTTTTCGTCATGGCAAGCCTGTGCCGGTTCGTCCGGCGCCCTTAGTCCTTACGTTGACGCTATCAGGCTCGCGCCCGGCACAGTCGTGTAACGGTCGCCGGGCAAACACAGACAGCGTCTACTTGCTCAACTCCTTCGTCATGTCGTCGATCCCGTTGACGGTCAGCGGGAACATCCGCCCCTCCATCAGGTCGTTGACCATGGTGATCGAGCGCACATGCCCCCAGCTTTGTTTCGGCGTCGGGTTCAGCCAGGCGGATTTACGGAAATGCGAGCACAGCCGTTCCAGCCAGACCACGCCGGGTTCATCGTTGTAGTGCTCGACTGAACCACCCTGCATGGTGATCTCGTACGGGCTCATGGCGCCATCGCCAACGATGATCAGCTTGTAGTCCGGGCCGTAGGTGCGCAGCATCTGCCAGGTCGGGATCACTTCCTCATGGCGGCGGCGGTTGTTCTTCCACACCCGCTCATACGGGAAGTTATGGAAGTAATAGTGCTCCAGATGCTTGAACTCGCTGCGCGCGGCCGAGAAGAGTTCCTCGGTCAGCTTGACGTGGTCATCCATCGAGCCGCCGACGTCCAGCAGCAGCAGCACCTTCACTGCATTATGCCGCTCCGGCACCATTTTCAGGTCCAGCATGCCGGCGTTGTTGGCGGTGGACTGGATGGTATCGTGGATATCCAGCTCCGTCGCAGCACCTTGCCGAGCAAAGCGGCGCAGGCGGCGCAGGGCGATCTTCATGCCACGTGTGCCGAGCTCCACCGTGTCGTCGAGGTCCTTGAACTCACGCTTATCCCAGACCTTCACCGCACGGCGGTGGCGTGACTCGTTCTGGCCGATGCGCACGCCTTCGGGATTGTAGCCATAGGCCCCGAAGGGCGACGTCCCGGCGGTGCCGATCCACTTGGATCCGCCCTGGTGACGGCCCTTCTGTTCCGCCAGCAACTCCTTCAGCCGCTGCATCAGCGCGTCCAGCCCGCCCAGCGCCTGGATTTTTTCCATCTCTTCCGGCGTCAGCAGCTTTTCCGCCAGTTTACGCAGCCATTCCTCCGGCAGCGCCTCGACATTCACCCCTTCCGGCGGCTCGATGCCTTTGAAGCACTGTGCAAACACCCGGTCGAACTTGTCCAGGTGCCGCTCATCCTTCACCAGCGTGGCGCGCGCCAGATAGTAGAAGTCGTCGATGCTGTATTCCGCTACCCCCTCCTTCATCGCCGCCATCAGCGTCAGCCACTCGGTGATCGAGGCGGGCAGTCCGGCAGAACGCAGTCCCAGGATGAGGTGCTGGAACATCAGGCACCCCGGCGCGCGAGAAACGCCAGCCGCTCGAACAGGTGCACGTCCTGCTCATTCTTCAGCAGCGCGCCATACAGCGGCGGAATGACCAGTTGCTTCTGGTCGGTGCGCAGGGCCTCGGGCGGCAGATCCTCCACCATCAGCAGCTTCAGCCAGTCCAGCAGTTCGGACGTCGCCGGCTTCTTCTTCAGGCCCGGCACCTCCCGGACCTGGAAGAACACGTTCAGCGCCTCCCGTGCCAGGTCCTTGCGGATGTCGGGATAGTGCGCCTGCACGATCCGCTCCATCGTTTCGCGGTCGGGAAAGCGGATGTAGTGGAAGAAGCAGCGGCGCAGGAACGCGTCCGGCAGTTCCTTTTCGTTGTTCGAGGTAATGATGACGATCGGGCGCTGCTTGGCCTTGATCGTCTGGCGTGTCTCGTAGACGAAGAACTGCATCCGGTCGAGTTCCAGCAGCAGATCGTTGGGGAACTCGATATCGGCCTTGTCCACTTCGTCGATCAGCACGACACTCTGTTCATCGGCGTCAAAGGCTTCCCACAGCTTGCCGCGGATGATGTAGTTCGAGATATCGTGGACGCGCTCATCGCCCAACTGGCCGTCACGCAGGCGGGAGACGGCGTCGTATTCGTACAGCCCTTGCTGTGCCTTTGTGGTGGACTTCACGTGCCACTCGATCAGCGGTTTGTTCAGCGCGGCCGCGATTTCGTGCGCCAGCACGGTCTTGCCTGTGCCGGGTTCGCCCTTCACCAGCAGCGGCCGCTGCAGGGTGACGGAGGCGTTGACCGCGACTTCCAGGTCGCGGGTGGCGATGTACTTCTCGGTGCTCTTGAATCCAGCCACGCTGATCGTCCCTTCGCTGATTACCCCGATTGTCGGGGGATTGCGGCGGTTGGGCAAGCG
>JAFEFW010000031.1 GCA_018240405.1 Pseudomonadota bacterium
GGCGCGCGGCTTTGGATCGCGCGCATCATGATCACGTGGGGCATCCTGTCGGGCATTACGGCCTTCGTCGGCGGCACCACAAGTTTCGCCATCGTCCGGTTTCTGCTCGGTGTCGCCGAAGCCGGGTTCTTCCCGGGCCTGGTACTCTATTTCACCTACTGGTTCCCGCACTACCACCACGCCCGCATCATGTCGGGCTTTCTGATCGGCCTGCCGATCGCCGTCGCCGCCGGCGCCCCGATCTCCACAGCGCTTCTCAGCCTGAACGGTTTCCTCGGCCTGCACGGCTGGCAGCACATGTTTCTCTTTGAGGCCTTACCGACTGTGCTGATCGGCTTTGTCGTGCTGGCCGTGCTGGTCGACAAACCGGTGCAGGCGAAATGGCTGACCGCGGCCGAGAAGGAGTGGTTGGTCAACACCATTGAGCAGGAACAGGCGAACAAGGATGCGGTGCAGAAGTTCAGCATGTGGCAGGCGATGTTCGACAAGCGCGTCCTGCTGCTGTCGCTGAACTACCTCGGCATCGTGACCGCCAGCCTCGGGCAGCTTCTGTTCATCCCGCAGATCATCAAATCGTTAGGGGTCTCCAGCAACATGGCGGTCGGCTGGCTGACCATGGTGCCCTATATCTGCGCCACGTTTTCGCTGCTTGGCTGGGCGTGGCTGTCAGACCGGCTGAATGAGCGGCGCTGGTGCCTGTTCTGGACCTGCGTCATGTCGACCGCGGGGCTGGTGCTTGCTGGCATGACGATGGGTACGTGGTGGGCGCTGGTCGGCATGTCTGTCGCCGCCATGGGCTTCTACGGCTCCAAGGGTCCGTTCTGGGCGATGCCGCCAATGTTCCTGACCGGGACGGCCGCCGCGGCAACGATTGCCTGGATCAACTCGATCGGCAATCTCGGCGGCTTCTTTGGGCCCTGGTATGTCGGCGTGATGAGGGACCTGACCGGCAGCTTTTCCGGCGGGCTCTATGGCCTAGCCATCTTCGGCTTCATCGCCGCCGCCGTCTGTGCGTTCTTCCTCGACGTCCAGAACCACGCCGTTGAGAAGGAGGCGCGGGCGGTCGCATCGCACGCGGATTAACTGGCACCACCAGGGACCATCCACAAAACCCTCGCACTGCAGCGCGATCATCATGTCAACGTGATCCGGGTTACGGCATCCCTGCCGGACTGCGCCACGAACCGGATGCATCGCGATCTGAAACAAAACTGGAGCATGCGCCGCACACGATTGCGGCGCATGCACAAGAACCAGACAACCCGGCATAACATGCGCCTTTAGTGGCTAGCTTGCCGTGGATATTGGCCTGATCATTCCGACATCGGACTTTGGTCAGGGTGTATCGATAGCCTTGTGCGTCACCATCTCCTGACTAGGAAAAGAGAAACTACTCCGCGTACGGTCACCGGTGCCAGGCCCTTGAGACGCCCGGCCACGATCAAACGCACGAGGAGGAACGTTCCGATGTCAGGAAAAGCCTCAGCGACCACCTACAGCTATAGCCTGATCAACCCGCCGGTCACCACAACCGGTACCTACGGTTCTGTGTCGGCGTCGCAGATCAACGACACCGGCCAGATCCTGGGAAGCGTGTCTGGCAACGGCCAGTCTATACCGTTCCTATATAGTAACGGGAACTACACGATTCTCGCGGCACCTGGTGCAACCTACACGACTGCGTCGCAGCTGGATGACGCCGGTCGTGTCATCGGCTCCTACCAGGACGGCATGGGGCGCCACGCCTATGTCTATGAGAACGGCACCTATACGCAAGTCGATGCGCCGGACTCACAACTGACGAACCTGGTTCAAAGCACCGCGTCCGGCCTGCTGCTTGGCACGGCCTTCGATAGCCATGGTTTGCATCCCTTCATCGACAACAACGGGCAGTTCACAACCCTGGCCGTACCGGGCGCCGCCGGCACCTTCGTATCCCCATCATATAACGGCTCTTCCATTAACGAGTCCGGAGACGTCATTGGTGGCTATCGCGACCAGAGCGGTACGCATGCCTTCCTCTATCAGGACGACACCTACACAACGCTGGCCATGCCCGACTCGGTCCGCACTACGGCAACGAGCGTCAACAAGTTAGGACAAGTGCTGGGCACGTACTCGACTGGATTCGACCAGCGTTTGTTTTTGTACGACCACGGCACTTATACAACCATTGCGTATCCTGGGGGCAATGGAAACATCTATAATGCTCAGCTGAACGACGCCGGCGAAGTGGCTGGTAGCTACTATGACAATGCGGGCAATCACGTTTTCCTCTATAAGGACGGCAACTACACGCGCGTCGATCCGCCGGCTTCGGCGTCGTCCGAAGCGCCGCAGCAGACGGCTAACGCCAGCTTTGTCGACCTGAATAATAAAGGCGATATCCTTGGCTCATATTATGGCGCGTCCTCGGGCACGTTCCTGTACAGCCATGGGACGTCCACAGACGTTACGATTGCCGGCACATCTTCGTCGACCCTGAATCAGATCAATGACCTGGGACAGATGATTGGAGCCTTCTACGACAACTCCGGCTCCTACGCCGTGTTGGCGACGCCCGATGCTGTCTGGGTGGCACCATCCCATGAGAGCTCCGCATGGTTACCGGCGAGTGACGGATCTGAACCCGCCGTGATTGGTCCAGGGGGGAGCTACTGGGGCACCGGTGACCAATCGTCGACGTCGACGATCACACAGCAGCAGACTTACACAGCGTCATAGGGCGTCGCCTTCGTCACTGCCCGGCTCGTCCGGGCGATGACGGCATCGCAATGGTCGTGTGTCGGACGTAAAGTTGGCGTCTATAGCCGGCTGCCGGCGCCCCAATTCTGCTCCAGGTTCTGGATCAGCGCCGGACTGAAATGACAGTCCGCCTGCTCCCGAGCGTAGACGGCGCAGTAGCGGCGGAACAGGTCCAGTGGTTCGGCGCCAACGCGCAAGGCCCGGCGGTTGCCGATGGCGCCGACCGCGCCCGCGCTGCTCAGCAAGGCGACAGTGCGCTCGATTGCCGCATCCATCTCTCCGGCCGGCACGATCTCATCGCAGATCAGCCGGCCGGCTTCGCTGTCGCAGTCCAGCCGCCGCTCCGCCATGATCGCCTGCCGCGCGATCCGGTCGCCGGTAAAGCGCGGCAGGCGCAGGTTCGCGAGGCCGGGAATGATGCCTTCCTTGCGAGCCGGCAGCGTCATGAAGCTGCCGGCCTCAGCCAGGATGTAATCCATGGTCAGCAGGATCTGGCAGTGGCCGCCAATGGCGTGCGTCTCGACCGCGGCGATCCAGGGCTTTTCGGTGCCAAAACCAGCCACGTCATCCGGCAGTGAGTCGGGCGCGGCGACGCCGCGGAAATACTTGTGCACGAAGCCAAGGTCACGCTGCAGGTACCACAGCAGCGGAATGCGGCCCTGGTAGAGATGCGTCAGATTAATGCCGCTGCCGAAGATACGCCGGCCAACGTACTTGGCGTGTGTCACGGGCGCGCCACGCAGGACCGCCACCTCGGTAGCCGGATCGAGGGTGGCCACGTCCACACCGATCTCCATGGCGTCAATCGTCGTCTGGTCTTCGGCGTTCAGGAAGCGCGGGTTCTGGCTGATCAGGTGAACCGCCTTGCCGTGACGTTCCACCCGGACCGGTCCCAGGTCCACGGCGCCATCGATGTCCAGCATTGCCAGTGCCGCCTGGGCTTCCGGTCGCGGCAGCAGCATGGCGTGGCAAAGATGCGTGCCGCAAACGGCATCCGCGAGGATATGCGACAGCAGCAGCGCCTGGTCGATTTCCAGCCCCTGCTTCTCCTTCAACGGGCGGGCCGCTTCCACGTCGAGTTGTGCCGGCGTTGGCACCAGGCCGGGCCAGGCGACGGCGGCGTCCCGGACAAGCTGCTCGATGCGCACGAAGCGGTCGAGATCATCAGTCAGGCGGGCATAGATCGAGTCGATGTTGGCTTTGAGGAAGGCTATGCGGGAACGGCGGTCGTCGAAGTGCAGCGGCATGATTTCCATCCAATGTTGCCACTCTGGCAGGGACTTCGCCCGGGCTTGACGGGGACCTTGCTTCGGAATGTTAGCATGGGCCCGCGCGTCCGGTCGCGGCCTTGCCGCGGGTTGTCGACGCCGTCTAGTCTCATGCCGCAACAAGGTTCCGTGCGCCGGGAAGCAGGGCGCCTGATGGTCGTGCAGCTCTCGACCGGATGGTCCGCGGCCGGTGCACCAAGGCAATGATAACAAACTGGTGGGGACGGAGAACAAGAAGATGAAATTGCGGCGTCGATGGCTGACGGCGTTGGTGCTGACGGTAGCGGCTTTGTTAACCTGGCAGCCGCCGGCCGTGGCACAGGATGATGCCGCGCTGGACTACTACCGCCAGGCCAAGATCAACTGGCGCCAGGCCGAGGGCCAGTCCCTGACCATTGGCCTGAACAAGCACCCGTTCACCGAATCCCTGCTGCCGTTGATCCCGGAGTTCCGCAAACTCACCGGCATCAATGTCGAGTACCTGATCCTACCGGAGGCGGAATACTTCACCAAGCTGGTGGCCGACCTGTCGCAGCAGCGTGGCGAGTTTTCCGTGATCATGACCGGCCCAATGCGGAACTGGCAGTATGTGCCGCCGGACTGGATCCTGCCGCTGGACGATTTTCTGAACAACGCAAAGCTGACCGACAAAGCGTGGTACAAGCAGGATGATTTCTATCCGGCCCTGCTGTCGGCCAACCGCTGGGACGGCACGATCGGTGGCGGCGTGGGCAAGGGACCGCTGTATTCGATTCCGGTGCTGGAGGAGAGCTATATCCTCGCCTACCGCAAGGACCTGTTCGATCAGTACAACATCAAGGTCCCGACCAATCTGGCAGAACTCGCCGCCGCGGCGCGCGAGATCAAGGCCAAGGCCGGCATCCCCGGCATCGTCGCGCGCGGCACGCCCAGCGTTGCATCGATGGGCACCGGGTTCATCAGCGGCCTGAAATCCTACACCGATGGGCAATGGAGCGAGTTCGACGACAAGCTGAACGCCCGCTTCCACGACCCGCGTTCGGTCCAATATACCGATGCCTGGATCAATATGATCCGTGAAAGCGGCCCGCCGAACTGGGCTAACATCCAATGGTACGACGCCATGGAGATGTTCACCGCCGGGCAGGCCGGCATGATCATCGACGCCGATTTCTTCGCTGCCAGCTATGAAGACCCGAAGAAATCGAAGGTCGCCGGCAAGGTCGGCTACGCGCTGGCGCCGGCGGGACCGGGCGGCAAGACCTATGCCGGGCTGTGGACCTGGGCGCTGGGGATCAACAAGGCGACCAAGAACAAGGACGCCGCCTGGCTGTTCATCGAGTGGGCCACCGCCCCGCGCACACTGCTGAACGCGACGTTGAATTACCGGAACTACAACCCGTCGCGCGCCTCCGTCACCGACGATGCTAAGGTGAAGGAGACCATGGGCGCCTGGGGCGACGGCAGCTATCTGCGCACGGTGCAGAAGAACCTGGAGACGGCGAAGGTCGCCTGGACGCCGCAGCCGGAACGGGCGCGCATGGGCGATATCTGGGCACGCGCGCTGCATGAGATCTACTTCCAGCGCATGTCCGCCGCCGACGCGCTGAAGAAGGCCAGCGCCGAGGTCGACAAGGTGCTGAAGGAGGCCGACATCAAGCAGTAGCAGCCACGCCGTCATGACGATGTCGCGGCGACGGCGGCGGGTCCTGCTGCCGTATGCACTGATGGCGCCCGCGCTGGTCCTGCTGGTGGGCATGATCTACCCGTTTGGCCTGGGCGTGTACTACAGCCTGACCAATTACTGGCTGCAGTACCCCAAGCGGTTCCGTTTCATCTGGTTCGACAACTACATCAACCTGGTGGGCGAACCGCTGTTCCTGCGGGCACTGGAGTTCACCATCGGCTTCACCGTGGTGGCGGTGGCAGTGCAGGTCGGACTTGGCCTGGCGGTGGCGCTGTTCCTGCACGCCCGCATTCCCGGTCGCGCCGTGCTGCGGGCGCTGATGCTGATGCCGCTGATGATTCCGCCGGTGATCACCGCGTTGATGTGGAAGATCATGATGGCGTCGACCAATGCCGGCATCCTGAACTACATGCTGTCGTTCCTCGGCATCGATCCCATCAACTGGTTCGGCTCGACCCAGGGCGCGGTCGTTTCGGTGCTGATCATCGACACCTGGGGCAACCTGCCCTTCGTCTCATTGATCCTGCTGGGCGCGCTGCAGGCGCTGCCGACCGAACCATATGAAGCGGCGGTGGTCGACGGCGCGGGTCCCGCGGCCATGCTGCGCTACATCACGCTGCCGTTGCTGGCGCCGTTCATCGTGCTGGCGGTCACCTTCCGGACGATGGATTCACTGCGGATCTTCGACGTGATCTACGCGACGACGCAGGGTGGACCGAATGATGCCACCACCAATCTGCAGATCATGGCCTATCAGTTCTCGTTCCAGTGGTACCAGATGGGCAAGGGCATGGCGCAGGTCATCGTGCTGCTGCTGCTCGTCGTGCTGGTCAGCTACCTGCTGCTGCGGCTGTGGAACCGTGCGGCCGAACGGACCGTCTACTGATGGCGTCACCCGCTGTACGCACACGGAACGTGGTGATCGCCGTGGCAGCCTTGATCCTGCTGCTATGGACGGTGTTTCCGTTCATCTGGATCCTGCTGACCTCGCTGAAACAACCCAACGACATCATCTCGGTGCCGCCGAAATTCGTCTTCACGCCGACCTTCGACAATTATGCCGCGCTGGTGATGGGCGAGCAGCGCGGCCAATACGCGTCGACCCGGCCGGACTTCCCGCTGTTCTTCCTCAACAGCATGATCATTTCGGTCGGCGCGGTCGCCCTGTCCCTGCTCGCGGCCATTCCCGCCGCCTATGCGCTGGCACGTTTCGACTTCCCGCTGAAGAACGAACTCGCCTTCATCTTCATGAGCTTCCGGTTCGTACCGTTCATCGCCTTCGTCATTCCGTTGTATCTGCTATACCAGAAATTCGGGCTGTACAATACGCATCTTGGCCTGATCCTGGCGTACCAGCTGATCACCCTGCCCTTCACCATCTGGATGCTGCGCAGCTTCTTTATGGAGGTGCCGCTGGAGATCCAGGAGGCGGCGACCATCGACGGCTGCTCCTGGTTGGGTGTGCTGATGCGGGTGATCCTGCCGCTGAGCATGCCGGGCATCGCTGTCACCGTGATCCTGGGCTTCATGTTCTGCTGGAACGCCTTCAACTACCCGCTGATGCTGGCCGGGCGGCAGACCTTTCCGGTCACCGTCGGGGCGATCCAGTTCATCTCGTACGAACAGGTGCTGTGGGGCCAGATGGCGGCGGCGACTATCGTCGCCGCGCTGCCGCAGCTCGTGCTCAGCCTGATGGTGCAGAAATACATCGTGCGCGGCCTGACCATGGGCGCCGTCCGGTAGTCAGCCTCCGGAACAATAGTTGAGCAATGTCAAGACGTGGACAGGACGGATTTGCAATAACACGACATCGTTTCCACATTGACATCATGCGGTGGCGCCGCAAAGGTCGTCGCCACGCCACCGCTTGCCGGAAGCCCGCATGCTGCAACGTGCCTGTGTCGCCGCCGCTGTTGCCCTTGCCTTGGTCGCGCCAGCCGCCATAGCGGCGCCCATTACCTATGTCGAAAGCGCAGTCATCAGCGACGGGACCCTAAACGGGACGTCGATCAACGGTCAAACTCTGATCCTGTACGGCCGCGGTGACACAGCCGACATCGGTGGCGGTGCTCCGACCTTCGAGGTTCCGCTTGCCGATCTGACGTTCACGCTGTCGGGTGGCGTCAGCGGCACCGTGTCCGGGTCCACCTTCGCCTTCAATGATCCGCTGACCACCCTATTCGGCCTGTCCGTGACCGGCGTCGCGGATGTGCTCGACCTGCAGGCGCCAGAGCTAGCGACCTACGCGCTGGGGTTCCTCGAGCCGATCACCGGCACGCCGCTGCTGTCGCCAGGTATTGCAATCCCGACCAGTGCCGGTGATCTGATCCTGAACATTGCCAGCCAGGGGACGCTTCGGGCCGTGCCAGAACCGGCTTCGGCCGGGCTGGTCGGTGCCGGTTTCATCGCGCTGTATGTCATCATCCGGCGGCGCAGCGCGCGCAAGCGGCGACAAACGCTCGCGTCCTAGGTTGGAACGAACTGTATTCGGGGATTGCCCGGATCCGTACCCCGCACAACACTGGCGCCGCAGCCACAGAACAGAGCGGCCCATGACGTTCTCCATACTCGCCCGTTGTCCACAGACCCGCATGCTGGGCATCGCCACCGCCACGCGCTCCTTTGCCGTCGGCGCGCGTGTGCCCTTTGCCGCCGCGCGCCTGGGTGTCGTCGCCATCATGTCACGCGCCGACGCGCGCCTCGGGCATTTTGCCATGGACCTGCTGCGCCAAGGCTACAAGGCATCCATGGTCGTCGACACGCTGGTCCGCAACGACCCGTTTGCCGAACACCGGCAGCTTGCCGTGATCGATGACGATGGCGACATGGCCGCCCGCACCGGAACGGCCAATACCGACTGGGCGGGCCACCAGATCCATGACGGCGTCATCGTCCTCGGCAACGTCCTGCCGGGCGTACAGACGCTGGACGCCATGCGTAACCGGTTCGCCGCGACGGCCGCCGAACCCTTTGAGGACCGGCTGCTCAGTGCGCTCGAAGCCGGACGTAACGCCGGCGGCCAGATCGGCGGGCAGGTGTCCGCCGCGCTGCTGGTCTACGATCAGGACAAGTTTGCGCGGATCGACTTGCGGGTTGACCAGCACAACGAACCGGTTGGTGAGCTACGCCGGGTGTTTGAGGCATATCGGCCCTATATCCCCTACTATATCCAGCGGCAGCGCGACCCGCGTGTGCCGCCCTGGCATGAGTGGAAGCCGACAGTGTGATTCCTGGCTGCCCGGCAAGCCCAATTGTATGTTTTGCGGCGCCGACATGACAGCCATGAGACCACGCTCAGCCGCGGCTTTGTCGGCCTGAACACGGCCCTTCGTCCAGCATTGGGCCTGCCGTGCCGGGTCCAGCTGTTGCGCCCCCTCGCGTTGCATCGCACAAGGCGCCCGTGCCTGTTACCACCAACCCCGCCACAATGGCTCATATAGCGCGGCGGCCGGGGTTGGATCGAGCGGTGAAAAGGATGGCGACTGATGTTTGGTTGGTTCCGGCATTTGATGCCGCGGGAGGACCGGTTCTTCGACCTCTACGCCCGCCACGCGGAGCAGATCGTGATCGGCGCACGCGAGTTGCGGGCGATGCTGAACGGCGGCGATGCGGTCCGCCGGCATTATCCGGCCGTGCTCGCCGCCGAGGATGCCGCCGACGCGGTGACCCGCGAGGTCGTGACGGCGGTTCGCCGCACCTTTGTCACCCCGTTCGATCGCGGCAGCATCCAGGGTCTGATCAGCCGCATGGACGACTCGATTGACCAGATGAAGAAGGCCGCCAAGGCAATCACGCTATTCGAGATGACCGAATTCAGCGCCGATTTCCAGCGCATGGGCGATGCCATTGTCCGCTGCGCCGACCTGCTGCAGGACGCTGTCCCGCTGCTGGCGCGCATGGGCCCCAATGCCGGCCGCATCAATGAGCTGTGCGAGCAGATCCGCCGTGTTGAGGGCGATGCCGACGACATCCACGAGTCCGGGATGATCGGCCTGTTTCGCCATACGACACCCGACAAGGTGCTGCGCTTCATCGCAGAGCGCGAGGTGCTCGACCAGCTTGAGCGCATTGTCGACAGGTTCGATGACGCAGCCAACGAGATCGAGGGCATCGTGGTCGAGCATGTCTGACTCGGTCGCCCTCGCCCTGCCGCTGCTCTGGGGCCTGATCGCGGTCGCGCTGCTGTTCGACCTGTTGAACGGGCTGCATGACGCGGCGAACTCGATTGCGACGATCGTCTCGACCCGCGTGCTACGGCCGCGCTACGCGGTCGCCTGGGCAGCGTTCTTCAATTTCATCGCCTTCCTGTTCTTTGGACTGCACGTTGCGCAGACGATCGGTACCGGCATCGTCGAGGCCCGGATCATCGACCCCTCGGTCACCTTTGGCGCCCTCGCCGGAGCCATCTCCTGGAACCTGATCACCTGGGGACTAGGGATTCCGTCGTCATCCTCACACGCGTTGGTGGGCGGCATCGTTGGCGCCGGCACGGCAAAGGCCGGGTTTGGCGTCATCGTCTGGTCCGGGCTTGGCAAGACCCTGGCTGCCATCGTGCTGTCGCCGGCGGTCGGATTGCTGTTGGCGCTGCTGCTGGTGCTCGTAGTCTCCTGGATCTTCGCGCGCACGACGCCGTTTGTCGTCGACAACTCCTTCCGCATGCTGCAATTCGTCTCCGCCTCGCTCTACTCGCTGGGCCATGGCGGCAATGACGCGCAGAAGACGATGGGGATCATCGCCGTGCTGCTCTACTCCCAGGGCATGCTGGAGGGCGGGTTTCACGTACCGCTCTGGGTGGTGCTGTCCTGCCAGGCGGCAATGGGCCTGGGCACGCTGCTCGGCGGCTGGCGCATCGTCCACACGATGGGCTCCAAGATCACCCGCCTGACGCCGATGCAGGGGTTCTGCGCCGAGACTGGCGGCGCCATCACACTATTCCTCGCCACCTGGCTCGGCGTCCCCGTCTCCACCACGCACACGATCACCGGCGCGATCGTCGGCGTCGGCGCGGCACGGCGTACGACGGCGGTGCGATGGGGTGTGGCAGGCAACATCGTGATCGCCTGGGTCGTTACCTTGCCCGCGGCAGCGATGATCGGCGCGGCAGCCTATTGGGTCGTCCGCTTGTTCGGCTGACCATGCGTTGGCCTCAAATGTGCCCGCGCACATGGAGCGACTGTTAGCTGTTCCACAGCTGCTTACGATGCCTGCAGAAATACTGCAGGCTGTACACAAGTAACTATCCCAGGATCAGCGACCGAACGCCGAGGTGCTTTGACGGTTCTCCCTGTCGAGTGAGATGGTCGGCAGTATGAAGCAGTGGTGCTTCTTGTCCGGTGACATGCCGTTCCGCTCGCTCCCTCGAGCCGGAGTACCTCCATTAATGCAAGCTTCTTCAAGTTTAGGCCAAACCGCCGCAGCCGGTGTCGTGACTGCCGACGGCGCGCCGAGCCTGCCGTTCAGGATATCGTGGGGTGCTGTCTTTGCCGGCGCTGTTGTGGCGGTCGCTGTCGGGCTGATGCTGAATGCGCTGGGCGCCGGGATTGGTGCAACCACTGTCGACGTCACCGGGCGCACGACGCCCTCCGCATCCAGCTTTGGCATCGGCGCGGCAATCTGGATCCTCATCGCCAACCTGATCGGCCTGGCCGCCGGCGGTTACGTGGCGGCACGCCTTTCCGGCACGTCCGACAATACCGACGGTACGCTGCACGGCCTTGCGGTTTGGGCCACCACCTTCCTGGTGTCGGCCGTTCTGCTCGGCAACCTGGTGGCCGGTATCGCCTCCACGGCGACCACCGGCGCCTCGAATGTCCTGGGTGGCGTTGCGCAAGGCGCCGGGTCGGTCGTATCGACAGCGGGGCAACAGGTTGCCAACCGCGCGGACGCCGGTGCCTTGCAGTCGACCACCCAATCCGTCGTCAATCGCGTGCAAGGCGCGCTGAGTGGCACCGGTGGTGACCCGGCCGCCATGAACTCCGACCAACGCAAGGCGGAGATCGGCAGTTTGGTGACCCGGCGCGTGACCGACGGCAACTTGAGCCAGCAGGATCGTGACAGACTGAACAGCCTGGTCGCGGCTGAGTATGGCATCAGTCCGCAGGAGGCCCAGCAGCGGGTGCAACAGGCAGAGCAGCAGGCGACCCAGGCTGCGCAGCGGACCGAAGACACCGCGCGCCGCGCCGCGGACGCCACGGCAAGCGGCACGTCGATGACAGCCTTCGCAGTCTTCGCGACCATGCTGCTGGGTGCCGTTGCATCGGTGCTTGGCGCGCGTCGCGGCACCCGCCACGTCATGCTGGTGCGCACTGCCGCCTGACGTGCAGCGCTTCGTCGCCTGCGCAGCGGGTGGCGAAGCGCTCGGTCAAACATCCCGATGTTAGGCCGGCCGCTCACCAGGCCGGTATGCACCAACGCTGTCCAGACTGCGCGGCCCTGACGTCTATGTCAGGCCGCGCAGCAGCGCTGCGAGTTCTGCCTCGTCCACCAACGCAGCCGCCTCGGCTGCGGTGAACCATTGCCGTCGCCGCTGCTTGCGTTCGGGCCAATCGTCGAGTTCCCGGGTGACAGCGAGCAGGAAGACATCGACGCCGCACTCCACGACACCGCGATTGGCCAGATGCTTCCGATAGCCATAGGACCCGATCGCTTCGGCGCCAATGATCCCCTCCAGCCCGGCCTCCTCAAAGGCTTCCAGCGCCGCCAGATCGGCGCCGGAGTAGCCAAGCTTCGGCCATCCTTTCGGCAATACCCATCGCCCCGTGCCCCGGCTGGTGATCAGCATCACCCGCAGGCCGAACTCACTGCGCCGGCAAGGCAGCGCAGCAAATTGTTGCCGTCTGACCGGCAGGGACTGGGGCAAATCCTGCGACATGCGGCGTGTCGTGTGTTCCATTTCGGACGGTTGTAGCAAACGCTATGGCCAATGTCCTGAACTCGCAAGAACGAACGGCGCAGGACTGCATTCGCTTCATTTCGCCCGGACACGGTCACGCAATCGCGTGCGACCGAGTAGCCGGATGACCGCGTTGGGAGGCGACTTGTCCTTGATTTCAGCCTGCAGCGCCTCGCGCTGCTCGTGGATAGAGGCGATGACAGGTCCCATGGCAATACCGACATCGACCAGCACCGCCTCGGATAGTTGCAGGCTGGCCTCGATCGTTTCTGGTACGGCATCGGAGGCACCGACGCGATAAAGGCGCGCGGCGTGGGTGGCATCGCGGGCGCGGGCCACGATCACCAGGTCGCGCCGCTCCGCCCGAGCGGCGGTAACCAGTGACTCGGCAATGGCGGGATCGTCCAATGTGATCACCAGGGCGCGCGCATTCTCCAGATGCAGGCGGCGCAGCAGATCGATCTGAGTCATGTCGCCGTAGAACACCGGACGACCTCGTGCCCGCTCCTGCGCCACGCGGTCCGGATCGTGATCGATCGCCACATACGGCACCTTGTGCACGCCCAGCATCGTCGCGACCATCTGACCGACCCGCCCGAAGCCGGCAATGATGACACGCGGGAGCGCATCCGAGACATCCGGCACGATCAGGCTGTGGTCGACATCGACCGCATGACGCGGCGCAATACGTTCCGCCAGATGTGCCAGCATCGGGATCGACGCCATTGTTAGGGCGGTGACGAACAGCAGCACGTCGGCCATTTGCTGCGTCACCAACCCATCCGTCAGTGCCAGCCCGACGATAACGAACGCGAACTCGCCGCTCGGCCCCAGCAGCAGGCCCATATGCAGCCCGTCGCGCCACGTCATACGGAACATCCGGGTCAGCGGCGCGATCACCGCCAGCTTCAGCAGCACGACACCGACGGTGACCACCGCGACCAGCAGCGGGTGCGCCGCCACGGTCTTGAAGTCGAGGCTCATGCCGACCGAGACCAGGAAGACGCCGATGAACAGCCCCTTGAACGGGTCGATGGTGACCTCGACCTGCCGGCGGTATTCGGTCCCGGCCAGCAGTAACCCACCGATCAGCGCGCCGACCGCCATGGAAAGACCGGCCGCCGACGCAGCGAGGCCGGTGGCGATCACCACAAGCAGACAGGCGGCGACAAACAGTTCGGTGCTGCGGGTACGGGCGACGCTGCGGAATAGTGGCTGCACGACCAGGCGACCAACGCCAACGATCAGCACAACCGCGGCAACTGCCTTGCCGGCTGCAATGGCGAGTCCGGTCGCCGTGCCGGTGTCATTTCCAGGCGCCAGCGCTGTCAGCGCGAAGAGAATGGGGACGACAGCAAGATCCTGGAACAGCAGCACCGCAAAGCTCGCGCGACCGAACGGGGCGTGCAGTTGCTTGTCCTCGGCGAGCACCTGCAGCGCGACGGCGGTTGAAGACATGGTCAACACGAGCCCGATGACGATGGCGCTGCCTTGCGACTCCGCGACTGCCAGGGCGGCGAGGCTCAGCACCACCGCGCAGAGCGCCACCTGCAGGAACCCCAAGCCGAAGACGAGCCGGCGCATAAGCCAGAGCCGTTCCGCCGACAATTCGAGCCCGATCATGAACAGCAGCAGGACCACGCCGAGCCGGGCGATAGGGGCAATAGACTCGGGGTCGGTGATGGTGACGGCCGAGAGCCAGGGGATGACGGGTGCCAGTTGGGCTATGCCGAACGGTCCGACGAACACCCCGATCAGAATGAAGCCGAGGACCGGACTGATGCGCAGGCGGTGAAACAGCGGAATGACGACGGCCGCGCCGCCGAGAACGATCAGTGCTTCCTTGTAGAGGGTGAGGTCGAGTGCGTGACTTTCCATGAGCCGGTTGTAACAGCCCCGCGCTCGAACGGGACGGCTCAAATAATTGTGACGAGGAGCACCGAGCGACCGGCGCGCTACCGGACAGCCTTGCAAACCCGGTCGCCTGAAGGCGGCCGCTGTTGTGCAGGCGTATGCGACGCAGACGGGCTGGAGGCTCTTCCTTTGACCGGTATCATCGCCGTAGGACGCCGGACCACAGGCGATGGCAAGGCGCCGCGGCTCGCTACGGTCACGAGCAACCGTCAGCCAGCCAAGACCGACACTGGCGAACCTCCAGAAGGTCTGGCGTCTTTTCCCCCGGGCGAATACGGCAAGCGTGAAAAGCGGCCTGCCCCCACCTGCCTGGTAAACGGATGCCGCGGCGCCCTGCGTTACGCCCACCACGGCATGAAAAAGATCAGTCCGTTGCAGGCAAAGGCACAGAACCAGACAAGCGAACGCGCGGTCGGCTTATCGCCCAGGTACAGCGCCACATAGACCACCCGCAACAGAATGAAGGCGATCGCCAGGACGTCCAGTATACCCTGCGGCGCGTGGCGCATCTCCGCCAGGATTATCGCCGCCGCGAAGAAGGGAAACGCCTCGAACCCGTTCTGATGCGCGGCGAGCGCCCGGGCGCGGAACGGGTCCTGGTAGAACCCGGGATCGCGCGGGTTCGCGTTGTTGTACGCGCGTCCGCCAGCGACCTTGGCCACGCCGATCGTCCCGATCGTCAGCAGGACAGCCGCCAGAAGTGTCAGGTCGGCGATCGTCATTGGCGGTCTCTCCGGAAAATGCCTATCGTGCCACCACCTTCGCAACGATCTGCCAGACTGGACAAGCCTATGCCGGCCCATTTCGACCTGCTCATCCGCAACGCGACGATCTTCGACGGCCTGGGATCGCCGCGCTACCAGGGCGATGTCGGCGTCTCCGGTGACCGGATCATCGCCGTCGGCGATCTCGGCGCCCATACCGCGGACCGCGATGTCGATGCGGACGGCCTTGCCCTCGCCCCTGGCTTCATCGATGCGCATACGCATGACGACCGGGCGGTGCTGTGCGGACCGGAGTGCATGCTGTGCAAGATGTCGCAGGGCGTGACCACGGTGGTGGTTGGCAACTGCGGCATCTCGTTGTCGCCGGTTCGCATGAAGTCGCGCCCGGTGCCGCCGCTCGACCTGGTCGGCGACGAGCGCTGGTGGGTTTTCGGCAGCTTTGGTGAGTACGCAGAGCGTCTGGCACGGGATCCGTCGCCGGTAAACACCTACGCGCTGATCGGCCATATGTCGCTGCGGGTCGAGGCCATGAATGGCGACACCCAGCGCGCCGCCAGCGACAAGGAAGCGGCGCAGATGCAGGCGCGTCTCGCCGAGGCGCTGGCTGAAGGCGCCTCCGGCTTCTCCACCGGCCTCTATTACCCACCCAACATGATGGCCCCGACGGCCGAGGTGATCGCGGTGGCCGAGGCGCTGCGCAAGGCGCGCGGCATCTACGTCACCCATATGCGTGACGAAGCCGCGCACGTGCTGCAGTCGATCGAGGAGACACTGCAGATTGGTCGCGCCGTGGACGCACCGGTCGTCATCAGCCACCATAAATGCTCCCAGCCGGAGAATTTCGGCCGCAGCACCGAGACGCTGCCGCTGATCGAACAGGGCGCCCGCTCCCAGCCCGTGGACTTTGACGTGTACCCCTACGCCGCCGGCTCGACGGTCATGATGCCGGACCGGCTGCGTCCGGACGTTCCGGTGCAGATCACCTGGTCAGTGCCGCATCCCGAACTCGCCGGCCGGATGCTGAGGGACGTCGCCGCCGAGTGGGGCATGAGCGAGCGCGAGGCGGCACAGAAGCTGCTGCCGGCGGGCGCCATCAGCTTTCAGATGGACGAGGCGGATGTGCAGCGCATCCTCGCTCATGGGCGGGCGATGATCGGTAGTGACGGCTTGCCGCACGACGCCTACCCCCACCCGCGCCTGTGGGGCACGTTCCCCCGCGTGCTGGGCCACTACGCCCGCGACCTCGGCCTGTTCAGCCTGGAGGAGGCGGTGCGCAAGATGACCGGTCACACCGCGTCGGTGTTCGGCATGGTGGACCGCGGCGTCATCCGCGAGGGCGCCTATGCGGACCTGGTGTTGTTCGACCCGCTGACCGTGCGGGACGTGGCGACCTATGACGCCCCGACCCGGCCGGCTGAAGGCATCCGGGAAACCTGGATCAATGGCCAGTCGGCCTATGTTTTCGGCTTCGGCGCCACGCCGGCGCGGGCCGGACGGCTGGTAACCCGCAACCGGCCGTAAGGTCGGCACGTCCCGATCCATTACCCGGCAGACGAGCCGGTTCGGCCGTTGGTCAAGGCCGGTGCGGTTCACCAAACCGCCATCAAATCGGGTGGTGACAGCGCGTCTGTACGGGAGCAAACAGCCGGCTTGCACCCGTCCCTGGTAGGTTGATGTCAGCGACCCTGTTCCCCACCCTGGCCGCAAGCAGACGGCTGCCGAACGCATGGGATGTGCTCGCCATCCTGTGCGTATTCGCGGCACTGATCGCGGTCGGGCACGTCGCCGAGGGAACCATGATGTCGATCAGCGCACCGGGCGCGGTCGAGGTCAGCCTGAGCCCATGGCGCCTGCCAGAATATGCTGTTCGCACCACGCTGCGGATGTTCGCGGCGCTCGCCCTGGCGCTGCTGTTCACCTTCACCTACGGCACGGCGGCGGCCAAGAGCCGGCGCGCCGGGCTGGTGCTGATCCCGATCCTGGACGTGCTGCAATCGGTGCCGATCCTGGGGTTCCTGACCTTCACCGTAGTGTTCTTCATGGGCTTGTTCCCGGGCCAGGTGCTGGGGCTCGAACTGGCGGCGATCTTTGCCATCTTCACCAGCCAGGCCTGGAACATGGCGTTCAGCCTGTACCAATCGCTGAAGACCGTGCCGGCCGATCTGACGGAGGCGTCCAACAGCTTTCATCTCAGCGGCTGGCAACGCTTCTGGAAGTTGGAGGTGCCGTTCGCCGTCCCCGGTCTGGTGTGGAACACCATGATGTCGATGTCCGGCGGCTGGTTCTTCGTGGTTGCCTCCGAGGCGGTGACGGTTGGCGACGCCAGCTGGAAGCTTCCGGGCATCGGCTCTTATGTCGCGGTCGCGTTGGAGCAGCGCGATATCGCCGCCGTGCTCTGGGCCATCCTGGCGATGCTGGTGGTGATCCTCGCCTACGACCAGTTGCTGTTCCGCCCTCTGGTGGCCTGGTCGTCGAAGTTCCGTTTTGAAACAACGGCAGGCGCAAGCGCCGCCGATCCCTGGATGCTGCGGCTGATTCGCCGCACACGTCTGCTTCGCCAGGCCGGCGAGGTGATCGGCGACGCCGCCGGCATGGTGACCGGGTTGCCCCTGTTCAGCCGCCTGACGGCACGTGGGCGCTATCAACCTCCGTCGCGGGTCGTCGACATCGTTTGGCTCGTCATCCTGGCGACGATCGTGCTGTACGCAAGCTGGCGGCTCAGCAGTTTTGCCGCGGTCTCGCTTGGGCTGAGCGATGTCCTGCAGGCCGTCGGCCTCGGCTTGATTACGCTAGTGCGCGTCGTCGTGCTGATGATCCTCGCCAGCCTGCTTTGGGTCCCGGTCGGTGTCTGGCTCGGCCTTCGCCCAGACTGGGCCCGGCGGGCACAGCCGGCGGCACAGTTTCTCGCCGCGTTTCCCGCCAACCTGCTGTTTCCACCGGTGGTGCTGGCGATTGTGCATTTCCACCTCAGCCCGGACATCTGGCTGACGCCGCTGATGATCCTCGGCACGCAGTGGTATATCCTGTTTAATGTCATCGCCGGTGCCGCGGCCTTCCCGGGCGACTTGCAGGAAGCCGCCAAGAATTTCCGCATCGGCGGATTGTTGTGGTGGCGGAAGGTCATCATCCCCGGCATCTTTGCCTACTACGTGACCGGCGCCATCACCGCATCGGGCGGCTGCTGGAATGCCGCCATCGTTGCCGAGGTTGCATCCTGGGGCAACACGAAGCTACAGGCGCATGGACTGGGTGCCTATATCGCCAACGCCACCGACAAGGGCGATATGGCGCGCGTGGTGCTGGGCGTCGTGGTGATGTCAGCCTTCGTCGTGCTGTTCAACCGGCTGCTGTGGCGGCCCATGTACGCCTATGCCCAGCGTCGCCTGACCTTGGCCTGAGCAACGGAGGGACAGACAGAGATGGACGCCGCTGTCGGAATCCAGCCGCTGCTGGTGCAGGTCACCAAGTGCCGGCAAGCCTACCACAAGGATTCAAGCGCCGACCTCGTGGTGCTGGACGACGTCAACCTGACGCTGCGCGAGGGCGAAATCGTCGCGCTGCTGGGCCGCTCCGGCTCCGGCAAGTCCACCCTGCTGCGCATCGTGTCAGGGCTGCTGAAGCCGACCTCCGGCGAAGTGCTGTGGCGCGGCGCACCCGTCACTGGGCCCGCCGAAGGCGTTGCGATGGTGTTCCAGAGCTTCGCGCTGTTCCCCTGGCTGACCGTGCAGGAGAACGTGGAGCTTGGCCTGGAAGCGCGTGGCGTGCCGCGGGCGGAGCGGGAAACCCGAGCCGAGGCGGCGATCGACCTGATTGGCCTGGGTGGGTTTGAGAACGCCTACCCGAAGGAACTGTCCGGCGGCATGCGCCAGCGTGTGGGCTTGGCACGGGCCCTGGTGGTGCATCCTGACCTGCTGCTGATGGACGAACCGTTCAGCGCGCTCGACGTGCTCACCGCCGAAACACTGCGTACTGACCTGATCGACCTGTGGGTCGAGGGTAAGCTGCCGCTGAAATCGGTGCTGATGGTGACGCACAATATCGAGGAGGCGGTGTTGATGGCCGACCGCATCCTGGTGTTCGCCTCCAACCCGGGGCGCGTAGCGACGGAGCTGAAGGTCCCCTTCCCGCACCCGCGCAACCGCCTGGACGCCGATTTCCGGCAGATGGTGGACGACATCTACGCCGTGATGACCCGGCGCAAGCCGATTGTGCGCGGCGCAGCGCAAATGGGTGCCTCGCCGCTGGCGACGCCGCTGCCGGCGGTCGGCACCAATATCATGTCCGGCCTGATGGAGACGCTGGCGGCGGAGCCATATAACGGCCGCGCCGACCTGCCCGCCCTGGCCGCGGCGTTGCAGTACGAGGTCGATGACATCCTGCCGCTGGGCGAGGCGTTGCAGATGCTGGGCTTCGCGCTGCTGGAAGAAGGCGATATCACGCTGACCGCGCTCGGCCGCACATTCGTGCATTCGGACGTGGATGAGCGGAAGCGCACGTTCGGCGAGGCGCTGCGGCAGCACGTACCGCTGGTGACGATGATCCGCCAGGTGTTGGACCAGCGCTGGAATCACCGCGCCTCCGCCGAACGGTTCCGCGACGAGCTGGAGGACCACATGTCGCCGGACTACGCGGACCAGACGCTGCGGACGGTGATCGCCTGGGGGCGTTATGCGGAGATTTTCAGCTACGACGAGGAGGCGGAGCAGTTCAGCCTGGAGGAGATCGATTAGGATATCTCCGGCGGCTCCTCGGCTGGTCGAACAAGCAACAACAATATTACTACATAATTATAAATTGCGCGAAGCGGACGACAAAATATATTACTTACATGTATTTTTAGGTATGGTTGTGTGCGGCTCGATTATGGTGATTGGCCGCGCACCTCCGCCGCGGGTTTCGCGCAGTCGGCCATGAATTTAGAACTTGCCGCTCGTCCGGCGTTTGCGGTTGAAAGCACCCTGGCCCGATGCCCCATGATGGCTACGGACCGGCGAGCGCGCTGGCCGAACACCATCGAGACGCTGGACAGAGCGCGGGCTGCCGGCGGAGCGGTGGGCGCACCGCCGGACGGCCCTCCGGGCGCGGTTTGTGCCGCATGTTCACTTGATGTTCACGCAAAGGGAGACCGGAGGACGTCCAAGAGCCCCTGAGTAGGATCGAGCGGGTGCGCTCGGCCGGTCCCAGCAACGCCGCGTGCGCCGCGCCACTCTTCTTGGTGGCCCTCCGCTCCGCCTCCGCGCTGCCAATCAACACCGATGCCGCCCGAAGAAAAGGGTGCTATTCGCAGGCCCGGTCAACAGGTCAGCCAGTGATAGCTGGTCGGGCAAGGATCGACGGCAGATGCCACAGCCCCTTGCGCAAGTGACATCCGTATATACTATCTATCCTGCATTCATTACAAATAAATGATATTGTTATCTAGAAAGAATGTGATAGTTCCTTTATGGAACTTTCTAGTAATGTATAACGTGTCTATGTGGCATCGTATATTATTATGCTAAAGTAATTATATGCGTCGTAGCCCCCTCTCGCCTGCCGGCGCGTTGCCCGCTGACCAGAACGCAGAACTTGAACAAAGCACGAACGCTCTTGTTTGGCGAACCATCCCACCCGTGCGAAGCTGCGTGCAACCATGCATCGTCGGGAGGAAAGTATCATGCAGGTCGCCGTCATCACCGGCAGCAACGGGCTGATTGGCCAGGCTACGTGCCGCAAGCTCACGCAATCGGGTTTTCTGGCCGTCGGCATCGATATCGGCGCCGAGAGCAAAGGCAACTGGCCGTACTACCAGTGCGATCTGACGGACCTGACACGCATGGGCGAAACCCTGGGCCAGATCGAGCGCGAGCACGGGCTGATCCGCGTCCTCTACAACAACGCCGGCGTGTTCCACCCGGAGAAGGATTGGCTCGACGTCGAACCGGAACAGTTTGACGATACCATGTCGGCCAATGTGCGTGTTCCGTATTTCGCCTCGCAATGGGTCGCCCGCCGCCTGATCGCCGCCGGACAAGGCGGCAGCATCGTGACCACCGCATCGATGGCCGGGGTCAACGGCAGCACCGTCGTGGAGTACGGTGCATCCAAAGCAGCCGTGATCAACATGACCAAGAGCCTTGGTCGCCGTCTCGGTAAGTACAACATCCGGGTCAATGCCATCGCACCGGGCCTGATCCAGACCGCCATGGGTGCCCGCGTGCCGGAGGTGTCCAAGCAGCGGGCTCTGAACAGCGCCCTCGCCCGCGCCGGTCAGCCGGAGGAAATCGCTTCCGTCGTCGATTTCCTGGTCAGCGACGCGGCCAGCTTCGTCACTTGCACAACCATCGAAGTGAACGGCGGCGCTTGAACCTCGCCACGTCGGGACCGGAGCCAGGCGGTCAGCGCCAGAACCGCCTCAGCCCGGCTTGCGCGCCGCCGCCCACGCCATGAAGCGGTTGGCATTGTCCACCGCCTCCTGCTCCACGCCGGTAGTGTCACGTACATAGCGTTCGGCAAAGCCGTGGACGCCCCAGCGCTGGTACTGCATCACATGTGTCAGCTCATGCGCCCAGACCTTCAGATTGGTCTGGGCCATGCGGTCTGACTTGAACAGCACCACATCGCCCAGCGTCACCGCCACGGCGTCGCCGTAGGCAAAGGCAAGTGCCGGCAGCATCAATGGCCGGGCGCTGCCGGCGGCAAAGCGGATCTTCTGCAGCAGGTTCGGCGGGAAATAACCAAGCAGGGAGCGGTAGATGCCCTGGGGGATCGGGCGCACCCCGTCGGCGATCGCCTGCTGCCGGGCGTCCTCAATCATCCCGGCAAGTGCGCTGGCGGCGTACTCGAGCAGCGGCGGCGGCGCCAATGACAGGCTGCCAGCCGGCGGTTGGGCGCGCGCCGCGCCCCAGGCCGTTAATCCACCAAGCATGATGGCTCTGCGCATGAATAAGGGTTGGACCATGTCATGAGCATAGGTATGGCGGCGGGCTACGTCGAAACGATGATCGGATTGTGGCAGAAACGCAGCTTCGAGGCGTGAGGCCTGTCTGCCACGCAATCCAGGGCTTCCAATCAATTGAGCGTAAGTGCGCGGCTATGGCGTTGCGTTAAGGAAATGCTAATTATGTTCGCTTAATGTTTCAGAGTCTGTAACGCGGTGGCCCACCCGCAAGCCCATGCGCGGCAGCTTGCCGTTTCCCTGGAAGGAGGTGATAGCGGATGGTCAGATGCGCTCGCTGGCGGCGATGGCCGCTTTGCAGCCGGACTTGATCAGGCGTGTCAGAACCCGATAACCGGGGGCCTGCTCTGCCCCGTTCTGCAGACCAATGTCGCGGTGCTCAAGCTCCTCCTGGCGGAACTGTTCCAGCGTCTCGCGCAGCTCCGGCGCGGTCTCGTCGGTTTCCGCAATCTGCCGGCTGTAGTGCTCATCGATCGCTTCCTCGACCGCCACGGTGCATGCCATCGCCGCCTTCTCACCCATCGCAGCGGTGATCGCGCCCAGCGCGTAGCCGGCCAGGTGCCAGAACGGCAGCAGCGCGGTCGGGCGAACCCGGCGCTCCACGATCAGGCGGTTGAAGGTGTCCAGGTGCTGCTGCTCCTGCGCCTGCATGTGACGTAGCAGGTCGCCCTTGGTGCCGTTCCCGAGCACGGCAAGCTGGCCGGCGTAGATGCGAGCAGCGCCGTACTCGCCAGCGTGGTCGACCCGGATCATGCGCTCCGTGCGCCGCCGCGTGGACAGGTCGCCAGGAAGATTGTTCATGGACCGCGTCATCTTTGTCACCGCCTTTCGCGCAACGACATGGCAAGGCCCGCGGCAAATACCAGGGCATAGAGGGTATTGAAGCCAGCCAGCGAAACCGGGACGCCAGGAATCGGGAAGGAGGGTTCATCGCACGGCTTCGATGGGCGCGCCGGCATCGCCGCCAGCCGCTCGGCAATGGTCGCCCCGGTTATCCGCGGTGCGGCGCACTCCGGCAGTGGGCTTGGCCACCACTTGAACTCAACACCGACATGGACAAACCCGACCGCGGCATCGGCCAGTAACGCCAGCACCGCCAGCAT
>JAFEFW010000320.1 GCA_018240405.1 Pseudomonadota bacterium
ACGCGCTCAAATTGCTCCGCGCCTCTCCCGCATCCGCGCGTTGCGTGCCATGGCTGGTGCCAGCCGGACTGACCAGATATCGCTCCTATCGCCGCCCGTGTCGGCTCAGTCGCGAGCTGTGCTTGCCCGACTCGACGCCGGAAGCATCAGGCCGCCCGTGCCGTCAGCTCGGGCAGCAGCGGATACTGTGCCGTCCCCGCCAGATGCACCTCCAGTTGATACGCCTCGGTCACTCCATCGAACAAAGTTGACGGCAGCACTGCGTCGCCATCCGTCCAGCGGTAACCGTTATCCGGTTCGAATGGGTGGAAACCCCGGCTCAGCGCGGAATCGTCAGCCTCCAGCACACGCGGGCGGTGTCCCTGCCACAGCACAATGCGGCGCACGCCGACGCCGAGCATGCGCGGATCACGTGCCAGCCCCAGTTCCTGCGGCGCGCCACTGCGCGAGCACAGCCGGACTTCGCCTGGGCGGCCCGCCATGCGGAACAACGCCTTGCCGGCACTCACCGACACAGCGTCCACCCGGGCGCCGTCCACCAGCAGGTGCACATCAGCGTCGCTGGTCAGCGGCATCCCAGGCCGAACACCTGACCGCTCGAGCAGACGGCGCCAGACGGCATCCACGACCGCACCCCCGGTCAGCACCGGTGCACAGGGCGGCTTCGGCGGCAGGCCCCAGGCGGAATTGGCATTGCTGAACAGCCAGCGATTGCCGTCATCACGATAGCTTTCGGCTGGCGCGCCGTCGGCGACCAGCACGTCGTGCGTTTCAAGCTCGATATGGTAGAGCCTTGCCATCTGCGCGTGGTCATCCCACCGGATCGAGCGGTGGTTTACCAGATACTCGACTGGGATCAGCACATCGCCGAACAACAGCGAGTGGCCCTTCGTCACTCGCAACGGGCGGCGCGGCACACCTGGGGCGATCGCATCACGTTGCACAATGACTGGCGTGGCGGCATCGCGCCGTCCGCGGCGAATCGGAATCGTGCTGGTGCCGATCCAAACGATGCGGCGGTGCTCGCCGCGCCAGGTGGTGACCAGATCGCCGACTGAAAGGTCCTCGACCGCCTGTTCCCCATCCGGCGTCAGAAGCCGCGTGTGCTCACAAAAGCAAAGCAGGCCCAGGACGTCGGTCCCGGTCGCCGTCGCCACCGCCTGCACCGTTGCAGGCTGCGCAACCGTCATGCGGATCTGATAACCATTGCCGAAGGTCAGGAAGCCGTTGTCGTAGCTGACGGTGGCCGGATTGACGCCATCCAGCGTGATGGTGTCACCGACCATGAAGTTCTGGATGAGACCGGCAAAGCCGACGGGATCGTCAAGATCCAGTCGCGCCTGGGTGCCGGAAAATGCGATCGTTTCACTGGCGGCTACGGTACCCTGCACCTCCAGCACGCTGCCTTCATCGATGGTCACCGTGCCTGTGCCGGTCAGTCCGAATACCACCATCGTGCTGGGGTCGATGACGATCATGCCGTCATTCTGCAGAACCGTATCGAAGTCCAGGACCGCACCGTCCAGCACGGTCAGCGTGGTACCTTGCACGATCGTGTTGCTGCCACCGAACGTCCAGGACGCGCCGGCATCCACCACGATCTGGGAGAAATCGACGAACTGCGACCCCAGGCCGCTGATCGCGCCGATCGACCCCCCGGCGCGGAGCTCCAGCGTGTTGATGACGGAGCCGCCATTGGTGCTGCCGCCATCGACCAGTCCGCTGAAGGACGCACCAGGATCAATGATCAGGCGATTAGCGAACCCCTCGGCAAAGGCTGCGGCTGTGCCGCTGGTGCCGATGATTGTTCCCGCATTGACCAGCGTGCTGGATGCGCCCCAGGTCTGCAGGGCTTGCTGGCCGCTGATGATGCCCGCGGCCTGGTTGGTGATCACGCCGCCGGTGAAGAGGTTCACCCCGTTGGCGCCATAGAACGTTCCATTCCGAAGTCGGATCGTACGATCCAAAAGCGACGTGGCAAGGATCGTTCCCGCGTTGATGACAACGCCGTGCTTGTGGAAGTGCACGCCGGCGACGGCGCCGCTGATCAGGCCCCCTTCAAGGTTGGTCACCAGGTCGCCAGCGACGTTGTCGTAGAAGTACACGCCGAACCCGGTGACGGGCGGCACGCTGGTCGCCGCCTGGATCGTCCCCGCATTGGTCACGCTGCCTTGGCCGAAAATTACGACGCCGTAAAGTTCCGAGCGGATGATGCCGCTGGTACGATTGTCGACGCTGCCGCCCAGCGTCAGGAACACGCCTTCGGCCGGCCCGGCTATCGAGCCCTCGTTGACCACGGTACCGCCGCCAATGACGCCGCGAGCCTTGCCACTGGCAATCAGGCCGCCAACCTGGTTTGTCACCTGCCAGCCGACATTGGACCCAAGCGCCGAAGCGTCCGTCGCGATAATCGTGCCGGCGTTCAGCAGCGTGCCGTTCTTGTTCGACAGCAGGACTCCACCATACTTGCTCTCGATGAGACCGCTGGCCTGATTGGTAATGAATGCGCTCTGGACGTTGGGGCCGATGCGGGCACCTTGATAATAGCTTCCTCGGATCGTTCCACTATTGTCAATCGTAACTACGCCGCTCGCCGCTCGGAACCCATAGTGCCAGCCGTACACGACGCCGCCGGAGAGGTTCTGCAGCAGGCCTCCGTTATCGAAATCCGCTGCGGTTCCGTTGCTTGACTGAAGCTGACCGGCGTTGATCAGCGTTCCCCCGCCTGTGCCAATTACAACGGCATTCTTGTTGCCGGATATCGTTCCGCTTATGTGGTTGACGACAGTGCCGGTGGCCAGGACGATGCCATAGCTGCCGCTGTTGACGAAGCCGGAGTTAACGATTGTCGCAAGCAGGCCGGCATGAATGCCTCTATGCGTGCCTTGAATCGTTCCGCCGGCGCTGTTCGTGACGAACCCACCGACCTGCAGGAACACGCCGTAATTTCCGGCGTCAATCCGCCCGGCGTTCAGCACCTGCCCGGTCTGCACCAGCGCAACGCCATGGCCCGCAGGGCTGCTGATGGTGCCGCCCGCGCTGTTGGTGACGTCGCCGCCATTCCCCAATCTGACCGCCGCGATGGCGGCGCCGGAACCGGTGACGACCCCGCTATTGGTCATGGCACCGATGCCGCCGGACACATCGACCGACGAGAGGATGCCGCCAACCTGATTGATGACGGTCCCACCGGCGAGCAATTGGACGCCAAGTTTGGCCGACGTGATGGTGCCGGCATTCGTAACAGTGCCGGCGCCGCCCTTCACGCGAATCCCGGCCTCGCTGCCGGAAATCGTTCCGCCTGTCAGATTGGTGACAGCACCGCCCGCGGTCAGATAGAGGCCGATCAGACCGCCGCCGATACGTCCGGCATTGGTTGCGGTGTTCGACGCGTCCGTCAGTAGCGCACCATAGCCGACAGCGGTGATCGCGCCTGTCGCACCGACCGTCACGACGCCGCCGGCGCCAAGCGTCAGGGGCGTGAAGTTGCTGGAGACTGTCCCGGCAATGGTGAGTGTGCCGAGATCGGTCAGCGTGACCCCGAATGGCACCGTGTTCGTACCGCCCAGCACCCAGGACGCGCCGCTGTCAACGGTGATCCGGGCGAAGTCGACGATCTGCGTGCCGATCCCGGACACTGTCCCCGTGACAGCGCCTGCGGCGAGTTCCAACGTACTGGCGATGACGGCGCCAATCGTATTGCCGCCGTCGATTTTCCCGAAAACGTTGGCACCGGGATCGAGGACCACCCGGTGGGCAAAGCCTGCCCCAAGAGCAATCGCAGTGCCCCCGGTGCCGTCAATCGTTCCTTCCGCGACGACCGTTCCGGCGCCACCGGACACGGTGATCCCAGTCTTGCCCTTGATCGCGCCAGTCGCCTGATTGGTGATCACGCCGCCAGCGCGCAGGTCGACACCAATAGCCGCCCCACCCGTGCCTTGAATGACCCCGGCATTGACGACCGTACCAACTGAGCCGGTGACAAGAAGGCCGATAGCGCCGCTAATCGTACCGCTCGCCGCGTTGGTGACGACGCCACCGGATGCCAGCTTGATTCCATACTGGCCGCCACTGATCTGGCCGGCATTGACGATCGAGGCGGTGAAGCCTGACGCGGTCAGCACCCCGCTCGACGTGCCGGTAATGGTGCCGATCGAAGTATTGGTGACGACGGCACCGGTCTTACCAATGTATACACCGGTCGTAGCTGTCGCCGATCCGGC
>JAFEFW010000321.1 GCA_018240405.1 Pseudomonadota bacterium
CGGTCGACGCTGGCGATAGCACAGGCGGTCGCGGCGGCGTGGCGGGTGACGCAGTTGGTCACGCCGGTGCCCAGGCCAAGCCGCGATGTCGCCGTCGCCGCCATGGCGAGCGCGACATACGGATCACCCGAGAGATTCTGCGAATCCACCACCAGGAACCCGTCCCAGCCGGCTGCCTCGATGGCGGCGGCAGTGCGGGCGCTGCCACGGGGCGAGGCGACACCGGTGATCCAGAATTTCATCCCTGCGACTCCTCCACGATCACGCCCCCGGCCCGGCCAGACGCTCGGCGTATTCGATCGCCTCTACCATGCTCTGCTCATTTGCGATCCCCTTGCCGGCGATGTCGAACGCCGTGCCGTGATCGACCGAGGTGCGGATGATCGGCAGCCCCAGCGTGATGTTGACGCCGGACAGGTCGTTCCACGTGCCAGTGACCGGATCGACCTCGAAGCCCAGCAGCTTGACGGGGATGTGCCCCTGGTCGTGGTAGTTGGCGATCACCGCGTCATACTGGCCGGCACGCAGCTTGACGAACACCGTGTCGCCGGGCACCGGCCCGACCACGTCGCGCCCGGCCGCCACCGCGTCGGCGATCACGGGCGCGGCCACGTCGATATCGTGCCGGCCGAACAGCCCGCCCTCGCCGGCATGCGGGTTCAGCGCCGCCACCGCGATGCGCGCCCGGCCGAGGCCGAGCCGTATCAGCGCGTCATGCGTCAGTTCGATCACCCGGCGCAGGCGTTCCGGCGTCGCGCGCTTCGGCACATCCTCCAGCGCGATGTGGGTGGTGACGTGGCTGACCCGCATGTTGCCGTGCGCCAGCATCATGCAGGAGCCTTTGACGCCGGTCAGTTCCGCCAGCATTTCGGTGTGGCCGGGATAGTGGTAGCCGGCGGCGTTCAGGGCTTCCTTGTTCAGCGGCGCGGTGACAATGCCGCCGACGCGCCGCTCCACCGCCAGGCGCACGCCGCACTCGACCGCCTGAAAGGCGAAGCGGCCGCCCTCGGGGGAAAGCTGGCCGGGCCGGATCGGCGTGCCCTCCGGCCCCGCCTGCAACGCGCACAGCGCCGGCCATGCCGCGTCAGCCTCGGATACCGCCGGGATCGGCAGGTCCGGGGTTAAGCGGCTGCGTGCTTCCTCGAGCGCGACATTGCTGCCGATTACCACCAGGGCGAGGTCGCCCGCTGCGATGCGCGGGGCGAGCCGGGCGGCGGCCTTGACGATGATCTCGGGGCCGATACCGGCCGGATCGCCCATGGTGATGGCCAGGTGGCGCGCAGGCATTACTCTGTCCTTTCGGATGGCGGCGTGGCGTCCCGCAGCAGGTCGCGCAGCAGCGCAGGATGGCCGAAGGCGCCGGATTTCGAAACCACGGTCACGCCGTCCCAGGCGCCGCCACGGATGATTGAGCACGGCAGGCCCGGCACGATGCGGCCGACGAGGTCCAGGTGGTGCGCGCCGAGGGCGATGCACAGGCCGCGCAGCGTCTCGCCGCCGGCGACAACCAGCGCGCCCGGCGGCGGCAAAGTTCGAACAACCGCATGCAGCGCGGCGCTGATGCGCCTGGCCGCCTCATCGCGTGCCAGGCCATGCGGCAGGTCGAGGCTGACCGCCACCCGCCCCGACGTCTCCAGTTGCGCCGCGATTGCCGGCGCCGCTGGGATGTCATGCGGCAGGTGCAGCCAATCCGCGCCGCAGGCGGCAAGCTGCGCCGCGGTCACCGCGTGGTCGGAGCCGAACAGGCCGAGCACAGGTGCGCGCAACGGTGGGGCGGCGGGCGGAGGAGCCGCGCGTCCGAGCGCCTGCGCCAGGCCGCCGGTGCCGATCCATAGCAACCGGTTCGCCGCTCGGCCGGTGGCGGCGATCTGATCAAGGTCGGTGTCATCCTCGGCGTCGAACACGCTGACCCCAAGCGGCAGCGCCGCGTCGTAGCGGCCGTACTGCGCCTCGATACAGGCCGCGCGCAATGCCTCGACGAGGTCGCCGCCGGCCGGCGACCAGCCTCCAACAACGTCTCGCGCATACTGGATGCCGCCGCGCGTGATGCGGCCCTGGTAGGGAAACGCCGGCGCCAGCACGGCACGGTCCCAGAATCCCGAGCGCAGGCAGGCGGCAATCTCGGCGACCGTCGGACCGCGCAGCAGGCTGTCGATCTTCTTGAACGCGATGTCCGCGCGGCGCAGGGTTGTTGCCAGTGCGCCCACAACGGCCGATGCGGCCTCGGGCGGCAGTTCCCGCGTGCCGCTATCCAGTGCGGCACCGGCTGGTAGCGCGGCCGGCAGCGCCCCATGCCAGAAGACCGGCACCGGCCCGGTCAGCCCGACCAGCTCGGCCGCACTATCCAGTGCGCCGGTCAGGTCATCGGCCAGCAGGCGCAGCGTTGTCATGACGACACCGTCCCAATAGCGGCAAAGCCTACACGGGCTGGCATGTCGTCATCGTCATGATCGGCGCAGGTCGACCACCCACGACTTTCGCTCAACGGCAGCCACAGCGACCGCTTTGGCATTGCAAGGTGTGGATGGTCGGCCTGCGCCGACCGTGACGGTGTTTGGCATAGCGCGCCCACAGCCAGCGCCCATAACGGCCCGCCCGCCATGGCCGGCCGCGACGCTATGCCGCCTGCCCCTCGGCCCGGATAGCCGGCGCGCCCGCGCGCTTCGCCCGGCTGAAAAGGAACAGCGCGATCAGCAGGTTGCCGGCATTCCATGCCACGCCATTGGCAAAGGCCGCGTGATACGAGCCGGTCGCGTCGAAGATCACCCCGGTCATCCAGCCACCCAGCGCCATGCCGAGCAGCGTCATCATCATGACCAGGCCGACGCGGCCGCCCGCCTGACTGGCCGGGAAATTCTCCCGGATGATCATCGCGTAGCTCGGCACCAGCCCGCCCTGGAACAATCCGAACATGGCGGACACGATGTAGAGCGACGGCAGCGAGGTGAAGAACAGGTACAGCGACAGCGCCGTCATCTGCGCCAGTGAACCGATCACCAGCGTGCCCAGCCCGCCGATGCGGTCCGACAGGAAGCCGGAGCCGATGCGGCTGACGATGCCGAACCCGGTCATCAACGACAGCATGAAAGCACCGGCCTGCGCGCCGTAGCCGAGGTCGCCGCAATAAGCGACAATATGCACCTGCGGCATCGACATGGCGACGCAGCAGGCCAGTCCCGCCACCGCCAGCAGCATCTGCAGCGCCCGCGGGCTGAGATCGACGCGCCGGTGCGTGACTGGCGGCGCCACCGAACCCGGCCGCCGCTGCGGCGAGGGTCCCCGCAGGAACAGCACCAGCGGCAGCATGCCGCAGACACAGATGACGGCGATCGCCAGGTGCGCCGTCCGCCAGCCGTGGTGACGGATCATGTACTCGATGAACGGCGGCCAAGCCGCGCCGGCGACGTAGTTGCCCGACGCGCACAGTGCCACGGCAATGCCGCGCCGCTTTTCGAACCAGTGGGAAATGTCCGCCAGCAGTGGCGCAAACGTCGCCGCAGTGCCAAGCAGGCCGATCAGCACGCTGTAGGAGGCGGCAAACTGCCACAGGCTGCCGGACATCGCCGCCAGCGCGTTGCCAAGGCCGAGCGCCAGCGCGCCGATCACCACCGGGGTGATGATGCCGACCTTGTCTGCCAGGCGCCCCATCAGAACGCCGCCGACGCCGAAGCCGATCATGGTCAGGGTGAATGGCAGCGAGGCGGCGCCGCGGTCGATGCCGAATTCGGCCTGCACCGATGGCAGCGATACCACGACGGACCACATGCCGACGCCGCCCAGCGCGGACAGCGCGACGGATACGCCCAGCCGGAACCAGGCGTAGCCGGAGTCGATCTCGTGGCGCATCAGGTCTTCTCGAAGTCGATCCGCTCGACGACAGGAAGGCCCTTCAGGTAGCGGCGCAGGCAGTCCAGGCCAAGCTCGACGGCGCCCAGGCGCACCCACTCGCGGCCGCCCAGGATGCGCGAGCGGCGGTACTCCATCCGCGTGCCGTCAGTGATGGCAATATAGATGGAGCCGCCGAGGTCGATCCGGTCGGCGCCCTCATCCAGCACGGACAGCACGATCAGCGCATGCGTGGCGCCGGTAATCTCGCGCGCGGAGCGGGCGACGGCCTCGGTCGTATCCTGGTCCAACTCCGGTGGCAGGGTCACGTTGAACAGGCTGTCCAGATGGCGCGCGACGGTGCCGTGCCGGAACACCTTTTCCGCACCGGGCAG
>JAFEFW010000322.1 GCA_018240405.1 Pseudomonadota bacterium
GACAGAAGCCGCCGCGTGCGCGCCGCAGCATGCTGCAGGTCCCGGACGACAGAGTCCGCGCTGACGGCTGACCAGTGATAGGTCGGCAGCCGGATCTCGCGGGCAAAACCGGCTTCCGACCACGCCAGCAGCGCCTCATCCTCGATGAACAGGCAGTACAGGTCGAGGTCCAGCATCCGGGCGTAGTCGGCGGCGGCGCGGATGGTGTTGGGATCGCTGGCGCCCTGGCAGAGTTCCAGGATCAGCCGGTTGCGTGCCGGTTCGTTCATCGCCGTTCCGCCTCCCGCCCCTCATCGTCCGCCTGGCGGCGGGCCTTGGCGAAGTCCTTCAGGCGGTCCTCGACATGGCGGTTCAGCGAGCCCTCCGGATAAGCGCCGTCGGTGCCCCGTTCTCCCGCGGGCAGGCCGGTCAGCAGGGCGATGCCCTGATCGATGGTCTCCACCGGATAGACCGCGAAGCGCCCGGCCTTGCAGGCCGCTACGACATCGTCACGCAGCATCAGGTGCTGCACGTTGGACGCCGGAATCAGCACGCCTTGCGTCCCGGTCAGGCCGCGCGCGGCACAGATGTCGAAGAAGCCTTCGATCTTTTCGTTCACCCCGCCGATCGCCTGCACCATGCCATGCTGGTTCACCGATCCGGTGACCGCCAGATCCTGCCGCAACGGCACATCGGCGATCGCCGACAGCAGCGCATACAGCTCCGCCGAGGACGCGCTGTCACCCTCCACGCCGCCGTAGGATTGTTCAAACACCAGGCTGGCATGCACCGACATCGGCGTGTCGAGCGCGTAGCGTCCGGCGATGAAGCCGGACAGGATCAGCACGCCCTTGGAGTGCAGCGGCCCGCCGAGTTCGACCTCCCGCTCGATGTCGACGATTCGTCCCATGCCGGGCCGCACGCGGCAGGTGATACGGGTGGGCCGGCCGAAGGCGTAGTCGCCCAGCGACAGCACGCTCAGCCCGTTGATCTGGCCGACACGCGCGCCACTGGTCTCGATCAACGCGATGTCACGCAGGATCATCTCCGCGCTGCGTTCCCGCGGCCGCGACACGCGGCTGATCTGCTGGGCGATGGCGGCCTCGACATCGGTGCGCGCGATGCTGGCGCGGCCGGCCTGGCCGGCGAGGTAGCTGGCCTCTGCGATCAGGTCGTGCAGCCGTTCGGTGTGCAGCGCCAGCCGGTCGGCATCATCGGCGAGGCGGGCGGCATGCTCGATCACGCGGCCGACCGCGCCGGGGTCGAGCGGCCGCAGCCCCTCCTTCGCCGCGATGCCGCCGATCAGGCGCGCCAGCAGTGCTTCGTTGCCAGCCGTGCGCGGCAGGTCATCGTCGAAATCCGCCAGCACTTTGAAATATTGCCCGATATCCGGATCCACCGCGGCGAACATGTAGTACAGCATGCGGTCGCCGAACAGCACGACCTTGACGTCCAGCGGGATCGGGTCCGGCTCCAGCGACACGGTGGTGGTCAGGCCGATCGAGCGGGCGACGTCCTCGATCGCCACCTCGCGCCGCAGCAGCGCGCGTTTCAGGGCGGGCCAACTGAATGCCTCGCTCAGCAGGCTGCGCGCATCCAGCAGCAGCGTGCCGCCGTTGGCTCTGTGCAGCGCACCGGGCTTGATCAGCCGGAAATTTGTCACCAGCGCGCCCTGCACCTGCTGGTACTCGATCCGGCCGACAAGATTGGCCAGCGTCGGATGCGGCTCCTCGATCACCGGCGCGCCGTCACCGTGATCGGCCTGTGTCACCAGGACATTGACTTCATAGCGGTCGAACGGCCCGGCCAGGCGCATCGCGGCCAGCGCCTTGCCCTCGGCCGCCGCCTCCGGTGAGACGAACGCCTGTACATTGTCCAGCAGGTCCGCATGCATGGCGTCGAGGTGCTGCACCACGCGCGGCAGATCGCTGAAGGGCTGACGGATCTGCTCGAAGGGCTGTCGCAGGGCGGCTTCGGCCGTCTCGCGCTCCAGCGCCCGGATGGCGTCGCGGGCTTCCTTTTCGACCCGCGGTACCTGCCGGAGGGTCTCCTCCAGATCGTGCTCCAGTTGCTGGATCGCCTCCCGCGTGGCGCGCTGTTCGGCGTCCGGCCAGGCATTGAATTCCTGTGGCGGCACCACCTTGCCGTCACGCACCGGGGCCATGCCGAAGCCCATTGGCGTGCGTAGCACCGCAATGCCGCGAGCGGCGGCCTTGTCGCCGAGCGCGGAAAAGGCAGCTTCGTTTTTGGATTGGAAGGATTGTTCGAGCGCGCCGCGCCGCTTCTGGTAGTCCTCGCTTTCGAAGATTGCCGGCAGGGTGATGCGCAGATCGTCGATCAGCGTGTGTACCGCCTTCTGCAGCTCCGGCGCCCGCCGTCCGGGCAGCGCGATTGCCATAGGGCGGTGCGCGGCTTCGAAATTGGCGACGTAGACCCAATCGGACGGTAGCGGGCGGGTTCTTGCCGCGTCGTCCAGCAGGCCGCGCACCGATTGCTGCATGGCGGCGCTGTTGGATCCAATGGCGAAGATGTTGAAGCCGCGCTGGGCGATGCCGGTACCGAAGCGGATCGCCTGGGCGGCGCGCGGTTGTTCGAGCAGGCCGGGCAGGGGGGCGAGTTCGGCGGTGGTGGCGAAGGTCAGCGCGCCCAGGTCGGCGGCGCGGTAGAGACGTTCGGCGGGCAGCGGCGCGGCCGGGCGGGTTGGTTGCCGGTGTGACGTTTCCATGTGCTGCACTCTCCCACACAGCTTCGATGCGGCTGGCGCGGTCAGCGTCTTGTCATATTCGCTTTTGCAACGGGCATGCCGTGTCAATCCCGTTTGGCTGCAATGCTGTCAGGTGTTGATGCGACGTCCGCGCCGGATGGCAATGCCGGCGCGTTACCGTCAACAGCCTTGCGTCAGACGCGCCGGATCGCCGGCATCAATGCCCAAAGCTGCGTGCCCTTGTGCCGGAGCGGCAGCAGCCCGGCCGCCAGGTCCTGCGCCCGCGTCCATGGCAAGATCACCAGATCGCTCGGCCGGTCCTGCGTCAGTGCCTCCGGGCCGACGACCGGGATGCCGCAGCCCGGCAGGAACCGGCCCTTCGCCGTCCCGTCCGGATCGGCAACCCAGGCGATCGTGTCAGTACCGATGCCGCTTGCATTCAGCAGCGCCGTTCCGCGCGTGGCCAGGCCATAAGCCGCGATCCGCCGTCCGGCGGCCCGACGGTTGGCGAGGAAGTCCCGGATGTCCGCCTGCGCCGCGGCAACCTCGGCCGCGAACCCATTATATCCGTCCACCCGGTCGAGGCCCGCCGCCGCTTCCTCCTGCCGCAATGCCTTCAGCGCCGGCCGGCCGGCATGCGGCGCTCTGGGATGACACGCAGAGACCCGCAGCGAGCCGCCGTGGTCCGGCAGTTTCTCCGCATCGAACACGCGCAGCCCGACGGAGCGCAGCAACTGCTCGATCACACCCAGTGAGAAATAGAACCGACGGTCCTGGCGGAACGCGTCGAATTGCACGCGCTGCAGGATCGGCAACAGATGCGGCACTTGCAGGACCAGAACACCCTTCGGCCGCAGCAGCGCGGCAAGACCGGCAGCGAAATCAAATAAGTCTGGCACCATGGGCAGAATATTCGTCGCCAGCACCAGATCCGCCCGGCCTGCACCGACCGCGATCTCCATCGCGGTATCGGCGTTGAAGCCGCCGGTTTCGGCCAGGACCGGAATCCCGGCTTCGGCAAACCACGGCAGCAGGGCGGCCGGTCCGCGGTTGATTTCGATCACCAGGGAGGCGTCACCAAGGTTCATCCGGTGCAGCAGGGACTGAGCCTGCCGCCGGGCGTGCTCCGCCGCATCGGCTGACGGTGCCGCGGCGGGGTCTGGCCAGGGTGCGGCGTCCACGGGGTCCTGGACCTGCACCAGCAGACAAGACTCGCATATGCGTATCAGGAGGCGGTGCAGGCGGTCACGCTCCTGGAACTGGCGCGTGCCGGTTGCCAGCGGCATTCGCCCCAGGTCCAGCAGGGTCCTGTTCAGCCTTGCGCCGCACAGGCGGCAGGTGGGCAGCGGCGGCGGGGCAGAGCGCGCCAGCACCTCCGGTTCGATCAGCATCGCGATGGAGCGCCTTTCCCAGCAAGCTCAGCCAGGGGAATGGTCGTTTTGTCCACCGGTCCTGACACACGTACGGTTCTCGTGGCGCTTGTGTAGGCCCGATTCGGTTAACAGACGGTTAGCC
>JAFEFW010000323.1 GCA_018240405.1 Pseudomonadota bacterium
CGAACACGTGCGGGCTGACCATCACCAGAATTCCGCTACTCAGTCCGAAAGCGACGATCAGCATGCGGCGCGTGTCGAGCAGACGGGCCGTGGCCAACTGGCAGCCCTGCGCCATGATGAACCCGGCGACGTACAGCAGCATGGCGGCGTTCGCCGGTGCCGGCAGCAGCACGAACATGGCGATGACCTTCGGGCAGAAGGACAGCACCACCATCACCAGCACGCCGAACCAGACGATGCGGCGGGCCAGGGTGCCAGTTGCCAACGACAAGCCGACCGCGGCCGTGGACGGACCGGGCGCCGCGCCGCCGATCAGGCCGGCCATGATGATCCCCAGCGCGTTCGCCAGCAGGCCGCGGTCGAGCGGCGGGCCATCTGGTTTCGACCAGGATGCGTCGGCTGAGCGTTGCACCATTACCAGGTCGCCGGCGGCAGTGGCCTGGGTCGCGACCAGTGCCAGCAGGAAGGCCAGCATCGGCGTCCAGGAAATTTGCGTGAAATCGGGCAGCCAGGGCCGCGGGATGTCAATCCAGGGCTGCGCGGCAACAATGTCGAACGCGTTTGGCTCGCCCTCGCCGAAGATCAGCGCCAGCCCAACGCCGACTTTGGCACCAATCAGGACTGCGAACGGCGCAAAGCGGGTGTTGCTGAGGGCGATGATTGTCATCACCAGCATGCAGAAGGCAGTGATGCCCAGGGCCGCGCTGCTGCGGGGCGTGCCGCCGGGCTGCAGGCCAAGCTGCATGGCGCCGAGGCCGATCAGCGCAACGCCAATCAGCAACACCACCACGCCCAGCACCTCATTGGGCAGGATGACGCGCAGCCGTTGCGTGACAAATGTCAGGGCGAATGATGCGACGCCCATGACGCAGACCATGGCGGCGATTGCGTGAAAGCCGCCGCCGCTGTTGGTCGTCAGCATATAGGCGCTGAGGCAGGCGGCGGTGTGCGTGCCCGGAATCGGATAGCCGGAGCCGATCGGGCCCTTGGTCAGCACCTGCAATGCTTGCCAGATGGCCGCCGCCACGATCGACAAGCACAGGAATCGGGTGACTTCGGCCGGATCACGCGTGATCGCGGCCGCCACGCTGACCGGTATCACGTAGTAGACAGACTGGATCGCCTGCTGCTGGAATGCGAGGACCAGGGAGGCAAAGATCGTCGGCTGACCGTCAAGCCAATAGGCGAGTCCCGGTGGCTGATCCATGCGCCGGTCGCGGGAACGGGTCAGGAAGCGCGTCAGACCAAACGTTCTTCGCACAGGCACCAGACTCCCCCGGCAACTCCAGGCGCAATGACCCGAGCAGGAATTGCCAGGGCGGCATTGCGCGGCATGTCCGACAGGCAGGCGACACGCACCGAGCAGTGTCGGGACGAGGTATCGCCTGCCGTGTGAGACAACAGCGTAGACAGAGCAACCCGGTCAACCGCACCTGGGAACGATTCCACCAATAGCGCCGGTTGTGTGCGAAGATGCCACGGTGTGGCGGATTCTTCGGCAGAAGGGTCTCGACCAGGCGCGCTCGCGTCAGGACATCGAGACTACCGCGGCGCCTCGACGGTCATCAGGCGCTCCCAGCACAGTGCCATGGTTTGAGCAGCGGACGTGCCGCCGATGCCGTTTCGTGCAACTGCGACCCCGGCAAGCTCCAAAGCCCTCGGCGGTGTCGGCCGCTTGCACCTTTGCATTGAATGACCCAAGCCAGCCGGGCGCCGGGAGCTGCCCGGTGGGGGAGTCCGGCTTCGGCCGTCGTTGGTTCTCGGCCGTCGTTGGTTCTTCGAGCGGCTGCCCTGGGCTACAGCCAGCACCCAACATGACTAAACGGAGTCATACCGGACCCCATGCCGGCACGGAACGATGTCATTCAGCGGCCATTCGAACCATGTCGGGATCGGCCAGGCGGCCAAGCAGCTCGGCACGTTGGGCCTCGGCTTTCTGCCGGTTAGCCTCCTTCACATGGCCGAAGCCACGGATCAGGTCCGGCAGTTCGGCAATGGCCACCGCCGTTGCCAGCGTTTCCGGCCGCAGCGCGGCCAGCACAGTGCGTAAATCGGCGATATACTGACCGATCAGCTTCCGCTCCCAGCGGCGCTCCGCCTGATAACCAAAGACGTCCAGCGGCGTGCCGCGCAGCGCCTTGCCGTGGCGCAGCAGGCGGAACATGGGCACCGCGACCGTTCCGGGAATTTCGATCTTTCCCCGCTGCCCGCTGGCAGGATCGCGCCGCCAGATCAGCGGCGGCGACATGTGGAACACCGGCGCGGCGCCGTACGTGGCCTCGGCATGCAGGCGCGCGACCTCGTACTCGTCCTTGTAGGCCATGACGCGATACAGGTTTTCGGCCGCAGCGCGCGACAGTGGACCGGGCTTGCCGGACACGGCGGTCTCGCGGTCGATCACCTCCTGCACCAACCCGCGGTAGCGGCGGGCGTAGCCGGAGGACTGATAACGGGTCAGCGCCACCATCCGGTCCGCGATCAACGCGTCCAGATCCTTCGGCGCGCTTTCCACCACGCCTTCCAGGATCTGTCCGGCCAAGTCCGGCTTCTCCGCCAGGATGCGGCCCCACAGGAAGGCGCGCTTGTTCAGCCCGACCGCGGCGCCGTTCAGTTCGATGGCGCGCAGGATCGAGGCCTCGGACACCGGCACCAAGCCGCGCTGCCACGCCAGGCCCAGCATCATGGTGTTCATCGCCTGCGAATTGCCAAACAGCCGCTCTGCCAGGCGCACGCCGTGCAGCCACACCGAGCGGCCGGCATCCGTCACCTTCTCGATCGTCCGGCGATGCCGCTCGGCGTCGATGGACAGCAGCGCGTTGCGCTTGAACTCCGCAGGCGCGGCGAGATCGAGGTTGCCGATCACCACTGAGGTCCTGGCGTTTCGCTCCAGCACACCGGCACCGCAGGACACCGCCATGTCAGCGGCCAGCATCAGGTCGGCCGTGCCTAGCGGGATGCGGACGACGTCGAGGTCACGTTCCTCGGCAGCGATTTGCACATGGGCGACGACAGCGCCGTTCTTCTGCGCCAGGCCGGTAAAGTCGAGCGTCTTGACGGCCCTGCCCTCCAGATGCGCCGCCATGGCCAGGATAGCGCCCGAGGTCACGATGCCGCCGCCGCCGATACCGGCGAACAGCCCGCGCCAGACGCCCAGCGAAGGCAGGGCCGGTTCCGGCAGCCCCGCAGCAAGTTCGGCTTCCTTCGACTGCCACGTCGTATCGGCGTCCGGCGCGGCCGGGGCGCCGTCCACGCTGACAAAGCTGGGACAGAACCCCTTCAGGCAGGAGAGGTCGACATTGCAGGCGGTCGGATTGATGCGGCGCTTGCGGCCGAGATGCGTCTCCACCGGCTCAATGGCGATGCAGTTCGACTGCACGGAGCAGTCGCCACAATTCTCGCACACCGCTTCGTTGATCACGAGGTGGCGCGTCGGTTGTGCCATCGTCCCGCGCTTGCGGCGACGCCGCTTCTCGGTGGCGCAGACCTGGTCGTAGATCAGCACCGACGGACCCTCAAACGCCGCCAGCTCACGCTGCACCTTGTCGAGTTCGCCACGCGTGTGGCGGGTTACGCCGGCCGGCAGCACGGATGGCGGCGGCAGGCGGTCTTCCTCATCGGCGACGATGGCGATGCGCTTCACGCCCTCGGCGGCGATCTGGTTCGCCAGCATCGGCACGGTGGCGCCGCCCTCGGCGGGCTGGCCGCCAGTCATCGCCACAGCGTCATTGTAGAGCAGCTTGTAGGTAATCCGCGTCCCTGCCGCGACCGCCTGCCGCAGCGCCAAGCTGCCGGAGTGCTGGTAGGTGCCGTCGCCGATGTTGGCGAACATGTGCTTCATGTCGGTGAAGTTCGACAGCCCGACGAAGGGCGCACCCTCGCCACCCATATGGGTGAAGGTGCGGGTCTGCGGTCCGTCGTCCATCGCCATGAAGTGGCAGCCGATGCCGGCGCTGGCAAAACTGCCGTCCGGCAGTTTGGTCGACGTCGCATGCGGGCAGCCGGCGCAGAAGGCTGGTACGCGTCGCAGAAGCCCGTCCGGCCGCTCCACCTTGATCGGCGCCGGCGGCGCGGGAAGGTTCAGGCCCGACCCGCCGAGGAACGTCGAAATCCCGCCGGCGACCTGTTCCGGCGACAGTTCCATCAGCGCCGACAGCAGCGGCGCGCCGTTCGGCAGCGTCTTGCCGGAGACGTC
>JAFEFW010000324.1 GCA_018240405.1 Pseudomonadota bacterium
GACCACCGGACAGGTGCTGGCCACGGGCGCCAACGACATGCGGCGACACGTCCGGCCCCGCAGTGCCCGCCACAATACGGCACCTGTCTCCGCTGAGGTAGGATGATGCCACTCCAGAATCGCGTGACGCCGCTGGGCGAGATCGTAGTGGCAGCGGAACGAGGATGCTTCACCGGAAACCGGGGCATTATTCATGATCCACGGACCCAGACGCTGCTCCAACGTCGCTGGACCAGCCACGCTTGGCTGATCTGCACCCTTCGCTGGCGCGATGTCCGCCGCTCCGTCATGGCTACCCGGAGTTGGACCGAGCTGTTCTTTCTTGACGAAGCGACCGGGCTGGCCGCCGGACACCGGCCGTGCTTTTTCTGCCGGCGGGCCGAGGCACGGGCATTCCAGAAGAGCTTTCCGGCGGCCGGCGACGCAATTCTACCCAAAGCTCGTGACATCGATGCGGTGCTGCATGCGGAACGTCTCGCGGGTGGCCGTAAGCGTTTACATTCCTTGCTGTTGCCGTCAGCGGATTTGCCCGACGGCGCGATGATCCTGCAGGGCGGCACGCCACATCTGATCGTGGCCGGTCTGGCTCGGCCCTGGTCACTACGCGGCTATGGCGCGGCTGTGGCGGCCCTCGACAGTGCTCAGCTGATCACGCCGCCATCAACAGTTGCCGTGCTGAAGGCTGGCTACCGACCCTATCTGCATATCAGCGCCACGCAGTAGCGGCAGCATGACCTGGTGTCAGATACACGGCTCTCGCTAGCCACCCATGGTGATTCTAGGACCCCACTACGGCGCCGGAACCACCGGCGCGCTTTCGGATGAAAATCTATGCCGAAACAGCAAAGTTGCCATCTCGCCTGCTTCCAGCACGTATTCCGGATCATGGTGGAGAAAGCCCTGAACGATTGCACCGTCAAGCAGCAGCAGGAACCGCCTGGACAGCACGGCGGGTTCCGCCAGGCCTTCCGCTGCCAGGACGCGGCGCAGCCACGCCTCGAACGCCTGCCGGTGCTTCCTGGCGGCGAGGATTCCCGGATGGCCAGGAAGTCCGGCCAACTCGCCCGCTGCCCGGGCGAAGCAGCAGCCTTTCCATCGCGGGTCCCGGACGTCGCGCGCCAGCGTGGCGAACAAGCTTCGCACACGCGCCTCCAGTGATCCCGCGGAGGGGCTGAGCACGGAGGCAAAGCGGTCCCGCTCTACCTCACCCAGCTTGTCGAGACACGCTGCAATCAGATCATCCTTGCTGCGGAAATAATAATAGAGCGTCCGCTTCGTGACGCCGGCCCGCGCGGCAATGTCCTCCATGGTGGCCGCGCGGATGCCGACCCCGTAGAAGAGCGCCTGCGCTGCCTCAAGAATAGCTTGGCGTGTCGCCTGGACGCCACCGCGCGCTGGCCCGGTGGATCGCGAGACGCGGCGCGCGATGGGTTGCGGCCTCGGGCGAACCGGTTCTTCGCCAGCGTGTTGCCGCCCGTGTGGATCGCAAGTTGCGGGCGCACCTGCACTGCCACCATTCGCTTGCCAGCACTGGCACATGCTGTGGGGTGCTGACATGTCAGATATTGCGTCCACCAATCCAGCTCCCCATCGACTGAGGATGCGACCGTAGTGGCGGCGCATGCATAAAGATAATCGATTAGTATGATCCCGCCATATAACCAAAGCTGATATAACTGTTACACCGGTGTCGTCCAGTCGGCCTGCGTCGACGAACAGAAGGGCCTGAACGCCCGGCCTATCGGCTGGTCCTCCGATCTCGTATAGCGTCATCCGATATCTTGCGACCAAACCTATAAGGACAGGTGATGAAGATCCAGCATCTGCGCTTCCTTGCCGCCGTCGTCGAGCATGGCAGCGTCATCCGGGCGGCGGAGGCTCTCCACGTGTCGCAGCCTGCGGTGTCCGCGGGCCTCCATGCCCTGGAGCAGGAACTGGGGCGGCCATTGTTCGAGCGACCAAGCCCGGGCCGTCGCCTGAAGCTGCTGCCGGGTGCAGAGCAACTCCACAGGCGGGCACTGACCATCCTGCGAGAGGTTGAAGCGGCGAAAGCGGAATTTGCCGCCTCGGCCGGAGACGCGCCGCGCTTCCGGATCGGCGTCCTGCCGACAATCAACGAAGCGGATCTGACCGAGGTTGTCGGCGGCTTGGGCCAGACCGCGCCCAATGTGCGCCTGCAGGTCTGGCAGGGTTCACCGGAGCGGCTGGCAGCCTGGTTGCGCCAGGGACGGCTGGATGCCGCCTGGACATCCGTCGAAGAACTTGAGCCGCATGCGGATTTTCTGTGGCGCGAACCGGTCGTCGGCTTCGTCGCGCCAGACCACCCGATCGCCCTTCGCGCCAGGCCCGTCATCAGCGCCGACGATCTGCGGCGCGAGCCTTTCGTGCTGCGTTCAAGCTGCGAACTGATGGGGGAGGCCCGTGAAGCCATGGCCGCTGCCGGAATCGAGCTGCCGGTCGCCGCGCGGATCGAACAGGAAGAGATGGCAATGCGTCTTGTCGCGTTGGGTCTCGGCATCACCATCGGGCCGAGGAGCCTGCTCCGGCCAAACGTCCAGGCGTTTCCGCTGTCAGGGCTGAGGTTGACGCGGTCCATTGGCCTGCGCTGGGCAGACGGCGTTCCGGCGGATCTGAAAGAGGCGCTGCTCGCTACTATGGCACCGCTGCGCGGGAACCATCACCGCGGGATGTCGCAACGGGCAATGTCCAAGGCCGGCGCTGCGGCCAGCGCAGCTGTGCAAACCGGTCATTTGGTATCCCGTCGGCGCTCCGCCCGCGCGGCGTAGGCGAGCGGCGCGCAGACTTCTACACCGGTGAGTGCAACACCGTCGTCGTCGCTGTCGGTAGCGTCGTCGGGCGCTCGGCGGCCGAGCGCATCACGGAATGCGGAACCTGCTGTGGAACAGGATCTGACGGCTTATGGGCCGCTTGCTGTCTTCGCCCTTGCGGCTGCGCTGTCTCCTGGCGGGGCGACCACGCTGGCGACGTCCTCCGGCGTCCGGTTCGGCTTCCGGCGGTCCCTGCCGCTGCTGATGGGTATCGTAACAGGAATGGCGTCCCTTGGTGCCCTCTCCGGCGCAGGCCTGGCTGAACTGCTGCTGGCCGTACCGTCACTGAAACTGGCGGTGCAGGCAGCTGGCTCTGCCTACCTGCTGTGGCTCGCGTGGAAAGTCGCTACCAGTCCGCCCCGTCACGGCACCGCGGACCTCGCCCGGCCGACGCGCTTTGGCGGCAGTCTGTGCCTGCTCTGGCTGAACCCGAAGGGTTGGGCGGTAACTTTGAGCGCCGCCGGGTCCTTCGCCAGCCTTGCCCCTGACGCCGTCCACCTGTCGATCCTGCTTGGCAGCGCCTTCGCGGGCGCCGCTGCCGTCTCGATGGCGTTCTGGTGCGCAGCGGGAGCCGCGTTGGCGCGTGCGCTTACGACCGATCTGCACTGGCGGCTGACCAACGGCATCCTCGGCGTGCTGTTGGCGGCCTCGATCATTCCGATGTGGCTTGAGCGATAGGCGACTGCGTGCACCCGCCAGTGTAATGACGTTGTCTGCACTGAAGCTGTCCTGGGAACCGCCACTCCAAATAATGACGAAATCGTACAGGTAAGGGAATCATTAAGGGGCCAGATGGATGGCGGCAGGCTGGCGCTGATGGAGATGTTTTCCGCCTCAAGGATACCAAAACGGCTTTCTGGCTTCGACTCCTGCATCGACGGCAGTCACGCCGATGTCCTTCCGCAGATGCGCATCCAGTTCTGCCAATGTCTGTCGTGTCATGTGGCGCCGCCAGTATAGGTTGAAGTGCTGCCTGACCCACTGCAATACGCACGCGGCAGCACCGGCAACGGTCCTGTTTGCGGCAAGCAGCCCTGCCTCGGCTTCGCAGGCCACGGGCGTTTGATCCGACTGAAGCATCCTGATAGCCACCTGAGCGAAACGATACAATGCCAGCCGGCATGGTGGCGGCAGCGCGCTCATTGATGTTTCCCTGTCAGGTGTAACGCAGGGGCTGACCGATCAGGGTGATCGGGCAAGTCTAGGAGATTAGCCCAGGGGAATCGTCGATGCTCGTTCCAACCAGCCCGGACGCCATCAGATACCCGGCATCGCACCGTTCGCTGCCGTCCAGGCGGCGAGCAAGGGAGCGAGATCTGTCGGCTGCTCGGCATAGGACAGGATATCGCTCTGAACGACGGC
>JAFEFW010000325.1 GCA_018240405.1 Pseudomonadota bacterium
TTTGACATCGCTAACCGCTTGTTTTTCCGGCTGTACCAGGCATCCAACCTGCTGCATAAAACCGGCACGAAGGCCGTCTCCCGCTTCGGCGCCACCACGCAGCAATGGGCCGTGCTGGGTGCCCTGGCGCGTCCCGCAGCGCGGGCCCAGGGCAGCACGGTGAAGGACCTGATCGCGTTCCTGATGGTCAGCCGGCAAAACCTCACGGCCGTCCTGGACCGACTGGAGACGGCAGGACTGGTGGAGCGGGTGCGCGTCCCGGGCGACGGCCGCATGCGCCATGTGCGCCTGACGCAGGAGGGCGACTTGGTCTGGACGGAGATGCAGGCGACGATCCGGGCCTACTACAAGGACGCGCTGACCGGCTTCAGCGACGCCGAGTGCGTGCTGCTGTTCCGATTGCTGGACCGGCTGCGCGACAGTCTGGCGAGCGTTGCAGGCGCGGAACCTGATTAGCTCATGCTAGGCGCCCTTCAGCGGATCGTGCCCCCAATTCATCAGCGATTTCCGCCAGCGCGTGTCGGACACATCGCCTTTCGGCCGCTGCGCGCTGTGCCGATGCACATAGCCAACGACCTTGCGCATGTCGCGATAGTCGTCGTCCGTCAGGTCCGCCTGCTTCGCCGCTTTGATCTGCAGGATGCGCTCACCCATGTGATGGCCGACGGATTCGCCGCCGCCGGCTTCGGTGACCTTCTCGCCACCGGCCGTCATGCCAACCGCACGGCTATCCTCTGACCCCAGCCAGCTTCGCAGCTCTGCCGGGGACATGTTGACGACGTTATGAAAGTCGTGGCGGATCGTCTCCCGCTCGTCCTGCGTCAGCGCCGTCATTGCTGCACCGCCCGCGCCAGCTCGTCCTTGCTCATGCGAGACCGGCCTGGGATGTTCCGTTTGCGTGCCAGTGCCATCAGGTCGGCCTTCGTTCCGATGCCGCAATGGCGGGTGGGCCTGACCTTCGCCGCGATGTCCGCGGGTTGCCGGCTGAACTGCTTGCCCTTGGCAGTGTCGGTTCGCTTTTTCGCTGTTGTGCGCTTGTACTCCGCGTGGCTGAGCTTCTGCCGGGCCTGCTTGGGCAGATAGCGCTCATGGGTTTCTCGGCTGGTGTGGCCGGAGCGTGTGCCCCAGTCCTCGCGCGTCCACTGCGCCAGGTGGTTGTCCTTCTGCTTCGGCCCTTGGTAGCCGCCGCCGCGCTTCTTGTATTCGGCAACAGCCAGTTGCGCTTTGCGCGCCGACCATTGGCCTGGCTCTCCGCCTTTGCCGCCGCGGGTCACCTCGGCCTTCACCTTGCCCCAAAGCGCTTCGTCCGTGCGTGCGGCAGTCCCCGCCATGCGCAACTCCCGATCCTGTATCGGCTGTCAACGCCGACGTCGGAGAGCGGTTCGCCGGGTGCCGCAGAATCCGCCGGCGGGCCGCGGATTTGCCCCTTGATCCAACCTGCGTAAACTCTCCTCAACCAGAGGGAGGAGTTCGCATGAGCCGGCAGATCACCGTCTCGGGCGTCAGTTTGCAGATCGAGGAGAAGGGACAGGGGCGGCCGCTGCTGTTCCTGCATCCGGGCGAGGGGCTGCAGCCCAACCGTCCCTGGATCGATCTGCTGGCGCAGCAGCATCGCGTCATCGCACCACACCATCCCGGCTTCGGCGGCTCGGCCCTGCCGGACTGGATGGGGACGGTCGATGATCTTGCTTATCTGTATCTCGACCTCGCCAAGGAGCTCCAGCTTGAAAAAGCGGTGCTGGCCGGCGCCTGTTTTGGCGGCTGGATCGCCGCCGAAATTTCCGTCCGTAACACATCCCGCTTCGCCGGCCTCCTGCTCGCCGACCCGCTCGGCATCAAGGTCGGCGGCGTGCTGGATCGCGACATCGTCGACATGCACGGTGTCTCCCGCACCGAGTTCATGCGGCTGGCCTGGGCCGATCCGGCGAAGGGCGAGATCGACACCACGAAGCTGCCGGAAACCGAACTCGCCGGCATCGCGCGCGGGCGGGAAGCGCTGGCCGTGTTCGGCTGGAAGCCTTACATGCACAATCCCCGCCTGAAGCGCTGGCTGCACCGCATCGACATCCCCACCCATATCCTGTGGGGCGAGCAGGACGGCATCGTATCGACCGCCTATGGCGAGGCGTGGAAGGCCGAAATCCCCGGCGCCACCATGGAAACGATCCCCGGTGCCGGTCACTACCCGCATTGGGAACAACCCGAAACCTTTGCCGCCCGCGTGCGCGGCTTCACACAGCGCCTGTAAGGGAGACAAGCCATGCGAACCTGGTACTTCTCCGAAATGGCCTACCACCCGGCATGGGAAAAGGGCCTGTCCCGCGGCTCGCTGCGGGTGAATTTCCCCAACGACAATCTTGATCCGGCCGAGGCGGGCAAGCTGCTGAACCGCTACCTCGATGAATTCGCCCTGTGCGATGAGGTCGGCATCGACATCATGGTGAACGAGCATCACAGCACCGCCACCTGCATGACGGTGTCGGTGCCGATGGCACTCGCCGTCATCGCCCGCGAGACCAAGAAGGCGCGGCTGCTCACACTGGGCAACCCTATCGCCAATCGCCCCGATCCGGTTCGAGTCGCCGAAGAAATGGCCTGGCTCGACTGCCTGTCCGGCGGCCGGCTGGAAATGGGCCTGGTGAAGGGCGCGCCGTATGAAATTCATCCGGCGAACTCCAACCCCGGCCGGCTGATGCGCCGCTACTGGGAGGCGCACGACCTGATCCTGAAGGCGCTGACCACGCATGACGGCCCGTTCTCCTGGGAGGGCGAGTTCTTCCAGTACAGGGCGGTGAATATCTGGCCGCGCCCGATCCAGCAGCCGCACCCGCCCGTGTGGATGACCGGCATGAGCGTCGAGACCGGCACACTCGCCGCCGAACGCGGCCACGTCGTCGGCACGCTGCTGTCCGGCGGACTCGCCAAGCCGATGTATGACGCCTACCGCAAGCGCGCGCGCGAGCTTGGCTGGGAAGCCGGGCCAGATCGTTTCGCCTACGCCGCCATCGTCGGCGTTGGTGCCACGCGCGAGGAGGGGCTGCGGCGCGCCAACGCGGTCGCGGATTATGTGCGCACGGCGCCGGTTGTTTTCGAGCCGTTCACCAACCCGCCTGGCTACAACTCGATCGGCGCCAATGTGGCGATGATGAAGGCCGGACCACGCGCGCATCGTCTGGTGACAGATCGCAACGGCGAGCCGATCGATCATCGCACCGCCACCGTGCAGCAGTTCATGGACACCGAAACGGTTTTCGCCGGCACGCCGGATGACGTCTTCAACCAGTTGAAGGCGTTCAACACCCGCATGGGCGGCGTCGGTCACCTGCTGTTCTTCGGCCAGGGCGGCTATCTGTCGCACCAGGACGCCAAGGAGAACATTTCGCTCTTTGGCAAGGAAGTCGCGCCGCGCCTGCTGGAACTGGGCATTCCGGAAGAGGCCGCGGCCGCCGAGTGAGCGAACTTCGCCTGGAGCGGCAGGCGCTCGCGGACCTGCCGCCGCTGGAGACGCTGACGGACGTTGAGCGGTTGTTTCTGACCCGGACACCGCTGACGGACCTCTCGCCGCTGCGCAACCTGCAGCGGTTGCGTGTCCTCGGCCTGAAGCTGACACGGGTCGCCGACCTGACGCCGCTGGCCGGTTTGACCGGGCTGGAGAGCCTGATCCTGTCCTTCACCCCGGTCGACGACGTTACGCCCCTGGGCCGGTTGACCAACCTGCGCAGCCTCTACCTGACAGGCTGCGGCGTCACCGACATTGCGCCGCTGGCGGGGTTGACGGTACTGGAACGACTCGATCTTGGCGGCACCGAAGTGGAAGACCTTGGCCCGGTCGCCAGCCTGCGCCACCTGATCGCGCTGCAACTGTCCAGCACGCGCGTCACCGACCTGTCGCCGCTGTCCGGGTTGGCGTCCTTGCGGGTGCTGGAGGTGGGGGACACGCGCGTGGAGGACCTGTCGCCGCTGACGGGCTTGCGGTCGCTGCAACGTCTGGATGTTCGCGGTACAAAGGCCGCGGTGATCCCGGACCTGCCGGGCTGCGAGATCGTTTCTGCCGCAACCTTCCGGCGGCGGCGCAGGTAGCGCCGGCCCGTCCCGGGCGCGGGACGGGCCGTGCGCTGCCGATTAACCGCCGTAGAAGAC
>JAFEFW010000326.1 GCA_018240405.1 Pseudomonadota bacterium
TCGCGCCCGAGGCGATCGCCGTGGCGCTGGATGAAATCGCCTTCGCCAACAAAGTCGACGACGCCATCACCAAGTTCCTGCTCTGGGCCGCTCGGTTTGGCATCGCAATCAACCCGGTGCCGTTCTCCGACTTCAAGGACCCGGACGTCCAGGTCTGGAACAACCTGTCCTTCATCGACAACTATTACCAGCTCGGCGCGAAGCAGAACGCGCCGACCGACCCGCTGTCGCAGGCGGTCAACGTGCTGATCCCGATCGGCTACACGGCAACACCCAACGGCCGCTCGATCCCGTCGGCGGATATCAACAAGAACCTGGACCGGATGGCCGGCTTCGGCGTTGACGACTTCTTCGATGCCATCGGCGTGGGCGGTCCGCACAGCCGCGTCTGGTCGTGGTACACGGGCACGATCAACACCGCGATCAAGGATTTCGGCGGTCCGATCTTCCGCTCCATCGGCGACCAGGGGATGTACGCGGTCGTCATGGGGATTCCGATTCCCCCGGTTGCCGGTGGTATCTCCTACAGCACGACACCCTGGTATTTCAGCGACCCGGCGCAGCTTGTCGCCGCTGGGGGCAACCGCTTCGTCGCCGCCAGCGCCCAGGTGCCGACGGGTGCGGCGAGGAACTACATCGATGAGGGTATCACCACCGGCTGGTACTACAGCTATGAGGGTGGCGGCCTGGTCTACCGGCCACAGAACACCGTGGCAAAGACCAAGGTCGAGCAGGACAACACCGAAGTCACCAAAGGCCCGACCGCGGTGCCAACCGTGTTCAACGGCAACTTTGAAAACGGCACGCGGCAGTCGCTGCTGAGCCTGTTCGGCGGCATCCTGCTGAACACGATCACGCAGAACCTGCCGATCCCGACCTGGCTGCCGAAGAAGGTGCAGGACAGCATCAAGGCGGCGCTGCCGTACCTGAAGGGCAAGGCGGAGACGCTGGGCGACTATGGCCGCTTCCCGCTGTCCTACTCGCTGCCGGGCTGGTCGTTCCAGGGTGGCACCGGGTTCAAGGTCGGCCTGCCGGATATCGGCCTGACCACCGACGTGACCGGATTGTTCGTATTCCAGACCGATCCGGCGGCGCTGTTCGGCGTCGTGGTCAAGCAGTTGTTCAGCAACATCGTCGACAACGTGATCACCGCGCTGATCACCAAGGTGAAGAACGATACGTTCGGCATCCCGAAAAAGCCGGACGCCACCGCGCCGCAGTCCGAGATCGACGCGTGGAACGCGAAATGGGGCCCCAACAGCATCAACGCCGCCGTCATCGGCATGGCCGAGTTCTTCTGGAAGTCGGTCGACAAGATCTACAATCGCCTGGTCCAGGGCGACCTGGGCACCGCGCCGCAGGATCCGGCCAACCCGGCCCGTGGCACACTGGCCGACTGGTTCGAGATCGACGGCAACAAGAACATCAATCCGGCCGGCCTGGACGGCCTGAAGACCTACCTGACCGCAGCCTTCCAACTGCTGCTGAAGGATATCTTCGGCACCGGCTCCAACTACGCCCTGCTGATGGGCGGCGAGGAGATGCTGAAGTCGTTGATCCAGACCTTCTTCCCGCAGGAACTGGCCGACTTCGCCAACTACATCATCTCCAAGGTCGCCGACATGAACTCGGTCACGCACGACCGGTTGTATGTCCCGACCAACGGCACCTACCTGAACTTCGACATCAGCGCGCCCGCCATTCTGACGCCGGACGCAAAGATCGATGTGATCTTCACGCCGTGGCACAACGGCGTCGAAGGCACGCCGATCACCGAGACGGTCGATCTGACGGCCTCGTTCTTTGAGCGTCAGCACCTGTCGGTCATCGTGCCGGCCGCGCTGAAGGGCCAGATGATCACGCTGACCTTCAAGCATCACGGCATGCAGGAGACGCTGGATACCGTCGTCTTCCCTGGTGATACGAATATCGGCGGGCTCAGCAACGCCATCAGCCAGCTCTACTTCCTCGATAACATCGCCTTCAGCGCGACGCCAACGCAGGGCACGCCGCTGCAGAGCAATGCGGATGAGCCGGTGACGATGGCGGTGTCCAACCCGGCCGGGCTGAGCGTGGCGCAGCTTGGCCGCATCCTGGATGTTGCCAAGGCCAACTGGATCAACAGCAACCTGGTGCAGGGCGCCGCCGACAAGCTGAACGGGCTGACCGTGGCGGTGACGGCGCTGTCCGATGGCACACTGGCGACCTACGAAAACGGCCTGATCACGCTGGATGCGACCGGCGCCGGCCGCGGTTGGTTCGCCGACCTGACGCCGGGCGAGGCCAGTGAGTTCCTGCCGCTGAACGCCGGCGGCAAGCTGGTGGCGCTGACCGGCACGCAGGCCGAGGGCCGCTACGACATCCTGACCGTCCTCGAGCACGAGATCGGCCATATGCTTGGCCTGCCCGACGTGGCCGAAGGCATTGCGCCGGACCGGCTGATGTCGGCGGAACTGGAGACTGGCACGCGGTTCCTGCCGTCGGCGGCGGACATCATTGCCGTGACGCCAACGAGCACCACGACCACCACGACGACGCCGTCGACGCCGGTGCTCACGCAGCCGGCCACCACGCCGGCGCCAACCACGACTCCGGCGCAGACCGGCACGGCCGTCACGCTGAAGGCCGGCGATCCGGCGCCCGGTGCGCTGGGCAATGGCGGCTTCGACGTCACCGACCCGGCGCTGGCGGGCTACCGCTGGCTGACCACGGGAGCCGTGGCGGTCAATGGCAGCAAGGCGACGCTGTCCGAGGACAGCACGTTCAACACCCGCCTGTGGCAGGATTTCTCCCTGCCGGTCGGCGCGACGACGATCACTTTCACCATCAAGGGTGGCACGCTGCACCAGGATGCCGGCAATCCGCCGGACGTGTTCGAGATGCGGTTGCTCGACGCCATCACCGGCCTGCCGGTGGCGGGCACGGCGCTGGGCCTGTCGGGCACCGACGCGCTGCTGAACCTGCAGCCGGACGGCACGCTGTATCTGGCGAGTGGCGTCAGCGTCAGCGGACTGGTCGGCGGCAAGCTGGACCTGTCCTCCGGCCTGCACGTTGTAACCATCGACCTGTCGACCGCCGGTATCACGACGCCGGTGACAATCGAGTTTGACCTGGTCGGCTTCGGTGCGCAGAACAGCAGCGTCGACGTCGACAGCGTCACCGTCCTGGGCGGCGGCGGCCTGATCGTCCCGCCGGTGCTGAGCCCGGTGCCGGATCAGACGATCCCCGAAGGCCAGACGCTGCAGGTGCAGGTCCAGGTCGCCTCCAGCAGTAGTCCGGACCTGACCTTCAGCATCCTGTCCGGTCCGAAGGACGCGACGATCGACGCCCAGACCGGTGTGCTGACCTGGCTGGCGCCGAACGGGCCGCTGGCGCAACCGATCTCGGTGCAGGTCACCGATGGCAACGGGCTGAGCGCGATCGCGCAGTTCACCGTCAACGTCACTGATGTTGCGCCGACCCTGTCGGTGACCGCGCCGGATCACGTGCGGCGTGACTCGCCGTTCGTGGTGCACCTCGGCGCTACCGATCCGGGCGTTGGCGACAGCGTGCAGTCGTGGGAGATCAACTGGGGCGACGGCAGCACGTCCACCGTGGCGGGTACGGCCACCCAGGTCAGCCACAACTTCACGGCGGCCGGTCTGGAATCGGTGCAGGTGAAGGCGATCGGCAACGACGGCACCTTTGCCGCCGACCCGCTGCCGGTCTCGGTCGACAATCCGGCCAGCGTGTCGATCATCAGTGACCGCACGTTGAAACAGACCGGCGCGCATACCTACGCGCTGAATCTTGGCAACGTTGTCATCAACAGCGGATCTGTCGTTGCGGGCGTGACGCTGACGAACAGCGCGACCGGTCCGGCCGACCTGCTCGGCGGCTCGTTTGTGGTGCGGGGCTCGAACGCCTTCGGCAACAGCGGCTTCATCAACTTCGGCAGCATCGCGGCGGGCGGATCGGTGGTCGCAGGCACGATCACGCTGGCACCGAGCGCGCTGGGCTCATTTGTGCAGACGATCACGCTGACGACGACGGATACCACGCCATCCGGCGAAACCATCATCCTGCAGACCGACACGATCACGGTCTCCGCCAACGTCGTGACGCCGAACGGTTCCGGGACGGGCGACGTCCA
>JAFEFW010000327.1 GCA_018240405.1 Pseudomonadota bacterium
CTCCGCCGCGCGGCTGATCGCCGCCACCGCGGCGCGCAGCGTGTCGACTTGATCAGGAAACGAGGCGGCGTCCGGCGCGCCTGACTCGGCCAGCACGGCGGCAATCACCGCCGGATCCTCGATATCCAGCGCGCGCTGCCAGAAGCGCTCGAACACCGTGTCATGGTAGCGCCGGAACACGGCGTCGCCGGCGCGTTTTGCCGCCAGCATGCCGGCCGCGGCCAGGCTGGAATCCCAGATCTTCTGCGTGCCGCGGATCGTCAGCCCCTGCTTCCGGGCCTGCCGGCGGCAATCCATGTAGCTGTAGCGAACGCGTCGCCACTGGTGGCCGTTGCGGTTCTCCTCCAGCACGTTGCCGGCGGCGTCGACGCGAGCGGAACCGAGATAGCTGGGGATGTCGAGGATATAGGGGCGCCAGTCGATGCGCACCGGCAAGTCGCGCTCCAGCGCATAGGTTGGGTCTTTGGCCAGGTAGGCGTATGGGCTCTTGTAGTCGGTGTAGACCGTGATGGTTTTGTGTTCTGTCATGTCGGCCGTCGTCCTTCGCGTCGGCCGGAGGACATCGCGTCGGCTCCGCCGGGTCAACCCCGGCCTCCCGTCGCGTCCCGCAATTGTTGCGGTGCAGCGGGTTCTCGGTTACAAGGCCGCCCGGAGCGGTCACGACCGCGCAAAATCCAAAGGAATTATAACGATAACGCGCCTGCCGACGCTGATCTGCGGCCGCCTTGCAGTCACCAAACGGAGTGACGCCTGGCTCGCCTCTTGTGGTTCCGCCCCTAGCGTCCCACGGCATGGATACAGGTTGCCGCAATGCGCGTATTGATTGGCCTGATCGAGCATATCGGCGACATCGTCGCCTGTGAACCGGTCGCGCGCTACGCCAGAGCCAGCTATCCGGCTGCAAAGATCGCGTGGGCCGTCAGCCCCGGTTTTCGGGAACTGATCGACACCAATCCCTATATTGATGAGACCGTCGTCGTTGACTGCCTGACGGAGTGGATAGCGCTGCTGGCGCACGACCGCTTCGACCTGGTGATCGACCTGCACGTCAACTACCGGATTTGCCAACACTGCCGGATTCCATTGATCAAGGAACACGGCAACGGCTTCGTGACGGCCCATGACTGGCTGAATTACGGCGCATTGCTGGAGGCTTTTTCAATCGGTGCCGGCCTGCCCAGGCTCAGCGCTCAACCTGCGCTGTATCTCCGCGAAGAGCACGCGCATGCCGTTGATGCCCTCGGGCTGCCCGATACTTTTGTGGTCGTACACCGTACTTCCAACATTCCCGAAAAGGACTGGACCGGGGAGGGATGGCAGGAACTGGCTTCCTTCGTGCAGGACAGGATTGGCTGGCAGGTGGTCGAGGTGGGCGCCGGCGACGACGCCGAACTGCCTCCGCCACTCCCCGGCACGATCAGCCTGGTGAACCGCCTGCCGCTGTTACAGACCGCCGAGGTGATCCGCCGCGCGCAGATGTTTGTCGGGATCGATAGCGGGCCCGCCCATCTGGCGAACGCGCTGCGGGTGCCGGGTGTGGTACTGCTGGGGCAATTCAATACGTTCCGGACCTATTCCCCGTTCACTGGCTTCTACGCCAGCAAGTCACCGTTGGTGAAGATCATCCGCCACCTGACCGGAGCCGCATCGTCGATCCCGGCCGGCGAGGTGACCGAGGCGCTGTGCTACATCAAGGACATGCAGTCGACGCTGCCATCGGCGCCAGCCCGCATCGGCACGCCGCTCCTGCCTGACTGGCAGCCCGTATGCAGCGCGGACGGGAAGCGGCTGCTGGACTCGGGACTGTTCGATGCCGGTTGGTTTGTGCTTCAGCACCCTGCCGCGTTCGGCGCGGCGCTGCACCCGGTCGAGCAATACCTGACGGACCCGGCATTGTTCGATGTCTCGCCCGGTCCCTACTTTGACGGCGAGGGCTACCTGCGGCGCACGCAAGCGGCCATGCAGGCGCGCGCCAATCCGCTGCTGCATTTCCTGTTGAACGATTCGCAGGCGGATGGGCATCTGGTGGCCATGCGCGGCGAAGACGACAGCCGCATGCTCGGCATCATGAAACGGCCTGCCCCGACGCCGGCGCGGGCCGCCAGTCCATGGCGAAAGGGCCTGGCGGCGGATGCGGACATGCCGCGCACGTTTGCATTCTACCTGCCACAGTTTCATCCGATCCCGGAGAACGACCGTGCGCACGGTCCAGGCTTTACCGAGTGGCACAACGTGGTCAAGGCAAAGCCATTGTTTCCCGGCCACTACCAGCCGCGCATCCCCGGCGAGCTGGGCTACTACGATCTGCGTGCGCCAGACGTGCTGCATCAGCAGGTGACGTTGGCGCAGGCGCATGGCATTTCGGGATTCTGCTTCTACTACTATTACTTTGCCGGCAAGAAAATCCTCTACCGGCCGATCGAGACATTCCTGAACTCCGACATCGACTTCCCGTTCATGCTGCTGTGGGCCAATGAAAACTGGACCAGGCGTTGGGACGGCGGCGACTCGGATATCATCATTGCGCAGTCGCACAGTGAGGCGGATGATCTGGCCTTCATCCGCGGCCTGTTCGACACGTTTCGGGACCGGCGCTACGTGCGGATTGACGGCAAGCCGATCCTGCTGATCTACAAGGCGCATCTGTTTCCCGACATTCGCCGCACCACCGCTGTGTGGCGCAACGAGATCGAGGGTGCCGGCTTTCCCGGCCTGTACCTCGTCATGGTCGATGACTGGACCAGCGAACCCGCCAATCCGCGCGATAACGGCTTCGACGCATCTTATGCGATTCCATCGAATGTGGTACCGGAGGAAACTTTCTCTATCGTAACGTCTGAGCTTGGCCTGCCCGAGGCATTTGAAGGCAGGATCATCGATTACGCGAAGTTCGCGCAGTATCACATGGCCCGGTCCGAACGCTTCTATCGCCGCTTCGATACCGTCATGCTGCCCTGGGACAACACGCCACGCTACGCCGGCCGGGCGATGGTGCATATCAACGCCGCGGGCGACGCTTATCGGATCTGGCTGCTGCACGCGCTGCTGAGCGCGTATCGCCACAAGCCTGCCAGCGAGCGGATCGTATTCCTGCACTCCTGGAACGAATGGTGCGAGGGAACCTATCTTGAGCCTGACGGCCGGTTCGGCCGCTTCTTTCTGGAGGAGACCAGGGCGGCCATAGACCTCGCTCATAAGGCCTTGAGTGGTGCGATCGGCACCCATCCGGAACTTGCACTGGCCGATCTGACGCGCCTGACGGCGGATCTTGAGAACGGCGCTGAGCATGTGCTGGCCGCGGCACGGCGGGAACGCCAGTATCTCTGGCGCGATCTGCTTCGGCAACGCGAGGAACTCCGCCACCTTCAGGCGGAAAGAAGCCGGCTGCAGGACGATCTGGACCGCGTCTACGGGTCCAAGTCGTGGAAGCTGACCAGCCCGTTGCGACGGGTGGTGTCACGACTGCGTGGGACCTGATGCAATGCGTATCCCGGCCGGATGCGTGTCATTGCGTGCGGCAGGGACGAACGAGACGGCACCGGCGAGTGCCGGCATTGACCGAAAATCGTAACGAACCGGCTTTTTCCGGTTTGGCCCGTCGTCCTCAGCTCAGGCTGTCCGGGTAGTCCACCCAGATACTCGGATCCAGCTTCAGATGCGTCTCCGGCGGAAAGGTCGCCCGCCACCATGCCGCGCATTCCGATCCGGTGGCGTTCCAGATGCCGGGGAAGGCGCGCATGTGGGTCAGGAACCGATCCAGCAGTTCTGCCCGGTGCGCAAAACCGCTGCCCTGCGGGTGCAGCACCATGGAGAAGTGCCGGCCACGGCGGTACTGCGCTTCGAACTCCGCCCGCCAGTTGCGAGCCAGCGAATCCGCATGTTCCAGACCCGTACCCTTCTGCGGAAACATCAGGAAGAACTGGTCGTCGAAGTGGTAGTAATAGGGCAACGCGAGCATGGCGCGCCGGCTGGCAAAGTCGGTCACCCAGTAATGCGGGATGTCGTCGGCCAGCCCGTTGCCGAACCACTCGTAGCCGGACTCCAGCAGCAGGTCGATCGTGTTCGGGCTGATCGTGCCGCCGGCGAATGGATCACCCTG
>JAFEFW010000328.1 GCA_018240405.1 Pseudomonadota bacterium
CCCTTACGCCATACGGCCAGTGACGCGGATGCCGCCGAGCGAGCGACTGTCGTAAAGGCGGGAAATCACGGCATAGAAGTGATCCTGTGCGGCCCAGGCGGCCTCGCCGTGGACTTGGCAATAGGCGGCGCGTTCCTGACGCCATGCTGCGAGCCGTGCTGCCGCAAACGGCGCCCAGTCCGGCGTCAGGTCCGTCGCCTGCACCGCGCCGAAGCCGGCGCTCTGCACGTCATGCACGTAATCCGCGGTGCTGGTGACGCTCAGGCCATAGACGACAGTCCGCAGGTCGCGCGCATCCTCGGCACTGAATGGCGCTCGCATGCACAGGTCCTCGACATAGAGGCCGCCGGCCTGACGCAGACTCTGTGCCACGTGCCGGAACAGGCTCGGCCGGTCAGGGATGTGCACAATGGCGAGGAAACTCACGACGGCGTCGAATGAGTCCGGCCGCAGCTTCACGGTCAGCGCATCGCCGCAGACATGCGTAACCTTGTCGGCCAGGCCGCAGCGCCGGGTCAGGTCACGTCCCAGACCATCCAGTTCCGCCTGTAGTTCCACGGCCGTCACATGGCAGCCCGTGCTGTGAGCCAGGAAACGCGCCGGGCCGCCGATGCCGGCGCCGATCTCCAGCACCCGGCTGTGCGGCCCCAGGCCGAGCCATCGCGCGGCGGCGGCAATTGCTTCCGTCCCGTGGTAGTGCCACTGGTCGAGCGGAAACAACTGTTCCGGCCGGATCGGGTCCGTTGGCCCCACGCCCTGCGCCGCCAGCCCGCGCTCTATCCGGTCGAGATGGGTGTAGAGCGGCATCGCGCTGATCGGCGCATCTCCGGACGGCGTCATGTCTGTTCACCTGGCCTGATGAGAAAAATCGTCGCGGCGTGGCTGCCTGAGGCGGTGTGGTCCAGGATGTCGTAGCCTCGTTTGGCTCCGTCGGGCAAAAGGACTTTGCCGCATGGCCATGCCAGCCTTCCCGCGCGTGACGGGCGTGCCGGTCGGCAGCAGAGTAGGGCGTTCAACGGCTGGAGGTGCTCCATGGATGGCATCGCGCCCAACGATTATCTGACAGCGGCGAAGGGCTTGGCCCCGCTGATCGCCTCGCTGCGCCCACGGTTTGACGTCGAGCGGACTCTGCCGGGCGAATTGGTCGAAGCCTTGGCATCGTCCGGCTTCTTCAGCCTGTGGGCGCCGCGCGCGATTGGCGGCGCCGAGCTTGATCCGTTGCCGTTTCTCGATGTCATCGAGGAACTGGCGCGGTTGGACGGCTCCGTCGGCTGGTGTACCGTCATCCCTGCCGGCTACTCCCGCCTGGCGGGCGCGCTGGATGAGGCGGTCGCGCGCCGGATGTTCGGGTCAGGCCGCGCCGCGTTGGTGGGCACGCTGAACCCGAGCGGCAAGGCGGTGGCTGTCGCCGGGGGATATCGCGTCACCGGGCGATGGAGCTACGGCAGCTTTATTGCGCACAGCGATTGGGTGCTGGGCAATTGCATCACCCATGACGGGCATACGCCGCGCAAGGATGCGACCGGGGCGCCAGAGTTCCGCCTGGCGATCGTGCCGCGGTCCGAGGTCGAGGTGTTCGATGTCTGGCATACCGGCGGTCTGCGCGGCACGGGCAGCAATGATTACGCCATCCAGGACCGGTTTGTGCCAGAGGAGCACACCATTCCGGTTCCCGGGTTCGTCGCACCGGTTCGCCAGCCTGGACCGCTTTATACCGTCCCGATGCCCAGCACCTTCACTGTCTGTATTGCCACTGTCGCGCTTGGCATCGCCCGCGCGGCGCTGGAGGCGCTGGATGAGGTCGCTGCCGGCCGTTTGGCCACCGGTTCACCGCTGCTGTTGCGTGACAAGCCGCTGGCGCAGGCGGAGCGCGCGCGGGCCGAAGCGCTGGTGCGGGCCGGGCGGGCTTATGTGCGGGATGAGCTTGGTGCAGCCTGGCAAGACGCACTGGCCGAGCGCGAGATTTCGCTGCCGCGGCGGGCGCAGATCCGCCTCGCCGCCTGCCACGCGACGCAGGGTGCCATCGAGGCAGTCGATATCGCCTACCGCCTGGCGGGCGGCGCGGCGCTGTATGAGTCGGGGCGGATCGAACGCTGCGCGCGGGACGTGCATGCGGCGGGGCAGCACGTGACGGTGCTGCCGATGACCAATTTGGAGTTGGTGGGGAAGACCTTGTTCGGGCTGGATCCCGGGACGACGCGGTTCTGAGGGCTGCGGCGCCGTGATTGGCGATGCGCGGCAGCGTTTGGCGGATTCGGGATCGGACCGGGTTATGACCAGATCCGCCTTCACCGCCAGGGCGCAGAGACGCCAGGACGTTGGTCGTTCTGCCGGTGGCACCCGGGCTACCATCGGATGGGTTTGCCGTGGTCAGGGCCGCTTCGCGACTGGCGGGGTGGCGCCGGCGTAGCCGCCCCTCCTGCCGTGCTTCGGCCGCAACGTTGCTTGCGCGATCGCCGGCCGCCCGGGGGTGAGGCACGGTTCCCTTGGCGTCCTCGCGACGTTGCCGATGAAAAACGCGAATTTGCAGGGCGCGAATAGCGTCACCCTGACCAGAAAGGCCGAGCCATACGCCTCGCCGGTATGAAAAACTTCAGCCCTCGAACGCAGGTGTTCTGCTAATGTCATGACAGCCGTATGCCGCTACAGCCTCACCGCATCGGAGGGCATGCAATGTCATTACACACAAAATATCTCCGGATCGGCGTGCTGGGACTGGCAATCGCCACCTTCCTGACCCATGCCGCCGCCGGACAGGCAGTGTCGCTCGGTGTCTACAATGCCGCACCGTCGGAGACCTCGATCTCCGGCATTTCCTCCGGCGCCTACATGGCTGTGCAGTTTGCCACCGCGTGGTCTTCGACAGTTCGCGGTGTCGGCGCGGTTGCCGGCGGGCCGTATGGGTGCTCCGGCGGCCTCGGCTCGACGGCGCTCAGCACCTGTATGATAGGTCAGCCGATTGCCGATGTCGGGGCTTTGGCCAAGCTGCCGGAGCGGCTGGCGGCGGCGGGACGGATCGATCCCCCCGTGGGCATTACCCGGCAGCGTGTCTACCTGTTCAGCGGCTACAACGATGCCGTCGTCCATCGAGCCGTCACCAATTGGCTGGATGCGATCTATACGAAATGGCTCGACGGGGCTGGTGGCGCCTTGTTCTACCAGACCACCGTCGGCGCGGGCCACGCGCAGGTGACGCTGTCCTATGGCGGCGCGTGCAAGGACAATGGCGGCGCCTACATCAACGATTGCGACTACGACCAGGCCGGCGTGATCCTGCAACACATGTACGGCGCGCTGAACCCGCCCAACCGCGGCGCATTGCAGGGAGCGGTCATCGCCTTCCGCCAGGCAAGCTACACGACGCCGGCGAAGCCTGCTGATTACAGCCTGGGCGAGACAGGCTTCGTCTTCGTCCCCGCCGATTGTGCTGCTGGCGCGCCTTGCCGAGTGCATGTTGCGCTGCATGGCTGCAAGCAGTCCTACGACAACATCCGCGAGGTTTTCGTCCGGCACGCCGGCTATAACGCGTGGGCGGACACCAACCACATCGTCGTCCTGTATCCGCAGACCGCCCCCAGCGTCAGCCTCGTGCTCTTCGCCGGCATCAGCAATCCGGAAGCTTGTTGGGACTGGTGGGGCTATCTCGACCGGGACCCGTCGTCGGACCCGCGCTTCCTGACCAAAGATGGGCCACAGATCGCCACGCTGAAGCGGATGGTTGACCGCCTGACCAGCGGCGCATTGTCGCCGGCATCCGTCGTTCTGCCGGCCCGCCAGACGCTGGTGGTCAATGACGTTTCCGACACCGCGGTTGCGCTGGCCTGGACGGAGGTGCCGCATGCCATGCGCTATGAGGTCTTCCGCGGCAGCGGCGACAGCGAAGACATGGCCAGTATCGGATTCGTCTCGGGGCTGAGCTTCAGCGATAGCGGCCTGCGACCGAAGTCGATGTTCCGATATCAGGTGCGTCCGATCCTGGCTGCCGGTCCTGGCGCGTTCACCGATATTGTGACCGCGAGGACCCAAGGGAAGCCGCCAGTGTGTGCGGAGCCGGGGACGTGCCGGGTCGCGAAATACGCGCCGTAGG
>JAFEFW010000329.1 GCA_018240405.1 Pseudomonadota bacterium
GAAGGTCGGCACGATCGATGTAGACCTGATTACCTAGCACCATGGTGACCTGCTTCGGCAGTTCCCCGGCGATTGGCGGCTCGGTACGGCGTCTGGAGGGCGGCAAAGCCCATGGCTCGTCATCACTGTCAGCCAGTGGCATGCGGACGCCGAGGATGCGCCCCCTCACCGCGGCTTGTTCGATCAGCGCGGTCACCTCGGGCGGCGTCATCCTGCGCGTCGTCGCCAGGAACGCCCACTGGTCCTCATAGGGGCGCAGATCTTCGTCAATGAAGACGCTGTTGCCGTTTTCCCGTGGCCGGTGTTGCAGCGGAAGAGCTATCAGGTTGCCGAACCCGCCAACCGGCATGTTGTCCTGGCTGGGAAAGAAGCGATCGTAAGAGTCGAGGCCGATATCGGGGCAGCGCTCCATCGTTTCGGTGAGTAGATATGACCCGAGCCGTCTGGCCTCGCCGGCCGGAATCGGTTCCGAGAAGAAGATCCAGACGTGTCCGCCGTTGCCTGAGCGGGAGCGCTCCAAAACGGCAGGCACGTCCTTCTCCCGGCAGGTTGCAAGATAGGCGGAGGCGTCGTGAGACCAGGACTGTTTGTCGAAATCGGCAGCCAGGAACCAACAGGTTTCGTCGGGCAGCATCGGATACACGCCGGCGGTGAAGGAGCCTGACGATGGCCGATTGGAGACACGATCCCTTCCTTGAAGATGGCTCTGGATCATGGCGTCGCTCACCAGAATGAATGCTTGGTGGGGGCAGTCACCGCACTTGATCCTGGGCTTCTCACAAATGCCGCGGACCCATTCGTTCTGGCAGGCCGGTGCATAGCCGGATTTGCCCGTCTTCGAATTTTCCCAGCGGCGCGGGAAGATATCTTCCCGACCTCGGAACAGGCTTCTGAACAAGGCAATTTTGCTGGCTGCCGACGATTCCGACGTCACGCTCGCCACGACAGCCGGAGGCCCTTCAGCATCGGCGCAAACCGAGCGGGCTTCTTGCTTGCGACAAAGTTCCTGTAGTTCTGCCGCGGCGTCAGCGCGTTCCTGGTCAAGCGCGACCAGTCGCTCTTGCAACGCCCTGATCTGCATGTCGAGGTCGGCTGCTTTCGACACGTGACGATATCCCTGCGCGGATCGCAATGGACAAGGCAACGGCTGCGCAATCGCCGGCTATCTGACGATCGGCAGCGGATCAGTACCCTCATTCAGAATGGCCAGATAGCCGCGATAGCCAAAGACCCGGCCACGCCGTCGCCCGGTCACCTCCTCGACAATGCCAAGCCGAGCAAGATCAGCAAGCGCCGCGTTGATCGTCGGCATCGTGAGACCCGTCCGTTCCGCAAGTTGGCCAGCCGTCAGGAACGGATGCTGCTGCAGAAGTTCATGCACCCGCAGAGCAGAGCCAGCCCGCTCGCTCTCGGCCGTGATCCGCAGCCGATCCGCCCTGAACAGGTCCACAATGCGAGTGGCCGCGTCGAACGCTTGATTGGCGGTTTCGGCCACGCCATCCAGAAAGAACGCTAGCCACGCCTCCCAGGTGCCATGCTCCCGGACATCCTGCAGCAGCCGATAGTACTCTGCGCGATGCGTCTTCAGATACAGGCTGAGGTAGAGCAGCGGCCGCCGCAGCACCTGATGGACGCAGAGATACAGCGTCACTAACAGCCGTCCAATCCGGCCGTTACCATCAAGGAATGGATGGATCGTCTCGAACTGCACATGCAGCAGGCCAGCCTTGATCAGCGGCGGCAGCCGGGACTCGGTCTCATGCATGAAGGTTTCCAGCGCGCCGAGACAGACATTGAGCTCCGTCACGGGCGGCGGCACGAACAGAGCATTGCCGGGGCGGGTGCCACCGATCCAGTTCTGTGAGCGTCGAAACTCGCCGGGATGCTGGGTGTCGCCGCGGCCGCTCTGCAACAGGCGTGCGTGCATCTCGCGGATCAGCCGCAGGGACAGCGGCAGCGTCTCCAGCCGATCCAGGCCGTACATCAAGGCATCGACGTAGTTCGATACTTCGCGAATATCGTCCACCGGCTGGCCGCCCTGCGCCTCCGTCTCAAAGCGCAGCAGATCGGTCAGCGTCGATTGCGTACCTTCGATCTGTGAGGAGAGCACCGCCTCCTTCCGCACGTACATGTAGAGGAACAGTTCCTGTCGGGGTAGGAGGGTCGTGACGCCATCGAGACGGCCAAGTGCCCGCTCCGCGGGGCTGAGGCGGTCGAGCAGCCTGAGGACGTCGATCGGCGGGTCGGGTGGCAAAGGCGGCGGCACGAAAGCGCGCACCACTTCGCCGCCGACTGGAGTTTCAACGAAGCGGCCAAGGCGTGTGGGGTGGGTGCTGGCCTCCGCCATGGCAGGACGTTAGCCACAAACCTTATTAAAGCAAAGAGCCTTCGGATTAATTAGTGGCTAAGGAAATGTAAGCCGGCTTAATTAGCAGCCAGCGGTCGAACCACGCTGAATTGCCGAAGGCTTGGAGGCAACCGCATGAATAGACCTGAACGGACCCGGCCGATGACGTGTCACGCTTGTGCCGGCAGCAGCCCTTCTCGCTTTGCCGTCTGAACCATGCGGGCCACAGACGACGTCGACCAGCGCGTGCCACCCCGCGGCGGGTAGAGGCGCAATGCAGCGAGACGGTCGGCCACTTCCTGCAGCGTAACACGCGGATTTTCGCCGACGACCGCTGCAACAGCGCGGGTGACTGCCTCACGGTCACGGGCAACAGGTGTGCGCCGATAGCCACGGGCCGCGATGACCGTCGCCGGCGCAAGACCCTCACGCACAAGCGCGCGCGCCGCCCGCGCCAGCCGTGCCTTTGTCCACGCCACACGTGGCCTCTGGTTACGTCAGCGCTCGCGCCAGGGGCGTGGGCGTTCGACGCGGGCGCGGGCAAGATGCGGGGTCTGATTGACGGGATAGGCTGGGATGAACTGCATCAGGTGCGGCGCGACGGCGGTGACGGAGCGGCCCGATCGAACGGCGCACGGCTACCGGCGCTTTCGCTGCCGCGCTTGCGGCAAACAGTTCAACGAACGCGCCGGCACCCGGCTGAACCGGGCGCAGTATCCCTCGGACGTCATCGCCCTCGTGGTGCTCTGGCGGCTGCGCTACAAGCTCAGCCTGCGTGATCTGCCGGAGATGTTCCTGATCCGCGGCATCGTGTTCAGCTACGAGGCGGTGCGCGACTGGGAAGCCAAACTCACACCGGCCCTGGCTGAAGGCCTGCGTCGGCATCGCCGCGGCAAGGCGGGCCGTGGCTGGCATGTCGATGAAACCTACATCAAGGTGAACGGGCAGTGGCGCTACCTCTATCGCGCCATTGACCGCAACGGCGCGCTGGTCGACGTAATGTTCAGCGAGCACCGCGACATGGCGGCTGCGAAAGCCTTCTTCCGATCGGCCAAGACCGTCACCGACGTCACGCCTGAGCGGGTCACCACCGACGGACACGACAGCTATCCCAAAGCGATCCGCACGACGCTGGGTGAGGACGTGCAGCATCGCACCAGCCGTTATCTCAACAACCGATTGGAGCAGGATCACCGCGGCATCAAAGGCCGCTACCAGCCGATGCGCGCGTTCAAGTGCCCGTACTCTGCCGGACGGTTCTGCCGCGCCTACGACGAGCTACGCAACTTCCTCCGATCCCGCTCCCGACCCAATCAACAAGTCTCCGCCGGGCACCGAAGGCTGCAATTCCTCCGCCGCACGGCTACCGTGATGAACATGTTGAAGGCCGCCTGATCGAGCCTACCGGCGCACCTGACCCCGACTATACTTGTTGGCGTGAATGCTGACAGAACCGCCCGGCCCGCCCAAGCGTGGCAGTGGGCTCGCAGCCCTCAAGACCGCTGCGCGCCGCCTGCGGCGGTGGCCTGCGGCCAGTCTTGACCGCCGCTCCGCCCAATGCCGCAACCCAGACAGGCCGGGGCAAGGAAACGCCGTCCAGCCGAACAAGGAAACATCATTCCATAGCCAAACAGACATTTTGCAGAACTTGACGCACACAACTGGCCGCCGTCGCTGCCGAGGACGGACTGGAACTGTCTCGACGTCCTTGCGGGCAGGCGGC
>JAFEFW010000032.1 GCA_018240405.1 Pseudomonadota bacterium
CCACCGTCTCCATTCTGTTACGTATTCGTATTATATGACACAGAGGGCAGGGACCGCCACTTGATCACGGTGAGGCAATCATAAAGCCGTCGCCGGAATAGATGATACCTCCAAGCCCACCGCCGGGGCTCGCAGGCAGGTTCGCGCTGGACGTGATCGTGAAGCTGCCACCCGCATGACTACCGCTTGAGATGACAGCGTAATAGTCTATCGGCTCGGTTGACAGGAGACTGATCTGCGGCGGTCCCCGATGGCGCCCGCCTTACGCGAGACTGGCGGCTTGGCGCCCATGGGAGGGGCTTGGCGACCACACCTGATCATGCAGGACGGGGCCGAGTTTCACCGATCGCAAAGCATCCATTGCCTGGCGGTCGCCCGACCTATCCCATCGGGAGCCGAAGCCGCTCACAGCCTCGATCGGCCCGCTAACGCCATCTGCCAGGTCAATCGAAAGCTGCTGCTTGTAGTCCAACTGACTCGTCACAACGACCCGGTCATGCAATACACCAGTCTCCGCACGGTCGTCATAGTTGACTTACGTCGATCAGGGTCGTCGGCATGCACTCACAGGCGCCGTGCCAAACTACGGAGGAATACATGCCGTTCATGGTCTGGGGTTGGATTCTGATCGCGCAGTTCGCTGCCGTCGTCTACCTGCTGAAGCGGCCGTAATTCCTGGCGCTCTGGCTCCGGGCCTGGCGCTTTCGAGAGCGCGCGGCAAGCCGCATGGGACGCAGTGTGGTGGTTACCGAAAGACCTTAGCCAGCAGCTCAGCTCGGCACGGATCGTCCTCATGCAGTGGTGCGCGGCAATACCGTGCGCGGAGCTGACGACCGCCCTGCACCGGTGGGGCCACTAGTTCACGCGGCGCTCCGCCAGCGATGTCGCGACCTCCTCATACAGGCGGGCGGCGGTGACCGGCTTGCGTAGAAGACGGAACAATCCGCGGTCGCCAAGACGTATATGCTCCATCGCGTAGCCGGTGATCAGAATGGCCGGCATACCCGGCGCCTGTTCCTGCACCTTGCCGATCAGCGTCATGCCGTCCATGCCGGGCATCGACAGATCCGTCACCAGCAGATCCGCCCCCTCGGCGGCAAATGTCGTCATCGCTTCATTACCGCTCGCCGCGACCGTGACCCGGTATCCGGCATCCAAGAGCTGTTCCTCGAGGACGTTGCGTACCAGCATATCGTCATCAACCAGCAGGATGCGCGGCTGGGACGGATCGTCGGGTCGCACGGTATTCTCGGTGGTCACTTCGGCGGTCGGCAGGAACAGGGATACGACTGTGCCCTGGCCAACGCTGCTGGCAATCTCCAGGATTCCGCCGGATTGTTCGGCAAAGCCCTTGGCCATCGACAGGCCAAGGCCAGTGCCCTTGCCTTGCGGCTTGGTGGTAAAGAAGGGTTCAGTCGCACGCGCCAGCGTTTGCGGATCCATACCACTGCCCGTGTCGACGACGCCGATACGGACATAGTGGCCGGGCGGCAGCCCGATCGCATCATCATGCGCGCCGACGATGACAGGAGCCGCGGACAGAGTGATGACACCGCTGTTGGGTATCGCGTCGCGGGCGTTGGTTGCCAGGTTGATCAGCACCGTCTCAAGCTGTCCCTTATCGGCCATCAGCGGCGGCAGGGAGCCATCAATGACGACGCGCAGGCTGATCGCTCCGCCAAGTGTCTGCGACAGCAGCCGCACCAGGTCGTTCAACAGGCGCGTTACGTCCAGCGCCTCGGCCTGAAGATTGCTGCGCCGGGCAAAGGCCAGCAATCGTTCGGTGACTGACGCGCCACGCGCGGCGGCGTTGGCGATCATCTGCGTCAGCTTAAGCCCGTCTTCGGTCAGCTTCGCACGCCGTTGCAGCAGATCGGCCGCCCCGGAGATCGCCTGCAGAACGTTGTTGAAGTCATGCCCAATGCCCCCGGCGAGCTGCCCCAACGCCTGCATCCGCTCTGCCTGGGCGGCCCGAAGCTGGGCGGCCTCGCGCTTGGCGACCTCGTCACGGACCCGCTCCTCCAAGCTGCGTGCGAGTTGCTCCAGCTCCTCCCGCACGCGAATCCGGTCGCTGATGTCGCGGATGATGCCGGTGAAATGGCGACGACCGCCGCTCATCCACTCCGCGATGGCGAGGTCCAGCGAGACGAGCGTCCCGTCCTTGTGCCGGCCCCGGACCTCCCGTCCGATACCGATGATTTTCGCAACGCCTGTGCGGTGGTAGTTGACCAGGTAGTCGTCGTGCCGGTCGTGATGCGGCTGCGGCATCAGCATCCTGACATTTTGTCCAATGACCTCGTCCGGCGCGTAGCCGAAGATGCGCGTAGCGGCAGGATTGAACGATTGAACGATCCCGACCTCATCGATGACAATGATACCGTCGACCGCCGTGTTGATGATGGCCTGATACTCAGGTCCTCCCTGTGCACTATGGCTCATGGATGCAACCTCATAGGCGGTGGACAGGTATTTCCCAACAGATACCAAAGACAGTAGTTATTTCCTACCGATTTTCTCCGTCATTCAAAAACCCAAGTCCCATGCACACATTTTGTCGGACAATCTCAAGGTTAGCAAACTAAGGTGCGAGCGCCACCTTTTTGAGAAGTTATGAAGGCGGTCGCACCCCGGCATAGTGTTGGCGCACGCCCGCCGCCGGATTGAAGTCGCGGCTGCGGGCCAGCCACACGCTCCGGCTGGGCCGCCCGAAACCACCGCTTCTGATTGCGCTCTGGCCCCAAACACGGCAGGACGAATGCAATCTCTTGGGGAACCGTCCAACCATGTCGCCAAGCCAGCGGCGCCAAGGCCTGATCGTTATTGCCACCATGGCCACGACCTATATGGCGAGCCACTTCTTCCGCGCGTCCAACGTGACCATCGGGCTCGACCTGATGCACGACCTGCATATCGGGCCCGAGGCGCTTGGCGCACTGACCGGCGCCTTCTTCTTCGGCTTTTCCGCCATGCAGGTGCCGTGCGGCTTTTTCTTTGACCGCTATGGACCGCGCCGCACCGTCTTCGGCATGCTGCTGCTGGCGACGGTGGGCGGCACCATCTTCACCCTGGCGCCGAACTGGCCCGTGTTGCTGGCGGGGCGGGCGCTGATGGGCGCCGGATTCGGGGTGATGCTGATCGGTTCCATGGTGCTGATCTCACGCTGGTTTCCACCCGACCGTTTCTCCACCGTCTCGGCCGCGGTGATGTTCATCGGGCTGATGGGCAACCTGGCTGCCACCACACCGCTGGCCTGGGCGGCAGCCGAAGTTGGCTGGCGCACCGTGTTCGGCGGCGTGGTCGCGTTCACCGCCGTGGCCGCCATGGCCGTGTGGCTGATCGTGCGCGATGCCCCGCCCGGCCACCCGTTCCTGTCGCGCACACCGGAAGCACCGAGGGAACTGCTACGCGGACTGGTCGAGGTGCTACGCATCCGCAACCTGCGCTTCATCCTGGCAATGAATTTCTGCAACTATGCCTGCACCTTCACCGTGCAGGGACTGTGGGGCGGCCCGTTCCTGCGTGAGGTGCACGGGCTGAGCAAGATCGCCTCCGGCAATGTGCTGCTGGGTGCGGTGCTGGCCTATCAGGTCGGTTCGCTGGTGTTCGGGCCACTCGACCGGGTGTTCGACACGCGCAAGCGCATCGCCGCCACCGGATCGTTGCTGATCGCCGGCGTGCTGGCAATGCTGGCGCTGTGGCCAAACCCGCCGGCTTCGGTGGCGATGGCGGCGATCGTTTCAATCGGATTCTTCAGCGCCTGTTCCAGCATGATCATGACGCATGGCCGTGGCACGATACCGGATCGGCTCATCGGCCGCGGTATGGCCACCATCAACACCGCCGTGATGCTCGGCGTTGCCTGCATGCAGAGTGCGTCGGGCTTCATCGTCGGGGCGTTTCCCCGCCTGCCGGATGGCGCACGGCCTGAAGACGCGTATCGCACGCTGTTCGCTGTATTGACGGTCGTGCTGGTGGTGGCGGTGGGGATCTACAGCCGGTCGACGGATGTCAAGCCGAGCGTGGAGATGCGGGCGGCCAAGGCGCGGGAGATGGCGAAGGCAGGGTAGATGGCGGATCGCGGCACGTCGGCGAGGTGTGCTCGACGTGACCGCCATTCCATTTCTTCAAGGTGATAAAATTGGTGAACCCCGGCGAGAACAGGGCCGAGTGACGCTCCACCTAACGCGTCACCTTGGGTATCGTCATGCCACCTCGCCCGCAACGAACCCGCTGGCCCATGCCCATTGGAAGTTGTAGCCGCCCAGCCAGCCGGTTACGTCGACCGCCTCACCGATAACGAACAGGCCCGGTACCGCCTTTGCCATCATGGTCCGCTGCGACAATTCCGCAGTGTCGACGCCGCCCAGGGTCACCTCAGCTTTGGCATAGCCTTCGGTGCCGGTTGGCCAAACCTCCCAGGCGTGAAGCGCCGCTTCCAGCGCGGCGAGGTCACGGTCCGCCACCTCGCCGATCGGGCGCCCCGCCATTTTGGCGGGCAGGAACGCCTCGGCCAGGCGCTGCGGCAGCACCTCGCCCAGCACCGTGCGCAGCCCGGCTTTCGGACGCTCCTGCTTGCGTGCCCGCAGGAGTCCGGGCGCAGCTTGCGGCAACAGGTCGAGCCGAACGGCGGCGCCCTCGCGCCAGAAGGACGAAATCTGCAGGATCGCCGGGCCCGACAGGCCGCGATGGGTCACCACCATGCCGTCCTCGAACCGGGTCCTGCCGCAACTTGCACCAACATTGGCCGAGACCCCGGCCAGGTCCGCGATCCGCGTGTGATCCTCGCCGCCCAGCAGCAGCGGCACCAGGCCTGGCCGGATTGCCGTCAGCGCCAGGCCGAAGCGGCGTGCCAGATCATGCGACAGCCCAGTCGCGCCGATCTTCGGGATCGACAGGCCGCCAGTTGCCAGCACCAGGCTGGACGCCTCCATCGAACCCGCCGCGGTGTCCACCCGGAACCGGTCGCCCCGGGATACCTCGCCGATCCGCTGTCCCAGCCGGATGTCCACGCCGACGGCGTTGCATTCGGCCAGCAGCATCGCCACGATCTGCCGCGCGGAGCCGTCGCAGAACAACTGTCCCACGGTCTTCTCATGCCAGGCGATGCGATGCCGCTCCACCAGGCCAAGGAAGTCCTGCGGCGTGTAGCGTGCCAGGGCGGAGCGGCAGAAGTGCGGATTGGCTGACAGGAACCGATCGGGCCGGCAGTGCAGATTGGTGAAATTGCAGCGCCCACCGCCGGAGATCAGGATTTTCTCGCCCGGCTGCCGCGCATGGTCCAGGACCACGACGCGCCGCCCCCGCCGGCCGGCGGTGAGGGCGCACATCAGCCCCGCGGCGCCGGCGCCCAGGATAACGACATCAGCGGACGCGCTGGTCACAGCGCATGTTGCCCACTGCTTCGCACCACGCGGTTCGACGTGGCATCAGCGGCCGGCAGCTTGAACGGCGCGCGGACGATCAGTGTGATGCTGTGTCCGGGCACGCCCAAGGCCACGCCGGTTTCTCCTTCCCGCGCCACGATCATCCGGCGGGCCGGCGCACCTCCATTCCGGCCGTTCGGCATGCAAGCTGCTGCCTTGTGGTTCGAGCGGCATGTCGCTCCGGTATAGGCGCGTCCGAGGCTGGCGAAGGCGCTGGCCGCGCGGCTTTGCATCGCCATCGACGCTTCGCCTCCTTCTCCGGGGCTGGATCGTGTCACACCTGCTCCGGTTTGGTGGATGCACCGGCGTTGCACCGAGCTGCCTGTTCCTTGCAGTCCCGCAGCGCGGCTTGCGTGGCCGCCTGCCAGGGCCCGTCGCTCCGCACGCCGGTGTCTGTTGTTGAGGCTGCGCGGCATGGCGGCTGATCCGAAGACGATGTGCCGCCGCTATATGGCTGGAACCGGGCGGGAATGCGAGGACGGACCGCTGTCCGCCTTGGCGGGCGGCCACGATGCATCGGTGCTGCAGGCGACAGCGAAACACGGCGGCCGGGCGCCGTAGCGGCATCGGCAGGCGTTGTGCCGTACGCTGTACCGTGGAACGCTCAACATCCGAAAATTTTTCGGATTATGGATTGCATTCGGTATACGATCGACGTAACAATGGCCTTGTCACAACCTCAGCAACCGTCGGCACATAGATGCCGGCGCGTCACAATAGGCTCGGGAGCACTGCAATGGATCGTCAGGACTTCGAATCGGACCTGAAGCGCGACGGCTTCCGCATGGTCTTCGCGAGCCTCAAGCCGCACCAGAAGGCACCGAACCACTGCCACGACTTCGACGCGCGGCTCTATGTGTTGGGTGGGGAAATCACCATTACCCGTGACAACCAGGCCGAGACCTTCCGCGCCGGACAATGCTGCGAGGTGCCAGCCGGCTGCATGCATACCGAGGAAGTCGGATCGGAAGGCGTGGCCTTCATCTCGGGCCGGCGACGCAATGGCGGACCGCTCTCCCGCGAAGCATTCGAAAGCGACCTGCGCCGCGAGGGGTTCGAGATCGTGAATGGCGGGCAGCCTCCGTCGTTCGCCGAGGATCTGCACGCGCATGACTTTGACGCTCGGATCATGGTGCTGAGCGGCGAGATCACAGTGACCCGCGACAACAAGGCAGAGACGTTCCGGCCAGGCGATCACTGCGAAATCCTCGCCGGCTGCCAGCACACCACGAAAGTGGGGCCTGAAGGCGTGGCCTATATCGTTGGCAGGGCCCAGCGCCGCGCGGCCGCTGCATAACGTCGCCGCTGCTCCGTTCGATCTGAGCGGCTGGTGTTTCCGTTTGGCTACCAGTCGCTTGTGGTCGTCTAATGCTCGACAATGGGGCGCCGACGTATCGGGTTCGCCGTCCCCGGATCTGGCGATCGGAGCTCCGGTCGCCCGCACGACCGGCGGGTGGGCGCCGCGTGCTGCCCTTTGATGCCGGCCACCCTGGTCAGTTCAGCCTTGGTTAAGCTCAGCCGCCAAAGCTGGCGCGTGGCAGATCGCGCCGGATCGCGGTATCCCTCTGACAGAGCCCGGGCGGAAAATCAGCCGACCGCCGGGCCAGGCCTGGGCCGCATTCAAGCGGACCAGGACGCCGGCGCAACGAACGGCGACCGCGCCGCCCCGTCTCAGGCGTTCACCGCGCGAAGGCGCGGCTTCTGCTGGTCGATCAGCTCCTCATAAACGTCGACATAGTCTTCGGCCATGCGGCGTGAGGTCCAGCGGCGGTCGAACGTGGCGCGCACCTTGGCGCGGTCCAGCGTGTGAACCTTGCCGAGGGCCTTCACCGCCTCATCGATGTTGTTGACGATGAAACCGCTCAGGCCGTCATCCATGACCTCGGGGACCGAACCGCAGTTGAAGGCAATGACCGGCGTGCCGCAGGCCATCGACTCGATCATGACCAGACCGAACGGTTCCGGCCAGTCAATCGGGAACAGCAGCGCATGGGCGCCCGACAGGAAGTCCGGCTTCTGCTTGTCGTTGATCTCACCGATGAACTCAACATCGGGGTTGCCGGTGATCAGCGGCTTGATCTTGCTGTCGTAGTATTCCTTGTCCGCGTTATCGACCTTGGCGGCGATCTTCAGCTTCATGCCGGCCTTGGACGCGATGGCGATCGCGCGGTCGGCGCCCTTCTCCGGCGAGATGCGGCCGAGGAAGGCGGCGTATTCCTGCTTCACCGGCTGCGGCGTCAGGATGTTCGCCGGCATGCCATGCAGCACCGTGCGCACCCAGTTCAGGTGCGGAATGGGCCGGCGCTGGCTGTTCGAGATCGACACGAACGGGCAGTCGGCAAACGTCCCGTAGGTCTCGACGAACTCCGGCAGGTCCAGGCGGCCGTGGATCGTGGTCAGGTACGGCACGTTCTGGCGGCTGAACAACTGCAGCGGGAAGTAGTCGATGTGGAAATGAATCACATCGAACTCATCCTTGCGGCGGTAGATCAGTTCCACCATCCGGTAATAGGTTGCGACCCAGTCCTTGACGCTGGGGTCGAGCCGCAGCGCCTGTTCCCGCATCGGCGCGAGCGTGGCGGACGTGATGGAGTCACCGCTGGCGAACAGGGTGACATCGTGTCCCATCGCGACCAGTTCCTCGGTCAGCGAGTAGACGACGCGTTCGGTGCCGCCATACAGTTTTGGCGGAACGGCCTCGAACAGCGGTGAGACCTGAGCAATACGCATGAAGAACTGACCCCGACTTGTATTGTGGGTTGAGTGCCGCTAGGCGCCTTCGTTTCTGTGAGGGGGCTGGGAGACTTTCCCTTGACTTCACAAACTCGTCGCGTCTATCAATTATCGGTTATAGATTTTGAATGTGGCGAAAAGTCGGCGTGTTGGTCGCAATCGCGGGGCAAATTCTGCAATCCCGCATGCAACCGTTGCACGGCGGCACCAAGCCCCAGGCAGATCGAAGCGGTCCGGGTCCGCAACTCTCATCCCGGCAGGAGCCTGCCGCCGTCATGGGGCACATTCAGGGGGCAATCGCCCCGCCTATCGTCGAGCCCGTGTCCCGTGCCGGGATGCGCAAGCAGCCACGTCCCGCCGATACCGGCCCGCGCCACCGGGATTTCCCGGCGTTGCGCGGCCGTCCGCTGGCGTTCCTGTTCGCCTATATCAAGGCCCATCCGGCCGGGCACCTGACCGTCCTGATCGCCGTCCTGGTGGCGGTCACCTGCAGCGTGTCCAGCCAGTACGGGCTGAAGAACCTGATTGATATTGTTTCGCGCGGGCCCTCAGCCGGAAGCGCTGTCTGGGGCGCCTTCGCGCTGCTGTGCGGCCTGGTAGCCGCCGACAATCTGTCCTGGCGCGTCGGCGGCTATGCCGCGCACCGCACCTTCGTCGCCGTCACCGGCGACATCCGCCGCGACCTGTTCCGCCACTTGTCGGGCCATGCGCCGTCCTACTTCGCCGAACGCCTGCCGGGCGCGCTGGCCAGCCGGATCAGCGCTACCGCCAATGCCACCTTCACGCTGGAGAACACCGGCGTGTGGAACGTGCTGCCGCCGATCGTCGCCGTGGCGCTGTCGATCGCCTTCATCGGGTCGGTCAACCTGACGCTGGCGCTGACGCTGGTCGGCATCGCCGGCGCCATGGGCACGCTGGTGTTCTTCCTGGCGAAGCGCGGCGCGCCGCGCCACCGCGACTACGCGACGAAGGCCGCCGCGGTGGACGGCGAACTGGTGGACATCATCGGCAATTTCGGCGTGGTGCGCGCCTTCGGCGCGACGTTCCGCGAGCAGGGCCGGCTGGAAGGCGCGATGGCGACCGAGATGGGCGCCCGCCGCCGCAGCCTTTACTACATGGAGCATATCCGCCTGGTGCACGCGGTGATGACCGCGACGCTGACCGCGGGCGTGGTCGCCTGGGGCATCGTGCTGTGGCAGAACGGCCAGGCCAGCGTCGGCGACCTCGTGCTGATCACCTCGCTGGCGTTCAACATCCTGCACGGCACCCGCGACCTGGCGGTGGCGCTGGTGGACCTGACCCAGCATGTCGCCCGCCTCGATGAAGCGATCGGCGCATTGCTGGTGCCGCACGCCCTGCCCGACCGTCCCGGTGCGCATGTGCTGCGGCGCGGCCCGGGCGGCGTGACGTTCGATCACGCAACCTTCGCCTATCCGGGCAGGCCGGCGGTGCTGAAGGACTTCAACCTGGAGATCAAGCCGGGCCAGCGCGTCGGCCTGGTGGGTTATTCCGGCGCCGGCAAGTCCACCGTGCTGGCGCTGCTGCAGCGCTTCTATGAGGTCGGCGGCGGCAGCGTCCGCATCGACAACGAAGACATCCGCGACGTCACGCAGGAAAGCCTGCGTGAGGCCATGGCGATCGTGCCGCAGGACATCTCGCTGTTCCACCGATCCGTCATGGACAATATCCGCTACGCCCGCCCCGAGGCGTCGGAAGCCGAGGTGCTGGCGGCCGCCGAGATGGCGCATTGCCGCGACTTCATCGAGGCGATGCCGGATGGTTTCGACACCATGGTCGGCGACCGCGGCGTAAAGCTCTCCGGCGGCCAGCGGCAACGCCTGGCGATCGCCAGAGCGCTGCTGAAGGACGCGCCGATCCTGCTGCTGGATGAGGCGACTTCGGCGCTGGATACGGAGTCCGAACGGGCGATCCAGGACGCGCTCGACCGGTTGATGTCAGGGCGCACGGTGATCGCCATCGCGCATCGCCTGTCCACGCTGCAGAGCTTTGACCGCATCATCGTCATGGACCACGGCCGCATCGTTGATGACGGCTCGCCGGCCGTGCTGGCGGCGCGTCCGGGCCCCTACCGCGACCTGTTGCGCCAGCAGCAGATGGCGGCAGCGGCGAACGAGGCGGAGGTTCCGGCGCAGGCCGCATAACCGGCGGTTTGCGACGAAATCATGGGCGCCGGCTTTGGCAGTGTCTGGACTGCGGCGCCCTTAGCCCTACCGCGCCATTACGCCACCAGTTCGCCGTGGCCGCGGCGGCAATCCAGCTTCGTCACTGGCAGCACATCCAGCGTCACGAACGCTGCGCCGGCTCTGTGCAGCTCCGCAATCCCAGCCGCCAGTCCGGCCCCGCTCTGCCGGTGCGGTTGGTTGATGTGGCCAATAATGATGTCGCCACTGACCGCAGCGGCCACCCGCGCGGCAACCGATGCCGCTGGCAGGGAGGCGCCGCGATCGGCATTCAGCGAATACGCGGCAATCCGGAACCCGGCCGCCTCGATGGCCTGCAGCGCCGCCTCGCTGTAAAGCGCTGTCGCGCCACGATACCAGGTCGGGCGCGGTGCGCCGGCCGCGACCACCGCGGCGGCGCCGGCGTCAACCTCCTGCCGCACCGCGTCCAGCGTGCCGGCAACGGCAAGCCCGTAGATCCGTCGCTGGCCGAGGACCGGCGGCACATGGTGCTCACCATGGTTCTGCAGGCTGAACAGGTCGGGCCGAGCGCGCAGCAGCGCCAGCGTGGACGGGTTGGCCTGCAGCCATAAGGCGGTAACGAAGATCGTCGCTGGAATGGACCGTTCGAGCAGCAGGCTGATCACCCGCATATCGGCGCCGCCGCCACAGGCATCCAGCGTCAGCGCCACGCTGCGCGGCGGACCCGGCGGCACGACCAGCCGCATGCGAGGGTCGACGACAGTCTCGCCACCGCCCGCGACACAGGCGGGAAATGTGGTAACAGCCAGCAGCGACTGCCCGAAACGACGCCGCGACAGCGAGCCGCGGCAGGTGGTACACATTGCGGGCGTCCTTGTTCGCCGGCGGCATCCGTTGCGCCGCACCAAGCATGCCTTGCTCTATCGGATCAATTGAAAAAAGGAACGACATGGCGGAGCTGCAACTGACGATCGAGGACGACCCGCCGCCGGCGTTTCGTGGCGACCTCGGGCAGCGCATCAACGCCTTCCACAGCGCCACCGTGCCCTTCGCCGCCAGCCGCTTCGGGCTGCGACTGACCGACGCTGAAGGCGCCCTTGCCGGCGGGCTTAGCGGCGTCATGTCCTGGGGCTGGCTGTTCATCGACGCCGTCTGGGTCAGAGCCGACCAGCGTGGCCAGGGCGCCGGGCGGCAGCTTATGGCGGCAGCAGAACAGCACGCCCGCGCACAAGGCTGCCACGACGCATGGCTCGACACATTCCAGGCGCGCGGCTTTTACGAGACACTGGGGTACCACGTCTTCGGCACGCTGGAGAACTATCCTGACGGCCAGACCCGCTATTTCATGCGCAAGCCGCTAGCCGGCGGTTGACCTGCGTCATGGTCGACGAAGCCGATCGCCGTATCGTTCCGCCACGACATCGCGTGACCGCTGGCGAAAGGCCAGCGACCGCGCCGGTGCAAAGATCCCGTCCCCCCTGAGCCCAGCACAGGTCGCCGCATGCGCATCGCCACACTGACGCTCAATCCCGCGATCGACGTCCACTCCACGGCGCCCGCGGTGCGTCCGACACACAAGATCCGAACCACCGATGAGCATCTCGACCCGGGTGGCGGCGGCATCAACGTCTCCCGCGTACTGCACGCTCTGGGCGCCAACACGCTTGCACTCATCCTGGTCGGCGGCGCCACCGGGGTGATGATGGAAGAGATGCTGACCGCAACCGGCGTACCGTGGCAGGCGCTACCTATCCGTGGCCAGACCCGCATCAGCCTCAATGTGCTCGACCGGCAGAGCGGCCAGGAATACCGCTTCGTTCCGGAGGGGCCACTGGTCGAGCCGCAGGAATGGGAAGCCGCGCTGCGCGCCATCGAGCAGGTGGAGGCTGAGTGGATCGTCGCCAGTGGCAGCCTGCCGCGCGGCGTGCCGGCCGATTTCTACGCCCGCTGTGCCGAGATCGCCCGTCGCCGCGGGCAGAAATTCGGCCTCGACACGTCGGGTGCCGCGCTGCGGGCGGCCGCGACCAGTGGCGTCGAATTGCTGAAATTGAGCCTGGGCGAACTGGAGTCGCTGGCCGACCGCCCGCTGCCGGACAATGCGTTGCAGGAGCGGGAGGTCAACCTGCTGCTCCGCGCCGGCGCCGCGCGCGTCATCGCCGTCAGCCTTGGCGGCGATGGCGCGATTCTGGCAACGGCGGCGGGATTGACCCGGCTGCCCGCACTGCCGGTGCGCCACCGCGGCGCGGTCGGCGCCGGCGATAGTTTCATGGCGGGACTGGTCTACGGCCTGTCGCGTGGCTGGCCGGAACGGAACTGTCTTGGCTACGCCCTCGCCGCCGGCGCTTGCGCCGTCTCCACCTACGGCACCGCGCGGGTTCGGCGCGAAGAGGTGGAGGCGCAGTTCGACGCCTGGCGCCGTGAGCAGGCTGCGGTGCGCTGATGCCGGCCGACTGAAGCATTGGCCGACACCCACTCGGCCAGGGAGGCCGGCCAACCGTGCCGACTGTTCCGCGTCATAGCCCATAGGCGGAGGCCAGTGCCGGAGCGCCGGCAGCTATGCCGATAATCGCAGCGGCCGTTCCATGCGGACCGCCGGCCCGTCGTCAACCCTGATCTGATTCACCACTCCAACGATGCCGGTAACAGATCGGGCGGCAGCGGCCGCCTCACGGCGCTCTGTCTCGGAGTCAGCCGCGCCGGTAAGGATGGCGGTGTGATCGTGGATTGTCACCAAAATGTGATCGGCGCGTAACCTCCTGCTGTCGGCGAACACCTCGGCTAGTTTCCGCTGCACCTGCAGGGCGAGTGCGTCGCTTTCGACACAGATATTGTTGGTGACGCCATTTACACCTTGAAGGCCCTCAACGGCACGCTGCGCCGCCTCTTTTTCAAACAACTCACCGACGTCACCCTGCAGCGTCACCCAGCCGTGCCGAACCGATGCCGTGACTTTACCGCGCGGCACCGCAAGCCGACGTACCAATGCAATCCGCGCTGCACGCGACAGTGCTGCGTCGGGCAACAGATCGGTATCGACGCCTCGTAATGCAATCGAAAGTATCTCTTCCGAATGATCAATGACATAGGCAGGCACGCGACTTGGATGCTGTGAGCGTCCCATCCCGTTGTCCCCCGTTTCTCCTGGCGACCGAGGCGGCATGGCCACTTGTCGCCGCATTGGAGCTTCACATGCCGGTAGGCTTGGCTCCTTGACTCAAATCGGATGCAGTCACAGTCAGGTATTTCCGGCATAGCTAAGCCGGTGGCACTATGCTCGCCTTCAACGGCGAAGGGTCATGCTAGCAAGCGTATCGCGCGCCGGCTACCACGCGATGCCGCTGATACGTCAAAAAGCAGGGGCACAGGCAGCCTGTCGTTGTGCCTATGCCGCTGAATCAAGCCGCCGGTCCACCGCCAGCCGCAATTCGTCGACCATCGTGGCACTGACCGGGTCGACCGCCTCGATCGCCGTAAGGATGGTTTGACAGGCCTCGCGCACGGCCATCAGCAGATTTACTTCCGCGCTGGCAATGGCGGCATGCAGACGCGCGGCATGATCCGCGTGGCCCCGTGCCTGGAGACGCGCCGCGACGCCTCTTGCGGTCTCTGCCGTCTGCTCAGGCACCCGACTTCGCTCCACCCGATGGACGCACCACATGCATATGGTCGATCACGTCATTCACCCCCGGCGCGGCCCAGGCGGCCGTCTCGGCGATCCGTCGCTGCACGAAGCTTGGCACCGTGCCGCCGAGTGTCACCTGCTTATCGGCGACGCTCACGGTAATGCCGCTGGAGTCCAACTCGGAATGCCGAGCCAGGGCGCGCAGCACCTTGTCGCGCACGTCCGACGCGAGATCATGCTTCGGTCGGATCGTGATCCGGTTATCAATGCCCACCACGCCGGCGAGCAACTGCACGCGCTGCTCCGCCTCGGCCCGCAGATGCGGCTCATCCAGCATACCACTGAGCGTAATCGTACCGCCCTCGCAATGCACGGCAATGGCGTGCCCGGGGATGAGCGAGTCCCATAACAGCAATTGCGCTGCCCGGCTGGCGAGTTCGGCGTCGGTATGGCGGTGCGCAGCAGGCGGGCTGACGACAAGCTCGTCGCGCACGCCGACCACGCCGTGTAAGTGCCAGACGTTGCGGTTGGCGGCCTTCTTCTCGGCCAGCGTTCCCACGAAGCCGGACAGGCGCACAACGCCGTCATGCACCGTGACGTTGATGCCGGAGGCATCGACATGTGGCGCCCATTCCAACTCTTCGGCAACCGCGTGCTGTAAGGTCCGGTCGTCCATTTTCGCCTCCTCCTGGGAAGGGTGCCATCAAACGGTAACATGGACTTCGCGGCGGCCTGCGGCATTGAGGCAGGTCAAGGAGGATGCTGGGAACCATCGTATGAGCAGGGGTAAGGGCGGCTAGCCCTCGGCCGTATGCCGTTGATGCAGGAGGTGAAACATGGCGCGTTCCTGGTGCCTTCCGGCTGCGCTGGCCACGCTGCTGCTGAGTGGTCCCGCCGCGCCGGCTGCGGACGACATGGCCGCCGGACAAAAGCTGGCCCAGTCCGTGTGTGCCCAGTGCCATGCGCTGGCGCGCGCACGGCCGGGCGCCGAAGCGGGCATCCCCTCGCTCGGTGCGGTCGCCGAACGCCCCGCCACGACACGGCAATCCGTCATGACGCTGGTGCAAGGGCCCCATATGAGCGGACTGAATCTGCCGGCGGACAAGGCGGCGGACGTTGCCGCCTATGTCATGAGCCTGCGGAGCAAATAGAAGAACGAGCCATGACAGTGAACCGACAGCCGGTGGATCAGCGTCAAGGACACCTCGTATTATTCAGGTGCCGTTTCGATCATGTGCTCCGGCAGGTCGTGGGAAGGGAAGGCAACGAACATGCACACCGTCGCTCACATACATTATCGCCGACTTGCTATTCTGGCCGTCAGCCTCGCCGCCCTGCCCTGCATGGCGGCCGGAGCCGCCGACAGTGACATTGCCAAGGGCAAGGCACTGGCACAGGCGAACTGCACGCGTTGCCACGTGATTACACCGACCGGCAAGTCCGGCTGGACCAATGCGCCATCGTTCATGGCGATCGCCAACCGGCCCGGCATGACAAAGGCGTCGCTGGAGCAGACGATCAGCCAGCCGCACATGAAAATGCTGAACCTGCCGCGCAGCCCCGCCGAGGCTCGGCAGCTTACCGCCTACATCCTGAGCCTGAAGACGCCGTAGCGTCACGCCTCGGGTACGAGCACGGCGGCGCCCTCAATCTCACCGTTGCGGAGTCGTGACAGTGCCGTGTTGGCGTCGGCCAGCGGAAACGGCACTGTCGTCGTCCGCACCGGCACCTGCGCGGCCAACGACAGAAACTCCTCACCATCGCGGCGGGTCAGGTTGGCGACGGAACGAATGCTCCGTTCCTCCCAGAGGATACGATAAGGAAACGATGGGATCGCGCTCATGTGGATGCCGGCGCACACAATGGTCGCGCCTTTCGCCGAAGCCGCCAGCGCGGCCGGCACCAGTGCGCCGACCGGCGCAAAGATGATCGCCGCATCCAGAGGTTCAGGCGGCTGCGCATCCGATCCGCCGGCCCAGGCCGCACCGAGCGCGCGCGCAAAGTCCTGCCCCGCCACGTCGTCCGGGCGGGTGAAGGCATACACGGTCTGACCGCGGAACCGCGCCACCTGTGCGGCGATGTGGGCGGCCGCGCCAAAGCCGTACAGCCCCAGGCGCTCTGCCTCCCCGGCCAGACGCAGGGCGCGATAGCCGATCAGCCCGGCGCACAGCAGCGGCGCAGCCTCGACATCCGTGAAGCCGGGCGGAATCGGGAAACAATAGCGCTCATCCGCGACCGTGTACTCGGCATAGCCGCCATCGATCTGATAGCCGGTGAAGCGGGCCCGGTCGCACAGATTCTCGCGTGCAGAGCGGCAGTAGACACAGCTGCCGCAGGTCCAGCCCAGCCAGGGCACACCGACACGGTCGCCGACCTGGATGGCAGCAACGTCGGGTCCGGTGGCGGACACGGTGCCGACAATCTCATGCCCCGGCACCAGCGGCAGTTTCGGGTCCGTCAGGTCACGGTCGACGACATGCAGGTCGGTGCGGCAGACACCGCAGGCGTGCACGCGGATCAGCACCTGGTGCGGACCTGGCTGCGGTATCGCCTTGTGTGGGTCGAGCCGCAGGGTCGGACCGGGTCCGTCGAACACCATGGCGCGCATGACGACGCTCTCTCCGCCAAGGACTGCGACAGCAGGCTAGTCGATCCGCCACGCAGGCGGAACTGTCCGGTAGCGCTGCCTGTCGGCGGAACAGGTGTCGTGCGTTCTACTCAGCCGCCGTCACCGGTTCGCGTGGTACAACGTCATCACCCGCGCCAGGATGATCGCGGGATACAACTGGCCGATCAGCGCTTCCAGGTTGGACAGGCTGCGCACCAGGGGATGCACCGGCACGATATCACCGTAGCCGACGGTCGTGAGCGTCGCCATGCTGAAATACATCATATGGCCGGACGTCTCTCGCACGTCCGCCAGTGGCGGCAGCCCCCGGAAGGCGCCAGGCGACAGTTCAGCCCCGAGGCGGTACAGCACGCCGAAGGCCAGCGCGATATTCAGGTACAGAACGATGGCGCCGACGATGCGATGCCGGTCCATCGGGCCGGGTGAAAACACCATCGAAATGACAACCCAGCTGAGGCCGGTGATCGACAGCAGCGCGCCGATCGCATTCATCCAGTAGGTGAAAGGGCCCGACGGCGGCATGCGCAGCAGCACGGCAGAGGTCGCATCGAATGCCAGCGCGATGATGATCACCAGCATTGGCCAGAAGCTTGGCGCAGCGACGATCACCACGAACACGACAATCAGGAAAATCGAGCCAACGAAGCTGTGCGACACCGGCAGGCCAAATGCCCATGCCGGACCCAGGCCAAAAATAAGCACGAGCTGGACGCCCAGTAGGACCGTCAGGCTCCAGTCCCGCAGCCGCTCCCTGGCTTCGCTCAGGCGCTGACGCCGACCCTGGTGGTCCACACCTCCCCCCTTGCACGATGGCAGGCCCGGAATGGTCCGGCAGTTATTGACCTGACACGGTCGGCTGAAAACGGGAGTCTGATCAAGGCTGCAGTGGGGCGGCCGGACATGCGGTGCCGGCCGCCCGTTTGCGTTAGCCCGCCGAGTTGATCTCGACGCGGCGGTTCTTCGCCCGGCCGCCCGCGGTCTTGTTCGACGCCACCGGGTTCTTCTCGCCGTAGCCCACGGCCGAGATCATGTCCGGCTTCACGCCCTGCGAGATCATGAAGTTCATCACCGCTTCGGCGCGCTTCTGCGACAGGATCTCGTTCGAGGTCACGCCCTTCGCCGCCAGTTCCGGACCGATCGGCTGGTTGTCGGTGTAGCCGTTGACCACCAGCTTCTGCGCCAGGGTCGGCGCCAGCTTCCTGGCGAAGTCGGCAATCAGCTTCTGGCCCGCCGGCTTCATCTCCCAGCTGCCCGAGGCAAACAGCAGATCGCTGTTGACAACATACTTGATGGCGCCCTGCAGGCGAGCCGCCGTGGCGCGGGCGTCCGCAAGCTGCTGCGTCAGCGAGGAATTCTGCTGCTGCAACTGCTGGTTCTGCGACTGCAGCTCGTCATACTTGCTCTTGGACACGCAGCCGGTCAGGCTGAGCGCCGAAACCACCAGGGCGGCCGTCAGGCGGCCCTTCATAGCATCGATCATCGGTTTTCCTGTGATTGAGGATTGGATAGGCACCGGCACGGGCTGCGTGACAGCGGCGCACCGGTGCACGGGTGATCGTTGCCATGTCAATGCAGAACCGCGTCTCATCTGCCATGCGATTATCAGAGCGCAAGGGCAAACGCACGAATTGCCCGTTCGCGCGCGCTCATTTGCGGTTTGTCACGACGGGTGCGGGTGGCGGCGCATGTCCGATCCCGCAGTCGGGCGGCTGACCGCGCGAAATCACGCGCACAACAGATGAATGATCACGGAGGATGCGGGGCTGCTGTCCCAATCGCACCGCCGGAGCCTATGCGGCGTCAGTCGCAATAAATGGATTGCTGCGCGCTACGGCACGGGTCCCGCCACGCAATGATCTTCGTTAAGCTCTATGGTTCTTCAAGTACGCCGCGCATGATTTTCGCAAACGCCGCCAGCACAGAGAGACGGCGCCAGACGTGTACGTTGCGAGCGGTGACCCACAACAAACTGGTGAAGCAGCCATTTCAGCCCTGGAATTGCCGAATTTGCATAGTCCGCCGGAGCCAGAGAGTCTCAATTTCGAGCTGGATCGTAGCGATCCTTTACACAGACAACCTGGCCACGGCGTCGCCGTTTCGGAGTTTGCATGACCTGCGTCGACCACCGGCCGAGTGGCCGTGTTTGCCGGTTCATTCTTTGGTTCGGCAGCCGCTTCGGCCTGGCCGCGGCGCTCCTGGTTGCCGCCGGCGCTACTGCCGGACCGGCACGGGCGCAGATGGCGTCCGCGCCGTTGCCGGGTTCCTCGGGCTGGTCGTTTGCGGTGACGCCCTATGCCTGGCTGCCGACAATTTCCGCCAAGTTCGACGCCAAGGGCGCGCGCGGCGGCACCATTGAAACATCGCTTGACGCCGGCATCGGCGATTACCTGTCGGACCTGAACTTCACTATGATGCTGGGGGCGCAGGCACGTTACGACCGGTTCTCGGTGATGACGGATTTTGTCTATCTGAATGCCAGCCTGACCACGAGCACCAGCCGGCTGTCATCGGTCAACCCAGGGCCGGGACCAATCGATATTCCCCGCAACCAGCAGCTCGGCACCGGCACCAGGCTGGCGAGTTCAATCTGGACGCTGGCGGGCGGCTATACGCTGCTGGACGGCACCTGGGGCAATCTGGACGTGGTCGCCGGTTTCCGCATGTTGAGCTTCAACACCACCACCAACTACCTGCTGAGCGTCGACATCCTGGCACCGGATCGCAGCATCGCCCTGTCGCGCACCGGTAGCCTGACGAGCGCGCGCACCCTGTTCACCGGAATTGGCGGCCTTGCCGCCAGGATCAACATCCCCGACAGCAAGTTCTATGTGCCGTTCTATGTCGACGCCGGCAGCGGCGGTGTGCCGTTTACCTGGCAGATCTACAGCGGGATCGGCTATGCAGCCGCAAGCTGGGTCGACCTGTCGGCCGGCTATCGCTATTTGTCCTTTCAGGATGGCAGCGCCAACGGCGTGCGCAACCTGTCGCTGGGAGGCGCGATCCTGGTCGCCAATTTCAAATTCTGACCTGCGTTGAAGGTCTTACCCGCCTACGGGCGCGCGACTCCAGGCGGGCGGTCCACAAACATGACCAGAATGATGCGGTATCGGCATATCCGATACTGACATGAAACATAATGCTCACGATCCGAGGACGGCGCGGCGCGGCCGGCAGGCGGCCTCCGGCTGAAGAACGTTCGGTGCACCCGGCAGCCTCTGAAGAACGTTCGGTGCACCCGGCACCCTGCAGATTCATCACCACGATCGCGGGCCGGTTAACGAATCCTTTGCAGAAACCGCATAGTCAGGCATCAGGCGTCGTGGTGCCATGACCGCCTTGGATCGCGGCCGCGGCCAGCCATGGGAGACTGTGCATGAATCGCTTTTCATTGTTCTGCTGCGCCGCGCTGAGCGTGATCCTCGCGGGCTGCGTGTCGGAGCGGAAATACGATGCGCTGGAAACGAAATATAACGAGCTGAACCAGAAACTGTCCGGCGAAGTCGCCTCGGACCAGGTTCGCATCACCCGGCTGCAAAGCGCGGTGAAGATCGCCGTCAACAGCGAATTGCTGTTCCCCTCCGGCGGCTGGCAGATGCCGCGCGAGGCGCAGCAACTGATCGCGCGGATCGCACCGATCCTGGCGCCAATCCAGGAGACGCAGCTTCTGGTCAACGGCTATACCGACAACGTGCCGGTCGGCGCGGACCTGCGCGCCCGCGGCGTGAAGAACAATGAGGATCTGTCGCTGCGCCGCGCGCAGAACGTCGCCGATTACCTGATCTCGCAGGGCGTGAAGCCCAGCCTGGTCTACGTGAAGGGATTTGGTGACGCGGATCCGGTGGCGTCGAACGACACGCCAGCGGGGCGGGCCAAGAATCGCCGGGTGGAACTGACGCTGAACGGTTCAGGCAATTGACGCACCCGCGGCGCTCACGGTCCCCGGCGGCTCCGCAATGGTCCTGTCCCGAGCCGCGCTGCGCCATATGACATGACGGAGAACAATGCATGAAGCGGGTCCTGTTCTGCCTGGCGGCTGCGATCCTGGCGCTGCCGGGAATAGCCCATGCCCAGACGCCGCCGGCCGCGCCGCCGAAGTCGGAAGCACCGGCGGCGGAGCGCCATCCGATCGAGCCGAAGGCGATGGACATCCTGAAGGCGTCCTGCCGGACACTCGCAGGCGCCAAGGCGATGTCGTTCCACGCGCTGAACACATATGAGAAGGCCGCGCGTAACGGCCAGCCGCTGTATTACGCGACACTCAACCTGGTAACCTTCATGCGGCCCAACATGCTGCGCGTCGTCACGCCGGGCGATGGCGTGCCGGACGAGTTCTACTACGATGGCAAAGCGATGATGGCCTATGTCCCATCGGAGGATCTGGTGGCGATCGCCGAAGCGCCGCCGACGGTCGACGCCATGCTGAACACGGCGTGGGAGAAGGCGGCGGTCTACTTTCCGTTTGCCGATATGATTGTCGCCGACCCGTGTGAGGTGTTCGAACGGCGGGGCCTGGAATCGGCCTTCTATGTCGGCCAATCCAAGGTGATCGGCGGCACGGTCACCGACATGGTCGCCATTGCCGGCCGCAACGTGCAGGCCGAATTGTGGATCGGCGCGGCCGATCACCTGCCACGGCTGGTGCGCGTGGTCTATCCGCACGAACCGGCGCATGCGCTGTACCAGACCGAGTATTCCAACTGGCATCTGCTGGAGAAAGTCGATCCCGCCATGTTCACCTCGGCCAAGGCAGCCAACGCCAAGAAGATGCCGTTCGCCCCACCCGGCGCGGACCAGAAGCGACCCGACCCACCGGCCAAGAAATAGGAGTGACCAGGATGAAACAGTCCGTTCTGTTCCTTGCCTGCGCCGGCATTGCCGGCGTCTTCGCCGCGACGCCAGCCGGCGCCTGGGTGCGCGGCTATGCCGGCGGCGGCTACACCCATGCCGGCGATGCCGGCGGCTGGCAGCACTCAACCACGGTCACGCAGCAGGGTGTCTCGCATTCCAGCGACTACGGCGGCTACGACCACAGCACACAATGGGGTGCCGGCGGCGTGGCACATGAAAGCAATGCCGGCGGTTATTGGCATGGCAGTGCGGCAAATGCCCAGGGTACGTATCATGCCAGCGACTATGGCGGCTACTACCACAGCACCACGACCAACGCGTACGGCACGACGACGACGTCAAATGGCGCGTACTACCACCAGCCGGCGACGGTGAACTACTACGGCAACACCTGCTACAATTGCGGTGGCGGCTGGAATCCGGCTGCGGCGGCCGCGGCGGGAGCCGCCGTCGGCGTGGCCACCGGCGCCGTGGTTGGCGCCGCCGCTGCATCCGCGGCAGCGCCGCCGCCCGCCTACGCGCCGCCACCGGTCGCCTATGCACCGCCGCCGGCGCCGCCGATCTACGCCTCGGTGCCGGCGGGATGCGTGTTCCGCGTGCTGCCCAATCGTTACGAGTGCAGCGGCGGCCTCTGGCTGGCTCCCGCCTATGGTGCGAACGGCGTCTATTACACGCCGGTGCCGCCGCCGTAGGGTCGCTGCCGGAGCGTGGGCTCCGCCGTCAGGTTGACGCGCCGCGCACCAGCCGCTCCTGCGGCGCGGCGTGGAACGACAGGTCCGGACGCGGCAGCCCATACTGTGCGCGCAGCGTGCTGCCCTCATACCCGATGCGGAACAGGCCGCGGCGCTGCAGCAGCGGCACCACCTCGGCGATGAACACGTCCAGCATGGATGGCAGCACCGGCGGCATGACGTTGAACCCGTCAGCAGCGCCGTTGCGGAACCAGTCCTCCATCAGGTCGGCGATCTGTTCCGGCGTGCCGGCGGTAACGAAATGGCCGCGCGCGCCGGCGAGGTAGCCCAGCAACTGCCGCAGCGTCGGCTTCTCCCGCCGCACCAGGCCGACAATGACCTCGGTGCGGCTACGCGATGCCTCGACCGTCGCCGGATCCGGAAAATCCTCAGGCGATAGCGGCTTGTCCAATGGCAGGTGGGAAAAATCGTGGCCGCCGAAGCGCCCGGACAGGCGCTGCCGCCCGACCTCCGGGTCGCTGAGTTCGTTCAGGTCGCGGGTGATGCGCTGTGCCTCGGCTTCCGTGGCGCCGATCACCGGGCTGAGGCCGGGCAGGATCAGCACCTGGTCCGGCTTGCGGCCTTCCTCGGCTACCAGGCGCTTCAGATCGGTATAGAAGTCGCGCGCGGTCGCCTTTTCCATCTGCGCGGTGAACACCGCCTCGGCATAGCGGGCGGCGAAGCGGCGGCCGGTTTCCGACGACCCGGCCTGCACGAAGACCGGTCGGCCCTGCGGCGGACGCGGGATATTGAGCGGACCGGCAACCTGATAGTGCGGCCCGGTGTGATTCAGCATGCGCAGTCCGTCGAGCCGAGCGTAGATGCCGTTTGCGCGGTCATCCACCACGGCATCGTCGGACCAGCTGTCCCACAGTCCCGTCA